>NZ_CP127294.1:6185833-6503750 GCF_030285625.1 Amycolatopsis sp. 2-15
CGGAACTGACCCGCAGCGTGAACGCGCCGTACGGCCCGGTCACCTCCAGCGGGTCGCCGGCGGACAGGGATCCTTCGAGCAGTGCCGAGAACTTGCCACCGGGGTAGCGCTTGATGATGAACTCGAGGATCCCGCCGGCCACCGTGACGTTGGCCATGGAGAACGAACGGTGCTCGTCCGTGCCCGGGATCTTGATGTCCACGTACTGCCCCGGGTGGAACCGGATGCCCGCGTCCTCGTCCACCTTCAGGCGGACGAGCGAGATGTCGTGGGTCAGCTCGGTGATGGACTCCACCGTGGTTCCCGCCGTGACGACCGGCAGGCCGGACCGGATCATGTCCTCGTCGTAGTTGGTCAGCTCGATCTCGAGGTCGGAGTACGCGTGCCCTCGGCAGAGCAGGACGAACCCTTCCTCGCTTTCGTAGTCGGCCAACGCGAACGTGGAGTACCGGTCCATCTGCAGGTCGCCCTCGAGCAAGAAGGACTTGCACGCCGAGCACTGCCCCTCCTTGCAGCCGTGCATGAGCATGACGCCCTGCCGGAAGGCCGCATCGAGGATGGTCTCGTCCTCGTCGGCCTCGATGTCGATGCCGACCGGTTCGAACCGGATCTTGTGCTTGTCGCCCATGGACACCGCTCCTGGGGATGGGGGCACCCACCGGGGCACCCGGGAATCGAACCCGGGAACCCCGGCGGGAACCGTTTCGGGGTGCGGCCTCAGGCCACCGTGACGTTCGGGTTCGCCTTGTACGCGGCGATGTGCGCCTCGCGCTCGGCGTCCGACATCTTGTTGAGCGCGATGTTCGGGCTGCCGAAGGTGATCCCGCGGACGTCGTTGAGAGTCCACAGCTTCTTCGGGTCGTCGAGGTCGAGGTGCGGCTGCGGGATCAGGGTCTTCCCGTCGTCGCGGACGTAGCCGAGGTCGGAGATGATGTCGGCGAGGTCCATGCCGTCGTAGAGCGTCTCCCACTCGCGCTTGCCCGTGAGCCGGCCCATGTTCGGGGTTTCGCGGCCCTCGTACTCGCCGCGGAACGCCGTGGTGTCGGTCCAGGCGCAGGTCTCCGAGCAGTAGGTGCGCCACTGGCCGTCGACCTTCTCGGTCACCATGTCCTCGCGGATGAGGGCGGGGACCATGCAGGTCCAGCAGCGGTGCGGGTACTCGTAGCCCACGTTCTCGAACGCGATCGGCTTGTTCTTGCCCGGGTAGCGCAGGCGGTTGTACGCCTCCCACCACTTGCCGAACTGGTTGTACCAACCCGGGTACTTCGACTCGAACCACTCGAAGTCGGTGTCGGTCATCGGGTCGATGCGCCAGTAGTTCACCGGCCACCCGGTGGCGAAGAACTGCGCCACGCGGTGCACGTAGTGCTTGTTGATGATCCGGTTCCACGCCTCTTCGACGAGGTCGTGGGGGATCTTCAGGCCGTACTTCTCGAGCGGGATGAGGTAGCTGCGGTAGTAGTCGTCGTAGATCCAGCGACGCCACATCTCCGCGTAGCTGTCGCGGTCCTTGCGGCGGTCCTTCGTGCCGTACTCGATGAAGGTGCCGATGGCCGCGTCGACCACGCAGTGGTTGTTCCACCACGCGTAGCGCAGGTCGCGCTCGAGCAGCTGCCGGTTGTCCTCGTCCGCCAGCGCCATCAGCAGGATGGAGTAGCCGTTGCTGATGTGGCGGGACTCGTCGGACTGCACGGAGTGGAACACCGTGGGCAGCAGGTAGTCGCCGTTGGCCGCCGCCTCCGAGGGCATGGCGACGAACAGGGTGTTCGTGAACGCGGTCTCGGCCACCACCGTGAGGTAGATGTTGGCCGCGGTGATCGCGTCACCGGTGATGAAGCCCTCGCCGAACTGCCGGCCGATGGTGCCGGCGTAGTTGTTCGAGAACGCCTTCTCCGTGATGTCGAACCCGGCGGGGTCGATGTAGTGGTTCATGTAGAGGCGCTTGAGGTTCATCTGGATCGTCGAGTGACGGACCTCGTCGATCATCTGCACCGCGAGGCCGTTGTGCACCTCGGGGTTCGGCACCGCGTCGATCGCCATCGGCATCGCGCGGGCGGCCGAGATCTCCGGGAACGGGATGATGGACAGGAACAGCTTCTGCCACTCCATCCAGCGTTCCTGGACCTGGCGGAACATGTTGCCGCGGATGGCGCCGTCCATGGCGCCGAACACGCGGTTGTCCTTTTCCTCCTCCATCGGGAAGTAGGACCGAAGGATTTGCTTGAGCGGGTCCTTCTTGGGGGCCTTGTCGAACTTGTAGTCGGTCCCGAAGCGCTTCGCGGGGGTCGCGAAGGTCGGTTCCCACGACAGTTCCGTGATCTTCTTGTGGGCCTTGCTCAGACTTTGTCGACTCACGCCGTGTACCTCCACCTGATCGGTCGTCGGCAGTTCCTGGCTCGGCTTGGTTCGCGCCGCTCGCGGGTGGTGATCCGGTCCCCGGCCGCCTGGCCGCCGGGCACCGGATGCAGCTCGCACGTCGCCGTCCGGATGCAGGGAATGACACCGCGAGTACCCTGTGATGGTGGTCTCAATATGAGACAGGCAGTGGTCGGCGCTGCCGTTATGGTGACTGGCACACGACGTCGTGTGCCTGGCCGGGGCGCACGACGCCCTTCTGCCGGGAGGTGAGGCTTTGACCGACGCAGGCGCCTCCATTTCGTCGCCGGACAGGCTGGCGAACGCCAGGGAGCAGTTCTTGTCCACGGAGGAGGTCGACGCGGAAAGCGTCCGCAAGACGATCCTCGCTTCGTGGTGGCGGTCCCGGACGCACCGGGTGGCCGCTGACCAAGTGAAAACTCCGTACGTGGCCGATCCCAATCTCGAGACGCCGCTGCTGCAGAGCGCGGGCGCGGTGCTCGACGCGCTGGAGGACAAGCTCAGCGACCTCGCGGTGAGCGTGGTGCTCACCGACGACCAGGCGCTGGTGCTCGACCGCCGGACCGAAGACCGCGCCCTCGAGCGGTACCTCGACGGGGTGCAGCTCGCGCGCGGGTTCAGCTACGCCGAGGAGTTCGTGGGCACGAACGGGATCGGCACGGCCCTCGAAGGCAGGCAGGCGACCGCGGTGTTCGGTCACGAGCACTACGCGGAGAACCTCGACACGCTCGCGTGCGCCGGCGTGCCCATCCGCCACCCGATCTCGGGCCAGGTCCTCGGGCTGCTGGATCTCACGTGCTGGAAGAAGGACGCCGGCCCGCTGCTGCTGGCCTTGGCGAAGGCGACCGCGCACGACATCGAGACGGAGCTGACCAACCAGGTCGGCCTGCGCGAGCTGAGCCTCTTCTCGGCGTACCTGCGGGCGTGCCGGCGCGGGCAGGGGATCGTGCTCGCGGTCAACAACGACCTCGTGATGCTCAACGACCACGCCCGCCAGCTGCTCGTGCCCGAGGACCAGGCCGCGCTGCTGGCCCGCGCCGTGGAGGCGCTGAGCTCGCAGTCGGACCGCTCGCTGTCGATGGACCTGCCCAGCGGTGCCCGCGCGCGGCTGTCCTACACCCCGGTCTCGAGCGACGTCGGCCCGGCCGGCGGCGTCGTGCGGGCCCGGTTGCTGCAGGAGCCCGAGGTCGTGTCCGCGCGCATCGACACGCGCCAGCCTGTACTGCCCGGCATCGTCGGCACGGGCGCGTTGTGGGTGCGGGCGTGTCACTCGGTCGGCCGCTTCGCGCGCGACCGGAAGTGGACCGTGGTCGAGGGTGAACCCGGCAGCGGCAAGCTCGCCGTGGCCCGCGCCGCGCACTCCGGCTCGACGGCGAGCGCGCCGTGCGAGGTCGTGGAGCTCGACGGCATCAAGGCGGGGGAGTGGGAGGCTCCGGTGCGGCGGGCGCTGCTCAAAGGCCCGGGCACGGTAGTGTTCCGCCACCTGGACAAGCTTTCGCAGGAGGAGCAGCGGGCGCTGGCCGCGGTGCTGGACGACGCGCGGCTCGACGCCCGCGTGTGGGGCGTCGCGACGGTGTCGGAGGGTGAGCAGGACGGCCTCGACACCGACCTGATGCGCCACTTCCCGACGTCGGTCACCGTGCCGCCGCTGCGCCACCACATCGAGGACGTGCGTGTGCTCGTGCCGTTCCTGCTCGCGCAGCTGGGCAAGGGCCCGCTGCTGCACTGCTCGCCGGCCGCGCTGCAGCTGCTGCTGCGCAACGAGTGGCCGGGCAACGCCGCGCAGCTGCGGCAGGTGCTGCGCAAGGTCGTGCACACTCGCCGCGCGGGCGTGATCGAGCCCGAGGACCTGCCGCCGGAGTGCCGGACGGTCGTCAAGCGCGTGCTCAACCCGCTGGAGTCGCTGGAGCGCGACGCGATCGTGCGCAGCCTCCTCGACGCCGACGGGAACAAGTCCCGCGCGGCCCACTCCCTCGGCATGTCGCGGGCCACGATCTACCGCAAGATCCGCGACTACGGCATCGACATCCCGTCGTGAGCCGTCTCACGTGGGGCGAAGCGATCGGGTGCGGGGAGGACGGCGCATGATCGACCTGGAGCACGACCACGGCGTCGCGGTGGTCCGGATGCACGAGAACCCTTGCGGGAGCATGGTTCCCGAGACTCTGGACCGGATCACCGCCGCGCTGGGCTACATCGGCGGCTCGTACGCGGTCGTCCTCACCGGCGGGCACGACGTGTTCGCCCGCGGCTTCGCCGGCGCGGCGGACCGGCTGGAGCGGGCCGTGCTCACCATCGCGAACCACCCGAGCCCGGTCGTCGCCGCGATCGGCGGAGACGCGCTGGGTGCCGGCTACGCCTTGGCGGCGGCCGCCGACCTGCGCGTGATGGCGCAGGGGCGGCTCGGGCTCGGCGCGGCCGCGCACGTGCCGCCCGCCGTCGAGGCGGTGCTGCGCCGCCACGCGGGCCCGGTGTGGCGCACGGTCCGTTCGGGCGAGCGCACGTTCACGCCGGAGGCGGCACTCGTCGCCGGTCTGGTGGAAACGTGTTGTTCCCCAACCGATCTGCTGCACGTGGCCGTGGAGCGGGCGGCGCGGCTGGCCGGCGGGGCGAAGCAGTTCTGCTGAGGCTCCACGCGGGCCCGGGCGTCAGTCGAACTCCTTGCGGATCTGCGGGAGCACCTCGGTGCCCAGCAGTTCGATCGCCTTCATCACCTTCGCGTGCGGCACGCCCGACCAGTCCATCTGCATGGCGTAGCGGTCGGCGCCGGTCAGCTTGCCGACGCTGATGATGCGCTCCGCGACCTCGTTCGGGCTGCCGACGAACAGCGCGCGGGCGCCCTCGGTGTACTGGTCGTACTCGCGGCGCGTGGGCACGGCCCAGCCACGCGAGCGCGCGCCCCACTTCATCGTCTCGAGCCAGTACGGGTAGAAGGTTTCCTTGGCGTCCTGGGAGCGCTCGGCGACGAACCCGATGGCGCCCATGGTCACGTCGTGCTCGTCCTCGGCGTGCTCACCGGCCGCGGCGGCGCGGCGATAGAGGTCCACGAGCGGCGCGAAACGCTCCGGCTCGCCGCCGATCACGGCGTAGACCACGGGCAGGCCGAGCAGCCCGGCGCGGATCGAGGACTCCGGATTGCCGCCGGTGCCGACGGAGATGCGCAGGCGCCGGCCGTACGGGCGAGGGTAGATGTGCGCGTCGTTCAGCGGCGGGCGGAAGCGGCCCGACCAGGTGATCGGGTCCTCGCGGTCGATGCGCAGCAGGAGGGCGAGCTTCTCCTCGTACAGCTCGTCGTAGTCGCCGAGGTCGGCGCCGAAGAGCGGGAACGACTCGGTGAACGACCCGCGCCCGGCGAGCAACTCCGCCCGGCCGCGGCTGAGCTGGTCGAGCGTGGTGAACTGCTGGTATACGCGCACCGGGTCCTCGGTGGAGAGCACCGTGACCGCGCTCGCGAGCGTGATGTGCTCGGTGACGCTCGCCGCCGCGGCCAGCACGGTGGCGGGGTTCGAGATGGCGTAGTGCTCCAGGTGGTGCTCGCCCAGGCCGTAGAACCCGAGCCCGAGCTCGTCGGCGAGCTTGATGCGCTCCACCGTCTCGGCGAGCCGCTGCGCCACCGACACCTGTTCACCGGTCACCGGATCGGGCGTCCGGTCGCCGAAGCTGTAGATACCGAGTTCCATGTCCACTTCCTCGCGAGATCCTGGCGTCGAACCTACCAGGCTTTGCTGACGCGTCAACATTTCGCGCCGGTAGTGTCTGCGGTCACGGACTCAACTTTCCCGCCCGCTCGCCCGTTGATCACGGTGGACCGGACGACAGGAGTTGCCGATGCAGGCGAAGACCTTCGCGACGGGTGTGCTCGTGGCCGTCGCGGCCGCGCTGACGGCGTGCGCCGCACCGCAGGCGGCGACCACCCCGACGCCGCTGGCCGATACCTCGAGCCTCGCGCCCACCACCACCACCGAGATCACACCCACGTCGACCACTCCACCGCCGCCGCCCCCGCCGTGCTCGGTCGGGACCGGCGCGTGCGCGAGCCTGTCGCTGCGGCTCGCGTGGCTGCTCAAGGACGGCGTGGTCGTGCACGGCCCGGTCGCGATGGAGCCGGGCGACGCGAGCCGGCCGACGCCCGTGGGCAGCTTCAAGGTGGCGTGGAAGGACAAGGTGCACACCAGCAGCGAGTACGGCGACTCGATGCCCAACTCGGTGTTCTTCGCGGCCGGCGGGATCGCGTTCCACGCCGGGCCGTTGGACAAGCCCTCCCACGGCTGCATCCACCTGACCGACGCGGACTCGGAGGTGTTCTTCGCCGGGCTGGCGGTGGGCGCGTCGGTCGAGGTGAAAGCCTGATCAGTCCACTATGGACTCAGGGTCGGCGGTGCGGTACTTCCGGGGAATCCGTGTCGAGCGGCACGGAAGAGCCTCGGACCAGTCCCAGTTGGACGGTCGGGCGCCGGCTCACCGTCGCGAGCGCCCAGCCGGTGACGGTGCGCAGGCGGTTGCCCGGCATCGCCAGCAGGTGGTACGCGCGGGTCACGATCTTCGCGGGCCAGCCTTTCAGTGGCACGTGCAACGGGTTGGCCGCCGCGCGGCCCGCGCCCAGGTCGACCACGAACCCGAGGTCGTGGTGGCGGTAGGTGCCGGGGCGGCCGTACCCGAGTGACGCGGCGACGTTGGCCCCCGCGAGCTTGCCCTGGCGTTCCGCGTGCTGCGCGGTCATGGCCGTGTACTCACCGGGCCGCGTCAGGTCGGGTACGGCCGCGACGTCGCCGCACGCGAACACGTCCGGGTAGCCCGGCACGCCGAGCTGCGCGGTCACGACGACGCGGCCCTTGGCTGTGGGCAGGCCGACGTCGGCGACGAGTGGGTCGGGCCGCACCCCGACGCACCACACGAGCGACCGGGTCGGGACGCGTTCTCCCGTGGTGAGCGTGACGGCGGCGGCGGTGGCGTCCTTCACCGACGTCTTCGTCAGCACCTCGACGCCGCGCTCGCGCAGCACCGCGTCGGCGGTCCGGCCCAGCCGCGGCGACAGCTCGGGCAGCACCCGGTCGGCGATGTCGAGCAGCAGCCAGCGCACCGGCTGTCCCGTGAGCTCGGGGTGGCGCGCGACGAGCGCGTCGGTGAACGCCGGGCCCTGCACCGCGACCTCGGTGCCGGTGTAGCCGGCGCCCACGACCACGAACGTGCAGCGAGCCGTGCGTTCCTCAGGGTCGTCGGCCGCGGCGGCGAGCTCGATCTGACGGGTGATGTGGTCGCGCAGGTAGAGCGCCTCCGGCACCCCGCGGAAGCCGTGGGCGATCTCGGCGACGCCGGGGATCGGCAGCAGCTTGTTCACGCTGCCGGCGGCGAGCACGAGCCGGTCGTAGGACAGCTCGTGGTCGCGGTCCTCGGGATCGGTGTAGCTCACCGTGTGCGCGTCGAAGTCCACAGTGGTCACCGTGCCGAGCGCGAGCCGCACGCCGCGCAGCGTGCCCGGGATCGAGACGGTGATGTTGCGCGGGTCGAGCAGCCCGGCCGCGACCTCCGGCAGCAGGGGCAGGTAGAGGAAGTAGTCGGTGGGGTTGACCACCACCACTTCCACGTCGTCGCCCGCGGTCCTGCGCAGCCGCTTGGCCGCGTTGTACCCGGCGAACCCGCCCCCGACGATCACGACCCGCATCACGTCTCCTCCCTGTACGGCTGTGTTGCTGTACGGCTGCCCGGACACGCGGCGGTCACCCGGCGGCGGCGGGCGGCGACCCGCGTGCCGCCGGCCGGGTGGGCCTCAGCCCTGCGGCTGCGTGATGTTGACCATCCAGCCGATGCCGAACTTGTCGACGCACATGCCGAACTCGTCGCCCCACATCTGCTTTTCCAGCGGCACCGCGACATTGCCGCCGTCGGAGAGCTTGGCCCAGTAACCGCGCAGCTGGTCGCCGTCGTCGCCGCTGAGGCTCACCGAGATGTTGGTGCCGGGGTTGTGGTCCATGCCCGGCGGCGTGTCGGCCCCCATCAACGTGAACCCGTTCTCGGTCTCCAGCTGAGCGTGCATGATGTTGTTCGCCGCTGGTGAGTCCGGCATGCCGGACTCACCGAACGTGTTCACGGTCAGCGTCCCGCCGAACACGTCCCGGTAGAACTCCATCGCCTGCCGGGCGTCGTCGCGGAAGCTGATGTACGGGTTGAGGATCGAAGCCACCGGACACTCCTTCGTCGTGGACGGGAATGAATCCTCGCAGAAGACGAAGGGGCGGACAATGGGGTCGCTCCGGCGGGTGAAGAAATCGCATTTCCGTAACGGGAGCCACTGCCGTGAAAGCCGAGATTTCCGTTGCCGTGTGGCGATTTCCGGTGTGTTCGGTGAAAAGATTTCGATTATTGCCGTGCTTGCGGGTCGGCGGTGAGTTTTCCGCGAAGTTGTTCCAGGGTCTGCGACAGCAGGCGCGAGACGTGCATCTGGGAAATGCCCACACGGTCGGCGATCTGCGTTTGCGTGAGACCGCCGAAGAAGCGCATCACGAGGATCGCGCGTTCGCGTGGGGGCAGGTCGCGCAGCAGCGGTTCCAGTGCCTCGTGGTTTTCGATGTGCTCGAGTTCCGCGTCTTCCTCGCCGAGAGTGTCCGCGAGCGACAGGGCTTCCGCGTCGTCGTGCACGGGCTTGTCGACCGACAGCGTCTGGTAGGCGTTGCCGGCGATCAGACCTTCGTGCACTTCGGCGACGTCGAGCCCCAAATGCTCCGCGAGCTCCGTCGGAGTGGGTGCGCGGCCGAGGGTCTGCGACAACGCGCTCGAGCCGTGGCTCAGCGACAGGTGCAGTTCCTTCAGCCGACGCGGTACGCGCACGGACCATCCCGTGTCACGGAAGTGGCGGCGGATCTCACCCATGATCGTGGGCACGGCGAAGGACAGGAAGTCCGGGCCGCGGTCCGGGGTGAACCGGTCGATCGCGTTGATCAGCCCGATGCGGCCCACCTGCACGAGGTCTTCGCGGGGCTCGCCGCGGCCGGTGAAGCGCGTGGCGATGTGCTCGGCGACCGGGAGGAACTCCGTCACGAGCTGTTCGCGCAGACGCGGGCGGCGCGGATCGTCCGCGTCGAGGGCGGCGAACTCTTCGAACAGCGGCACCGTGTGGGCGTATTCGTCACGGCGCCGGGTGATCGGCTGCTGGTTCACCTGGCCGTCCCCGGACCCAGCTCGAGGTGGATCGCCAGGGTGTGACCGACGGCGCGGGGAGCCGGGGTGCTGGTGACCGACACGGCGGTGGCCAGCGTCGTGAGCACATGCCAGCCGAAGCTGTGCTCGCTCGGCAGCCGCGCATGGCCGGTGGGGGTCTCCACGGTGATCGCGATGCCCTCGGGTGCCACGCGGAACCGGCACGTCATCGTCTCACCGAGGTCGGCGAGCTCCACGAGCTGCGCGCAGGCCTCGTCCACGGCCATCTTCGCGTCGGCGATCGCGTCGAGGCCGTAGTCGGCGCGCGCGGCCACGGCCTGGGCCAGCATTCGCACGAGCGGGATCTGCCCGGTCTCGGCGGGCAGACGCAGCTCGATCACCTCGTCGAGCAGGTGGTCGACCGCCGGCATCCCGTGGCTCGGCGAGCTGCCGGCTGCTTCGTTCTCCATGGGCCCCGGTTACCCACTCGGTCCCGCTTCGACACCTCGGTTGTTTCACGAACCGGGCGGTGCGGGGGAGCGGCACCGCGTGTCGGACAGGTGATCGGGATGCAGTAATGTCGCCCGCGGACCCGTTAAAGCGCTAGCGGCCAGTGGTGGCGCGCGCCCGGGTCTTGCCTGGTCAGCTGCGCCCTTCAAGCACACAAGAGAAGGGGCCCGGGAGACATGACCGGCGGCCAGGAACGGCTATCCGCGCGGCTTGACGAAGTCACCGTGGCGATGGAGTCGCTGACCGCGATGCTCGACCACCAGGAACTCGATCTCGGCCAGATGCTGCAGGCGGTCTGCGAGCACGTGGTCGGTGTGGTGGCAGGGGCGGACATGGCCAGCATCACGTTGGTGCGCGACGGGGTCGCGGAGACCGTCGCCAGCACCGACCAGCGCGCGGTGAACTTCGACCGCGAGCAGTACCGCATCGGCGACGGGCCGTGCCTGCGCGCGGCCGAGACCGGCGCGCCCGTGCGGGTCGGGGTCGGGGCGGTGGCCGACCAGTGGCCGCAGTTCGCGTCGGCCGCCGACGAGCTCGGCGTGGCGAGCTTCCTCGCCGCCCCGCTCACCGTCGACGGCGACATGAGCGGCGCGATGAACCTGTTCGGGTTCGGCGAACACGGGTTCAGCGACCTCGAGGTGAAAATCCTGGAGCTCTACACCGCCACGGTGGTGTTCGGCCTGCGCAGCGCGCGGCGCTACTTCGACGCGCAGGAGCTGGTGGCGCAGCTCAATCGCGCGCTGGAGACGCGATCCGTGATCGACCAGGCCAAAGGCATCCTGATGGCCGCCCACCGCATCACCGCCGAAGAGGCGTTCCAACGGCTCGTGAAGCGTTCGCAGGACGGAAACCGCAAGCTCTACGACGTGGCGGCCGAGTTCGTGGCCGCCGTGTCCAGTTTTACCTGACCCCGCCCCGCGCGGGTACGCGTGCCCGCGCGCGACACTGGGTATGTCCCTGAGGGGGACTCAGTCCGGAAGCGGGTGAACCACATGGTGCAAGTGCGGGTCCAGGGTCTCGCCGTCGTCGCCCAGGAGGTGGCGCCGGTGGTGCTGCTGCGCGAGGAGACGGGGCAGCGCCGCTGGCTGGCCATCACCATCGGCGCGCCGGAGGCGCAGGAACTGGCCGCCGCGCAGGAGCAGGTGACCTCGGCCCGGCCGGGCACGGTCGAGCTCATCCTCGAGGTGGTGTCGGCGTTCGGGAGGCACGTGACGAGCGTCGAGGTCACCGAGCTGCGCGACAGCATCTTCCACGCCGACCTGGTGCTCTCGGACGGCGCGCGCGTCTCGGCGCGGCCCAGCGACGCGATCGCGGTGGGGCTGCGCGCCCACGCACCCATCGACGTCGCCGAGGCTGTCCTCGCCGAGGCCGCGGTGGACGTGACGGTGGCCGGTGGCGAGGACCCGGCCGAAGCGCTCGGCGGGGAGCCGGGTGTGGGCACCGAGGACGAGATCCGCCAGTTCCGCGACCTGCTCGACGAGGTCAGCCCCGACGACTTCCGCGACCCCGGAACCGGGCCCGCCTGAGCGGGAATAGCGATCGCCGCTCGTGATGTTGAACGAGTCGGCCGATGCGCTTCGTGTCCGCCGGGCTCACCCCTCGTCGAAGCGGTGCTCCGTCCGGCTGTCTCAGGCATCCGGCCGGCGTCGCGTCGTGCGAACCGCCGAGAGGCGGGCACAGCGCACCGGCCCCGAGACGATGGCCCCCGACCTGGCTCCGGTCGGGGGCCATCCTCGTGTCCGGGGAGGATCTTCGCTCAGCCGCGCAGCTGCGGCGGCTCACCGTCCACGCCGAGGTCGACCTCCGCGTCGAAGGCGTTGTGCTCGCGCGCGGCCACCGGCTGGGCGACGTCGGTCCCGAGGTCGAAGCCGGCGTGCCGGGCGGCTTCGGCGAGTCCGTCGTTCTCGTCGGACTCGTGCCGGTGGTGGTGGCGCTCGATCATCCCGACATCTTCGGCACTCCGGACCCCGGCGGGCAACCAACGGAGGGTGAACGCGTCACGCGGGCTCGGGGGAAGTCCGCCCCAGGATCGTCTCCACGAGCTCCAGCGCGTGGTCGGTGCTGCGCGCGGTGAAGGTGAGGTCCACGAACACGTCGCGGAGGTCGGTGTCCTCGGCGGTGCGTTCGATGGCCGTGACCACGTCGGCCACGCCGGCGCAGGCCCGCGGATAGATGCGCAGGATCGCGCCCAGCTCCGCGGGGTCCCGGCCGGCTTCGGCGGCCAGCTGCCGCAGATGGGCCAGCGGCGCGACGATCGCGGTCGCCGGGTCGTACTCGGCCGGCGGGGTGACCACCGGCAGCCAGCCCGCCGCCCGCCGCGCGATCCGGCGCATCGCGGCCGGCGCGTACCCGGCGAGGTACACCGGCGGCGTGCGGACCGGCTTGAACGAGTCGTGGGTCTCGGGCACGGTCCAGTGCCGGCCGCGGTACTCGGCGGGATCGGTCGTCCACAGCGCTTCGAGGGCGTCGAGGCATTCGTCGAGCCGCGCGCCGCGTTCGGTCATCGGCACGTTCACGGCCTCGTACTCCTCGGGAGACCAGCCCGTGCCGAGCCCCGGGACCAGGCGGCCGCCGCTGAGCGCGTCGATCGTGGTGAGCGAGCGCGCCAGCAGGGCGGGCGGGTACCAGGGCGCGTTGAGCACGTTGGTGCCGAGCCGCACCCGTTCGGTGACCGCGGCCGCAGCGGCCAGCAGCGCGAACGGGTCGAGCCGCACGGCGAACTCCGCCGGGATCGCGTCGGAGCCGCCGTACCCGACCTTCGGGTGCACCGGTGCGAGCAGGCGGTCGCCGACCCAGAGGCTCGCGACGCCGAGCTCCTCGGCGCGCCGGGCGAAGCGGGTGACGCCCGAGCCGTCTCCGGCGAACGGGCCGAACTGGGGCAGGGTGAAACCGATGCGCATCGTGCTCTCCCGGAGTCCGCGGTCGTGGTCCCCGTGGTGATCTTGCCACCGGCGCACGGGTTTCGCGGGGTGCGCCTCAGGTGGTGAGCCGCCGCTGGCCGGGGACGTCGACGGGCGAGAGGCCCGCGGCGGCGCCCGGGCGTTCGCAGCCGAGCGGCATCAGCTGCAGCAGCCGGCGCGCGGGGTGCGAGTCACCGGGGTCGACGTAGAAGTCGGTGTCGAGAAGCTGCGCCAGCAGTTGCATGCGGCGCAGGACCTTGAGGCCGGCGACGGCGAGGAACGTTGTGCGGCTGAGATCGATGATCACCACGCCGACCGTGCTGCGGATGCGGGCTTCGACGACTTCGGCGAGGTGGGGTGCGGTGCAGAGGTCGACCTCGCCGACCACCTCCACCACGGAAGCACCGGGAACGGGCCGGTGGACGTGCAGGTCGAGCAGGCGTTTCGGGTCGACGCGGCCGACCCTGGCGGAAGGAGCTTTCGTGCGGCGTAGGGCGCTCATGGCGGCCCGCCTCTCGTAGGCCGCGCACCCGGGTGACGGCCGAAGCGGCCGGAGCTCGGGCATCCACGCCGATCGGTGCCAACGCTCCCGGAGCGCGGTGAAATCGCGGCGGCTGGTGGCTCAACCGAGTTCCAGAGTAGTGCACGTGCACTAGAGTCGCCAGCCGCCGCCGGAGTGGTTACCGCCGAACCGGCCGGCCCGCCGCGATGTAGGCGTTGGAGTCGCCGAGGAACGAGAACACGACGCCGATCACGGCCGCCAGCGCCGAGAGGTAGCTCAGCCAGGTGCCGCCGCTGCCCGTGATGAGCGACAGGACCTGCAGCGCCGTGAGCACGGTCAGCACGATCCGCGCCCAGTTGCGGCCGGCTCGCAGCTTCACCGCGAACAGCAGGTACAGCAGCGCGATGACGATCGCGATCACGACCGCAACGATGAGCGCGATGTTCGCGCCCTGGTCGAGCTGGGCCTGGCTGAGGTTCGGGTTGGTGCGCCGGGCGGCGTCGATGAGCTCGTCCTTCTGCCCGAACAGCAACAGGGCGCCGACGATGCCGATCACGGTCGAGACGACGAACGCCCAGAACGCGACCGCGATGGTGTTCGGCACGGCCGGACGTGGGGGCTCACTGGAGGACGGGGGTGGGTTGGAATCCTCGGGAAATCGCGGCAGATCGTTCATGTGAGGACATTAGGCCCACCGCCGGGGCCTCGCACTACGACGAGGAGACGGTTCCCGTGGCTGACTCCAGGCTCGGGTGGATCTCCAGCACCGAGTCGAGGTGCAGCAATTCGATTGGCCGCAGCAGCCCGCGCTGCTGGGTCACGATGCGGAACGGGATCCCGGCCTCGGTCGCGCGGCCCCGGACGTCGATCAGCACCGAAAGGCCGCTGGAGTCGCAGAACGGCACTTCGGACAGATCCACGACGAGCACGCCGGGGCGGCCTTCCAGGGCCGCGACCAGCCGGGCGCGCAGCGCGTCCGACACCGCGGTGTCGATCTCCCCGGCGGCGGTGACCACCGTCGTGCCGGCGGCGGTCGTGGTGCTGATGTCGAGCGTGGGCAGGCGCCGCGCGCCGGCCGCTCTGAGATCGTCGGTCACAACGGGTTCCCTCCGCGGTCACGGGCCCGCCGGGCAACCGCCGGCAGCAGGCCCGGCGCCCGACCTGCGGCCGGACACGGTCTGGTGACGGCTGGGTGCTCAACCGTGGTTCGTCCGAACCTAACAGCTGCGGCCGCGCCAGGCAGTCCGGGGCGTCACCGGCGTGGCGGCCCGGCGTCGACGACGGGTGAGGGAGCGGTCGAGGGGGCGGTCGGGCGGGTGTGGTGAGTACGCCGGGGTCGCCGGCCGGGGGCTCGTCGCAGCTGCGGGCGGTCTCCGGTGCCGGGTTCCGTGTCGGGGTTCGGCCGCGGTAGTCCGGTGTCGACGACCGCCAGCGAGAGGTCGGGGGGTCGGTTGGGTCGGCTTTGGTCGGTGCGCCGGGGTCGACGGCTGCGCGCTCGTCATGACTGCGGCCGGGGTCTCCGGTGCCAGGCGCCTGGACGCGTCCGGCGGGGTGTGATCCGAGGCGTCAGGGCAGCGGCGGCCCGGCGTCGACGACCTCCATCGAGAGGTCGAGGGGGTCGAAGTGGATGAGCGACTCCAGCCACCACGTCATGCCCGCCGCGGTCAGTGCGTCGAGGTCGATCGTCGGGGGGTGGTTCCAGGCGGGGCTGGCGTTGCCGGCCACGGCGACGTCGAAGGGGCGGTCGGCCGGGCGCGTGGCGGTGACCAGGCGGGACAGCTCCTCCGGTGCCGGCGGGTGGGGGCCGGCGAGGGGGAAGATGCCGTCGCTCGTGGTGGCGCGGGCGAGGACGCGCGGGTGGTCGGTGGACATCGCGGTCCAGACGGGGATGGGGTGGGGTTCGGGAGCAGCGGCGTCGAGGTCGACGTGGAAGTGGTCGCCGCGGTGGTGCACCTCGGTGCCCGACCAGACGGCGCGGACGATCGCCAAGGCCTCGTCGAACTTCGCCGAGCGGGGGCCGAGGGGTTCGCCGAAGCGGCTGAAGTCGCCGGTTTCGTCGGAGCCGAGGCCGGTGCCGAGGACGAGCCGTCCGCCCGAGAGCCGGCTGACGGTCGAGGCCTGGCGAGCGAGCACCCACGGGCGGCGCCGCGCCGGGGGCGTGACCATCGGGCCGAGCAGGATCGTGCTGGTCGCCTGGGCGATCGCGGCGAGCGTGGTCCACGGGTCAGCGATCGGCGGCGCGCCGGGCACGACGTGGTCCCACAGGAACACCCCGTCCCAGCCGGCGGCCTCGGCCCGCACGGCGAGCTCGACCAGGGCCGCCGGGTCGCCGAACGGTCCGAACGGCGGCAGGTAAAGGCCGTGGCGAAGGGAGCTCATCGGCGGGTTTCCTCACATGAAGGGAATCGGGACACCGTAACGAGTCCTCGTCAGCGGGCTGAATTGCCTTACCCGGCAACGGGAACGCGCCCGGGCGGTTGCCGGTCAGCGGCACGAGAAGTGGCCGGACGGGCGGACAAACCGCCCCAACGATGGGAAACCGAAGCGGGGATCTTGTCATCGCGCCCGCGGTTTGGTTGTGTCGGTGCGGACCCCGGTCGCGGCCGCCAACGCGGGCACGGGTTCCCCACGGTGCCGATCAGGTGCCGTGTCCGCTGGGTTTTCCCCGTGAAACGAAGGAATCTGCATGCCGCGCTTGCGAAGAGTGCTGTGTTCGGTGACGGCCGCGGCGGCCGCCGTGACCGTGGCGGCCGGGTCGGCGACCGCCGCCTCCGGGCCCGAGATCGCGCCCGCCGCCCAGGTGCCGTCGGCTCAGGCGCCGGCCGCCGTGTCGCGGACCGTCCACGAGTGGCTCACCAACCCCGGTGACACCACGCCCGTCGACACGCAGCTGAGCTGGCAGAGCCCGGCCGCCGCGGCGCCCACGACGGTCCGCATCGATCCGAACGTGAAGTTCCAGACCGTGTCCGGCTTCGGCGCGGCCATCACCGACTCCTCGGCCCAGGTGCTCTACGGCCTCACGCCGGGCAACCGCGACGAAGTCATGAAGAACCTCTTCGACCCGCGCGCCGGCGCGGGCATCAGCTTCCTGCGCCAGCCCATCGGTGCGTCGGACTTCGCCGTCGGCCAGGACTACAGCTACGACGACCTGCCGGCCGGGCAGACCGACTACGACCTGAAGCACTTCTCCATCGCCCACGACGAGACGCAGATCCTCCCGCTCGTGCGCCAGGCGAAGAAGCTGAACCCACAGCTGGAGATCGTCGCGAGCCCCTGGAGCATGCCGGGCTGGATGAAGACGTCCGGCTCGATGATCGACGGCAAGCTCATCGACTCGCCGAAGATCTACCGCGCCTACGCGCTGTACCTCGTGAAGTTCCTGCAGGCCTACCGCAAGGCCGGCGTGCACGTGGACTACCTGACCGTGCAGAACGAGCCGCAGGCGCTGGAGCGCAAGAACTACCCGGGCACCGATCTGCCGTGGCAGCAGGAGGCGAAGGTCATCGAGGCCCTCGGCCCGGCCATCCGCGCCGCCGGGCTCGACACGAAGATCCTCGGCTTCGACCACAACTGGAGTGAGCACCCCGGCGACATCGCCTCGCACCAGCGGGCGGGGGAGGACCCGCAGCCGGAGTACCCGTACGACCTGCTGTCCACCCCGGCCGCGAAGTGGATGGCCGGCACCGCCTACCACTGCTACTACGGTTCGTCCGACGCTCAGACGCCGTTGAAGGCTTCGTTTCCCGGCAAGGACATCTTCATGACCGAGTGCGAGGGCGGAGACTCGTCCACGATCCTCGGCGTGATGCAGAACTGGGGCCGCAGCTCCATCGACTGGAACATCGCGCTCGACGAGAACCACGGCCCGCACCTGGGCGGCTGCGGCACCTGCAACGGCACCATCACGGTGAACTCGCAGACGAAGGCCGTGACCTACAACGACCAGTACCGCGACATCGAGCACTTCTCGAAGTTCGTGCCGCCGGGCTCGGTGCACATCGCGTCGTCCGTGGTCTACACCAGCGGCAGCAGCACGCCGATCGAGGCGGTCGCGTTCACCAACCCCGACCGCTCGACCACCGTGGTCGCGCTGAACACCGCGAAGACCGAGCAGACGTTCACCGTCGTCTCCGGTGACCGCTCGTTCGACGCGACCGTGGGCGCCGGCGCCACCGTCACCTTCCAGTGGAGCGGCCGCTGACCGACCGGGTGGCGCGGGGCGGCGGAGAGCCCGCCGCCCCGCACCGCGCGCGGTACGTTCGGGTTCCCGGACGAAGGAGCGGCGATGGCGGGACTGCCGGCCACGATGCGGTCGTGGCGCGTCACGGCGCCGGGGCCGATCGGCACCGGGCCGCTGACGCCCGCGAGCGGACCGGTGCCCGAACCGGCGCCCGGTGAACTGCTCGTGCGGGTGTTCGTGTGCGGCGTGTGCCGCACGGATCTCCACGTCGCGGAAGGGGATCTGCCGGTGTACCGGCCGGCGGTGACACCGGGGCACGAGGTGGTCGGCGAGGTCCTCGCCCTGGGTGAAAACCCAGGGGATGCCTTCGCGATCGGTGATCGCGTCGGGATCGCCTGGCTGCGCCACACGTGCGGCACGTGCCAGTTCTGCTTGCGGGGCAAGGAAAACCTCTGCCCCGCATCGCGCTACACGGGCTGGGACGCCGACGGCGGCTACGCGGAGTACGCCGTGGTCCCGGCGGACTACGCCCATCACCTGCCCGCCGGCTACCGCGACGACGAGCTCGCGCCGCTGCTGTGCGCTGGGCTCATCGGCTACCGCGCGCTGCTGCGGGCCGAAGTGCCCGAAGGCGGTCGCCTCGGTGTGTACGGCTTCGGCGGCAGCGCGCACCTCGCCACGCAGGTGGCCCTCGCGCGGGGCGCGACCGTCCACGTGGTCACGCGCAGCCGCGCGGCGCAGCGGCTCGCGCTCGACCTCGGGGCCGCTTCGGCGGGGGAGGAGCCGCCGCCCGAGCCGCTTGACTCGGCGATCCTGTTCGCCCCCGCCGGCGGGCTGGTGCCCGTCGCGCTGGCCGCGCTGGACCGCGGCGGCACGCTCGCGATCGCGGGCATTCACCTGTCCGACGTGCCCGGGCTGAACTACCAGCGGCACCTGTTCCAGGAGCGGCAGCTGCGCAGCGTCACGGCCAACACGCGGGCCGACGCCCGGGAGTTCCTCGCCTTCGCGGGCCGCCACCACCTCGAAGTGACCACGCGTCCGTATGCACTGGGCCGCGCGGACGAGGCTCTCGCGGACCTCGCCGCGGGCCGGTTCGCCGGCGCCGCCGTGCTGCACGCTTGACGGGGATTTTCCGGCGGATCCACCGGTTCGGCCGTTGCTAGGTCACCATGACCTAGGTTACGGTGACCTAAATGTGGATCGACGTCCTGCTGCTCGCGAGCCTCGCCAGGCAGCCCATGCACGGCTACGAACTGCGCCGGAAGGTCGAGGAGTCGAGCGGCCGGGCGCTGTCCAACAACTCGCTCTACCCGGCGCTGCGCCGCTTCGCCGAAGCCGGCGCTGTCACGCGCAGCGCCGAGACGCAGGAGGGCAAGCCGCCGCGGCACGTCTACACGATCACCGACGTCGGCCGCGAGCTGCTGCACGACCTGCTCGCGGACCTGCCGCCGGACCTGGCCGGCGACTCGACCGAGTTCCTCTCCCGGCTCGCCGGGTTCGGCTGGCTCGAGCCCGTGGAACGGCTGCGGGTGCTCGACGCGCGGGAAACCGCGCTCGCCGCTCAGGGCGAGCGGCTGGGGAAGCTCGCCGAGGCGCAGGAGGACCCGTGGAGCCGGCTGGTGCTGGCCGAGGTCGGCCGCCGCGCCGAGCAGGAACTGAGCTGGCTCGCGACGGTGCGTGCGCGGGCCCGGAAACCGTCACCCGAGGAGGAGATCCGATGACCACCACCGAGCGTGCGCCACGGCTGCCGTTCGACCGGCCCAACGTGCTCGAGATCGCGCCGCTGTACCAGGTTCTGCGCCGGGAAGACCCCATCGCGCGCGTGACCACGCCGGCCGGCGACCCGGCCTGGCTCGTGACGCGGTTCGAGGAGGCCCGCGCGGTGTTCGCCGACCCGCGCTTCGGCCGTTCGCACCCGAAGCCGGAGGAGGCCTCGGCGGTGTCCGATGCCGCGGTGCTGAGCGGGCCGCAGGGCGACTACGAAACCGAGCACGCCGAGCACGCGCGGCTGCGGCGCCTGCTGGTGCCGGCGTTCTCGGCCAACCGGATGCGCAAGCTCGGCGAGCACATCCAGGAGCTCGCTGACCGGTGCCTCGACGAGCTCGAAGCCGCGCACGACGCCGCGGGCGGCGAACCCGTGAACCTGCATGACTTCCTGTCGTTCCCCCTGCCGGTGCTGGTGATCTGCGAGCTGCTCGGCGTGCCGTACGCCGACCGCGACAAGTTCCGCGACCTGTCCGACCGCATCGGTGTGCTCGACAGCGGCGGCGACGCGAAGCTCGCGATGGACGAATTCGCCGCCTACATGGGCGAGCTGGCCGACAAAAAGCGCGCGGAGCCGGCACAGGACGTCGTGTCCGACCTCGTCGCCGCGCAGGCCGACGACCCGACGTTCACCGACGACGACCTCGCCCGGCTGGGCGCGGGCCTGCTCTTCGCCGGCCACGAGACCACGTCGAACCGCATCGACCTCGGCGTGCTGTTCCTGCTCACCGACCTCGCGCGCCGCGACGCGCTGGCCGCCGACCCCGAGGGCCGCGTGCACGCCACGGTCGAGGAGATCCTGCGGATGTCCGCGCCGGGTGGCTTGGGCCTGTTGCGCTACGCCCACGAGGATGTCGAGCTCGGCGGCGTCGCGATCCAGCGCGGCGACGCCGTGATGATCTCGACCTCGTCGGCCAACCGCGACGCGAGCGTGTTCGCCGACCCCGAGGAGTTCGACGCCGACCGCAAACCCAACTCCCACATCGCTTTCGGCTACGGCGGGTTCTTCTGCATCGGTGCGAGCCTGGCGCGCACCGAGCTGCGCGTGGTGTTCAGCGAGCTGTTCCGCCGCTTCCCGAACCTGCGCCTGGCCGTGGACGTCGACGACCTCGACGTCCGCTCCAACCGCCTCACGGGTGGGGTTTCGAGCGTGCCGGTCACCTGGTGACCGCGCCGGGCCGCACTCCTGACGGGGGTGCGGCCCGTGCCGCTCCGTTGTTGATGGGGATCAGTGATAGAGATAGTCCGTAGCGGCGCTATGATGTGCGTAACAGTGCTACGTTATCGGGATATCTGAGCTACACTGGGTGCATGGACATCCGCACCCAGATGCTGGAGGCCGCCGAGAAGCTGCTCGACGCCTCGCCCGACCGCGACATCTCCACGCGCGCCGTGTGCGAGGCGGTCGGGGTCGGCGCGCCGATGCTGTACCGCCTGTTCGGCGACAAGAACGGCCTGCTCTCGGCCGTCGTGGACCACGGGTTCGACCGCTACCTGGCCACCAAGCGCGCGGCCGAGCCGTCGGCCGACCCGATCGCCGACCTCAAGAACGGCTGGGACACCCACATCGCGTTCGCGCGGGAGCACCCGGCCGTCTACCGGCTGATGTACTCCCCGGCCTTCACCGAGATCCCCAGCGCCGCGCAGGAAGCTTTGCGGCTGCTGAAGGAGGTGCTCGTGCGCTGCGCCGCCATCGGCCGGCTGCGCGTCGACCCGGACGCCGCCGCGCAGCGCGTGATGTCGGCGAACATCGGGGTGGCGCTCAACATGGTCACCCAGCCGGACGTCTACACCGATCCCGAGCTGTCGCGGCGCGTGCGCGACGCCGTGCACGACAGTCTGCTCACTCCCGAGAACGGCACCGAGGAGACCGAGAGCTCGACGACTCCGCTGCCCACCGCGGCCCTGCAGCTCGCCGCCCTCCTGCGCACCGAGGACACCACCCTCGGCACCGAGGAGACGCAGCTGCTGCTGAAGTGGCTCGACGGCCTGGCCCGCGACTGACGAGTCCGAAGTGGACGGACCGTCCACGGTCGGGGATCAGGGCTCGGTGAGCACGAGGTCCAGCAGGCCGGGGAAGCGCGCGTCGAACTCGGAGCGCCGCAGCCGGTTGTAGCGGCGCGGTCCGCGGTCGAGCTGTTCGAGCAGCCCGGTGGAGCGCAGCACCGCGAAGTGGTGGCTCGCCGTCGCTTTCGACACCGGCAGGTCGAAGGTGCCGCACGCGCGCGAGAAGTCCGGCCCGTCCGAGAGCTCGCGCAGGATCGTGCGGCGCACCGGATCGGTCAGCGCGTCGAGCGCCTGCTGCAACGTCACCTCGGCCGGATCCGTGTGGGTCAACGTCCGCGCCATGCCGCCTCCCGGCGTTCTCGTGTCACTCCGGCGTCCGTGTGCGATCGTACCCGCGTCCGGCGAGTGGCTCAGACCGCGGAGATCGTGGCCGATCCCGTGTCCAGAAACGGATGCGACGCGGTCACGGTGATCGTCCCGGGCGTGTCGCGCATCGAGCGGATCCACACCGCCGCCGCGCCGCCGAGGGCGCCGAAGTCCAGGAACTGGTCGCCGATCAGGACTCCCGGCCCGTCGACCGCGACGCTGAGCACCCCGCGCGCGTGCGGGCGCGGTGCGCCGTAGCGGTCCACGGACCGGAGCGTGACGCGCGTGGTGTCCTGGCCGTCGGCGGTGATGGCGCCGTCGTCGGCGGTCACGGCCAGCGTGTCGAACTCCGGGTCGGCGCTGAACCTGCGGCGCAGCACCGTCTGCCCCTTCACCCGGCCCTCGATCGTCAGGTCCGGGCGGGCCTTCCCGGTCACGGTGAGGTTCACCAGGAACGGCGGGTGCTTCAGATGCGGGAACCGCGCGTGGTCGGGCTGCACGGTGACCGGTCGCCGGCCCGCGACGGTGACCACGAGCTGGTCGCAGTTCGACCAGATCAGCGCGTTGCGACCGGGTCCGCCGCGCGGAGAGCCGGGACCGAAGTCCCAGTAGAACGCGGGCTCGATCACCGCACCGCGCGACGGGGCCCGTTGCGCGCGGTAGAAACCCGCGCCCAGCTTGGGAATCCGGAAGAAATCGACCACGCCGGGGTACTTCACCCCGCGCAGCGAGTGGTACCAGCCGGACGGGTAGTCGAAGCCGCACCACGCGATCAGCCCGCAGTAGCGCGGGTCGGCCGCGGCGTGTTCGTGCACCCACGCGTGCAGCATGCTCTGCTCCCGCTGCACGTCGGCGGCGTCGGTACGCCGGAAGTACGGCGCGCCCACGAGGGTGCCCACGGCTTCGCTCACCAGGTATGGCACGCCCCGGCGCGGCGGACGCAATGTCGGCGGCGCGTTGCGCGAGGGCGGGCGGCTGTAGTCGTTGAACGAGAAGACCCCGCCGTTCTCCTTCACCGGGTACAGCGGCGAGACGTAGCCCTTCTGCCCGGCGACCGCCCCGGTGCACGGCCGCATCGGGTCGAGCTCGGCGGCCAGCTGGTCGGTCTTGCCGTAGAGCGTGTATTGGCCCAGCGTCTCGTTCACGCGCGTGCCCCACACGATGATCGACGGGTGGTTGCGGTCGCGCACGATCATGTCGTGCACGTCGCGCACCGCGAGCTCCTGCCACGCGGTGTCGCCCACGTGGTCCCAGCCGGGCAGCTCCTCCCAGACGAGGATGCCGAGCTCGTCGCACGCGTCGAGGAACGCGGGCGACTGCGGATAGTGCGAGCAGCGCACCATGTTGACGTTGAGCTCGTTCTTGAGGATCTCGGCGTCGCGCCGCTGCACGCGCTCGGGCATCGCACCGCCGACGAACGGGTACCACTGGTGGCGGTTGAGCCCGAAGAGCTTGAGCGGGCGGCCGTTGAGGCGGAAACCGTCCACAGTGAACTGGGCGTCGCGCAGCCCGGTGCGCACCGGGTAGGTGTGGACCTTGCGCCCCGCGACCGAGAGCGTGACCAGGACGTCGCACATCGCCGGCTCGTCGACGTCCCACAGCTTCACCGCGTCGAGGCCTTGGAGTGTGACGGTGGTGTTCGTCTCGCCCTTGCGCAGTCCCGTGACGTCGGTGGCCGCGGTGGCGATCTCGGTGCCGGCCTGGCTCAGCGTCGCCGTGAGCCGCACGGGCCCCTTCACCGCCTTCGCCGCATCGACGGTGCAGTGCACCACCACCGCGCGGTTCGGCGTGAGCACGGCGATCTGCTGGGCGTACACATCGGACAGGTAGGCCTGCGGGGTGCCGTAGAGGTTGACCGTGCGGTAGATGCCGGCGGGCTGGTAGAAGTCGATGGCCGTCGGGTTCGGGTACTCGGGCAGGTCCGGGGGAGTGTCCTGCTGCCAGCGGCCGTCGACGGCCACGGCGAGCACGTTGTCGGAGTCGGTGAGCAGCCCGGTGACCTCGCAGGTGAGCGGCAGGTATCCGCCGCTCTGCGAGGCGACCCGTCGGCCGTTGAGGAACACGGTGGTGGCGCTGAGCACCCCGTCGAACCGCAGGAACGCGCGATTCTTGCGCAGCTGCGGCGGCACGAAGAAGTGCTGGCGGTACACCCACAGGTGCTGCCAGTCGTTCGGGTGCCAGCCGTCCCACGACAGCGGCGTGACGCAGTGGGGCACCGACACGAGCGTCATGGACCGGTCGTCGAAGTCCACTTCGGTGCAGCCGGGCACGAACGGGCCGAACAGCCAGTCGGCACCGAACCCGCCCGTCGCTTCCACCGGCTCGGGGTGGTGCAACGCGGCCGAGAGCGCGCCCGAGGCCGCGATGGCCGCGCCGGCGCCGAACAGGAACGTGCGCCGGGCGTGACCGGTCCTCGGGACAGCCGTGCCCCCGGGTTCTTCCTCCGCCATGCCTACGCGCTCTGCCGGCCGCCGGACTCGTCGTACCCGGACTGCGTGGCGAGGATTTCGACCGCGTGGTCGCGCAGCCAGGAGAAGAGCGTCGAAAGCTGGTCGCCGGTGCCGCGGCCGAGCGGCGTGAGGCCGTAGCTGACCTGCGGCGGCGTGGTGGGCTCGACCCGGCGCCACACGAGGCCGTCGCGCACGAGGGTGCGCAGGGTCTGCGCCAGCATCTTCTCGCTCACGCCTTCGATGCCGCGGCGGAGCTCGAAGAACCGCAGTTCCCGGTCCCGCAAGGCGATCAGCACCCACACGCCCCAACGGCTGGTGACGTGGTCGAGCACCGTCCGCGCCGGGCAGTCGGTGTGAAACACCTCATACCCGTCACGGGTCGACCGGCCCGCGAACTGCGTCCATTCCTCCATGTCGTGAGCTTACTTAAAGGTGCGTCCTTCCGGCCGGGGGACGCGCACGGCACCTTCGTGACCACTGTGGATCGTAAGGAACGGAGCGCGAAGATGATCGTGGTGACGGGGGCGACGGGCAACATCGGCCGTCCGCTGGTGGCGGCGCTGGCGGCGGCGGGGGCGCCGGTGACGGCGGTGTCGCGGACGGCGCCGGCCGGCCTGCCCGAGGGCGTGGCGCACCAGGTCGCGGACCTGGCCGCGCCGGAGTCCCTGCGCGAGGTGGTGGCCGGGGCGGACGCGCTGTTCCTCTTCCCGGGCGGTCCGGCTCCGGCGGAGCTGGCCGACGTCGCGAAGGCCGGGGGAGTGCGGCGGCTGGTGCTGCTGTCCTCGCAGGGCGCGGCCACGCGGCCCGAGGCTTATGCGTTTTTCGCGGCGTACGAACAGGCTGTTCGCTCGGCGGTGCCTGCGGCGGCGATCCTGCGGCCGAGCGGGTTCACCACCAACACACTGGGGTGGGCTCCTTCGGTCCGGGCTTCGCGGCTCGTCGAAGCCCCCTTCGGCGATGTGGCGCTCCCGTTCGTCGACCCGGCGGACATCGCGGCGGTCGCCGCCGCGGCACTGCTGGACGACTCGCACGACGGCGCCGAGTACGACGTGACCGGCCCCGAAGCGCTGACCCCGCGCGAGCGGGCGGCGGTCATCGGCACCGCGCTCGGCGAGCCCGTCCGGTTCGTCGAGCAGACGCCGGACGAGGCTCGCGCGCGGATGCTGGAGTTCATGCCGGCGCCCATCGTCGAGGCGACGCTGGGAGTGCTGGGTTCCCCGCTGCCCGCGGAACGCCGGGTGAGCCCCGACGTGCGGCGGGTGCTGGGCCGCCCGGCCCGGACGTTCGGCGAGTGGGTGGCGGACTCCGTCGCCGCGTTCCGCTGAGGGCCGGGCGAAGATGCCGCTTACTCCCGTGCCGGGTTCGACCGGGTACCACCGCGAACCGGCACGGACTGCGGTAGGCCCGCGTCAGGCGAGGCGCGCGGGTCCGCCGACGAGTTCGACGAGATCGATCAGGTCGGTCAGCGCCTCGCCCAGCGGCAGGTCGACGCGGACCTGTGCGTGGGCGTCGCCGCGGGTCTGGCCGCGGTTGACGATGAGGACGGGCTTGCCGGTTTTCGCGGCGTGGCGGACGAAGCGCAGGCCGGACATGACTGTGAGCGACGAGCCGAGGACGAGCACCGCCGAAGCCTCGTCGACCAGGCGGTAACAGCGCTCGACCCGGGCGCGTGGCACGTTCTCGCCGAAGAACACCACGTCGGGCTTCAGCACGCCGGCGCACGCGGTGCAGTCGACGAGCGTGAACGTGCGCACGGCTTCCTCGGCGAGGTCGACGTCGCCGTCCGGGTTGATGCGGGTGGCGGTGCCGCCGAAGTCCGGGTTGGCCGCGCGCAGGCGGTCGTGGAGCTCTTCGCGCGGCGTGGTGCGGCGGCAGCCGAGGCAGATCACGCGGTCGAGGTTGCCGTGCAGCTCCACCACACCGCGCGTGCCCGCCGCGCGGTGCAGGCCGTCGACGTTCTGCGTGATCACGCCGGACAGCAGGCCGGCTTCGCGCAGGGTCGCGACGGCGTGGTGCCCGGAGTTGGGTTCGGCCCGCGCGATGGTGCGCCAGCCGAGGTGGCTGCGGGCCCAGTAGCGGCGGCGGCCCTCGATGCTGCTCGTGAACTCGTCGTAGGTCATCGGGGTGTGCCGGCGCAGGCTGCCGGACTCGCCGCGGTAGTCGGGAATGCCGGACTCGGTGGAGATCCCCGCCCCGCTCAGCACCACCACGCGGCCGCGGGAGACGACCTCGGCCACCTCGGCGACACTTCCGGTGCGCGGGAGCGGTTCACCCGTGCCGGTCCAGGTCAGGGTCGGTCGTGTCCGCACCCGATCAGCTTACGCACCCACGAGGTCGCGTTCGAGGTCCTCGAGGCTGCGGCCCTTCGTCTCCGGCATCAGCCGCCACACGAACACGAACGCGAGCGCGGTCATGACCGCGAAGAACAGGAAGTTGAGCCCGGCCCCGAAGGCGTCCAGCAGCGGCGGGAACACGAGCGCGACCGCGAGGTTGAACAACCAGTTGAAGACCACGCAGACGCTCACGGCCGCCGCGCGGATCCGCAACGGGAACAGCTCCGGCAGCGCGACCCACTGCACCGGGCCCCACGACACCGAGAACGACGCGACGTACACGGCGATCCCGGCCAGCGTCAGGCCGAGCAGCAGCGGTCCCTTCGTCATCCCGCCGAGGTTGACCACGGCCAGCAGCACCATCGCCGCGCACATGCCGAGCGCGCCCACGAGCAGCAGCGGCCGCCGGCCCGCGCGGTCGATCAGTCGCATCGCGGGCAGCGTCATGAGCATGTTCACGGCGCCGATGCCCACGTTGGCGAGGATCGCGCCGGACGAGCCGAACCCGACGTTGGTCAGCAGGGTGGGCGCGTAGTAGATGATCGTGTTGATGCCCACGAAGTTCTGGAAGAACACGAGCAGCATCCCGACCGTGAACACCTTCCGCGGCCGTCCGCCCGTGAGCATCCGCAGCCGCAACGGTTCCGCGCGTTCGGCCTCGTCGCGGGCGCCGTCGCGGATGTCGGCCAGCTCGGCGTCGGCCGCGTCCTCGCTGCCGCGCAACCGCGTGAGCACCGTGCGGGCCGTGCGTTCGTCGTGCTTGTTGACCGCGAGCCAGCGCGGGCTCTCGGGTTGCGTGTAGATGCCGGCGACGAGCAGCACGGCCGGCACCACGCCCAGCCCGATCATCCATCGCCACGCGCCCCAGCCCGACAGGGCGTAGTCGGCGATGTAGGCGACCAGGATCCCGACGGTGACCAGCAGCTGCATCAACGAGGTGAGCTTGCCGCGCACCTCCTTCGGCGCCAGCTCCGACAGCTACATCGGCACCACCACCGACGCGATCCCCACGCCGATGCCCATCACGAACCGGAAAGCCACGAGCATCGGCGCCGCACCCGACAAGGCCGCGCCGACCGTGCCGACGATGAACACCACCCCGGAGCCGAGGATCATCCGGCGCCGGCCCAGCGAGTCGGCCAGCCGGCCCGCGAGGCCCGCGCCCGCCATCGACCCGGCCAGCAGCCCGGAGACGACCATGCCCTGCACGATGGGGCTCAACGGGATGTCGCGGCCGATGTAGAGCAACGCGCCGGAGATGACCCCTGTGTCGTAGCCCCACAGGATCCCGCCCAGCGCGCCGAAGAACCAGATGCCGAAGTTCGCTGCTGGCCGCCCGCTCACCTGTCGATCATGACCCGGACGGCGAAGATCGGCAGCGTGAACGCCGGTTTCCGTGCCCGGCAACGCGAATCCCCCGGACGGGGCAGAAGCCGGTTCGGTCGCGGCGCGGCTGGGTACCACAGACTGCATGTGGTTCGCGTTGGGTACACCCGTGGTCCTGATGGTCGCCGCCGTGTTGATGGAGCGGTTCGAGCGGCACTGCACGCGGGTCCCGGCGAGAGCCCAAAGCACGGCGGAACGGCCGGAACGGACTGCGGCACGGGATGTTCCGCGTCCGGTGGCGACGCACCAGGTGGCGTTACCGCACTGACTTCCCGCTGGGCGCGGACCACCGGGTGACACCGGAAACGTGGTGCGGCGCCGGTCACGGCGAGCCGAAACGGCGGCCAGGGACAGTGATCGGCGCGGGCACTTGCGGGGACAGGGTCGGGCTCCCACCGTCGGGGTGCGGGAGCCCGGCCCGTCGCGCGCGTGCCGTGTCCGGGTGACGGGGTCCGGCTACTGCGCCCCTCTACTGGGCCGCGCCCGAGGCCAGTGTCTGGTACCACGCGCCCCACGGGTGGTTGGTCGCCGCGTAGTTCGCCGGCGGGTTCGTGGCCAGGCCCGCCGAGTCGAAGTCCCAGCCGCGGACCAGGTGCCCGCTCTGGCGGGCCGAAGTGATGAACGCCGACTCCGTGGCGGGGGCGCCGTAGAACAGCGCGTCCTGCTGCAGCTCGGCCGGGTCGCCCTTCTGGTACTCGTCGAACGCGAGCTGCGGGTAGCGCACGCGCTCGCCGCTGACGCGGTCGGTGGCATACCGCAGGGTCTGGGCGGGCGTCGGGCCGTCGGCACCGGTCGACACGGTCACCCGGCGGGTGCCCGCCGTGCCGGTCGCCTTGGGGAACAGCGCGTCCGACGTCTTCGCGTTGCCGCTCCAGGTCACGGCGCCGGACGCGTCGAGCGCGCCCTGCCACTGCCAGTTCTGGCTCGAGGTCTGGCTGCGGTGGATCTCGCGCACGCCGGTGCCGGTGAAGGCGACGGTGGGGGACACGCCGTTGTCGTACTTCTGGCTCGCCGACCAGGTCAGCTCGCCGTCGGCGCCGAGCTTCGCCGTGTGGGACCAGAGCGTGGCAGCGGTCTGCGACTGGTGGACCTCCACGAGCCGGCCCGAGTCGTCGAGCGCGAGCGCGGGGGTCTGGCCGCTGTCGTAGCGGCCGTGGCGGTTCCACGACACGAGGCCGTCGGCACCGTACGTGCCGGTCCAGTACCAGAGCGCGCCGGCGCCGGAGTCGTGCACCTCCACGACCTGGCCGCGGCCGTTGATCGCCACCGCCGGGTGGTAGCCGACGTCGCGGCGGTACTCGGCGCGCGTGCCGCTCTCGCCCGAGAGGAGCGTGAGCACCTTGCCGCGCAGGGAGTCCGTCGTCGCGCCGGCCGGGTAGTCCTTGGCGAGCAGCAATCGCGGGCCGAACGCGGTCTGCAGCTCGTGGTTCACCGCGCCGAGGTTGCCGGCGGCGAACGACGGGTTGTCGGTGAGGTCGTCCTTGAGGTCGAGCATCACCACGATCGGCGCGGCCGTCGGGTGCGCGGCCGACCAGGTGTTCACCACGGCGAGCCAGTCGCGCAGGTTGTTCGACGCGGGGTTGCCGGCGTGGTCCACGAGGTCGCCCGGACTGCCGTGCCCGACGCCGTAGTCGTGGGTGGTGGCGTAGCCGTTGTCGTGGATGTCGAACTCGACGAAGCGGACGCCGTGGTCGAGCTGGTAGGTGATCGAGCCCTTCGCGCCGTCCACATCGCCGGAGTAGCTGTTGTGGGTGGCCTTGAAGATCGTCGAGGTGAACGGCGTGGCGGCCGCGGTCGCGGGTGCGGCGACCAGCGCGAACGCGGTGGCGGCCGCGGCGAGCGCCACGGGCGCGCGGAAGCGGTGCATGTGTGGGGACCCCCAGGTCGAGTGCGGAAAGTGGCGAAATCGTAACGATCATCCGCCGAGTTCATGGCATGTTCGGACGATGCCGGACAACAACGGGAAAATGTTTGCCGACCAGGTGGCCGACGTGCTGGGTGCGCTGCCCGGGGTCGAGGCGGTCGCGCTGGGCGGGTCACGCGCCCAGGGCAGCGCCGGCCCGGACAGCGACTGGGACGTGGCGGTCTATTACCGCGGCGCGTTCGACCCCGGCGACCTGCGCGCGCTCGGCTACCCCGGCGAGGTGTCGGAGCTCGGCGAGTGGGGCGGCGGCGTGTTCAACGGCGGCGCGTGGCTCACGATCGACGGCCGGCGCGTCGACGTCCACTACCGCGACCTGGATTCCGTGGAGCACGAGGTGGCCGAGGCGCGGGCCGGGCGGTTCCACTGGGAGCCGCTCGCGTTCCACCTCGCCGGCATCCCGAGCTACCTCGTCGTAGCCGAGCTGGCGATCAACAAGGTGCTGCGCGGCACCCTGCCGCGCCCGGAGTACCCGCCGGCGCTGCAGGAGAGCGCGCCGGAGTTCTGGCGCGCCTCGGCGGAGCAGACGCTCGGCTACGCGAAGAGCGCGCACGTCGAGCGCGGGCACACCACCGAGACCGCGGCGTCGGTCGGCATCGCGGCGCTGCAGACCGCGCACGCCGTGCTCGCCGCGCGGGGCGAGTGGGTCACGAACGAGAAGACCCTCATCGAGCGCGCCGGGCTGCGCGGGATCGACGACGTGCTCGGCGGCCTCGTCCACGACCTCGAAGGCGCCTTCGCCACGGCCGTCGCGCTGCTGCGCGCGGCCCGCTGGCAGTCGAACGAAGTGGCTAGTGTCGACAGTTGAAGCCTCGCCGCCAATGACACCTCGATAACGGGCCGATCCGTACCGAGGGGAATCGACGAGCCGCTTCGCTTGCGTGACCAGGAATTTTCCTTGCTGGGGAAGATCTTTTTCTCGCTCGATCATGGCGATCGTCTCACTGCGACCCTTGACACAGCCTGGGCTGGGGCAGAGACTCTCCCGAAGTGTCGACACCTTGCGAATAGCAGTGCAGCCATCAGCAAGGAGGAGCAGTAGTGAGCAACCCAGAAGTCCGACCGGTTGGGGTGGCGGTCGGCCGATGACCTCGTCGAATGTATGTCTGGACGCGCGTGACCTGTTGCTGGGCCACAAGGCCCGGCGCGGCAACGCGTTCTCCACGGCGGTCCTCGACCTCAACCTCCAGATCATGGACGAGGAGTTCGTGGTCATCGTCGGACCCAGCGGGTGCGGCAAGACCACGTTCCTCGAAGCCGTCGCCGGGCTGGTCCCGGTCGCCGGCGGTGCGCTCGAGGTGGGCGGCAAGGCCGTCAAGGGACCCGGCCCCGAACGATCGCTGGTGTTCCAGCACGCCTCGCTCTACCCGTGGCGGACGGTGCTGGACAACGTCCTCTTCGGACCGCAGGTGCAGGGCCGGCTCACGCGGGAGGTCCGCGCCCGGGCCGAGGAGCTGCTGGAGATCGTGGGCCTGTCCCACGTCGCCGGCAAGTACCCGCACGAGCTGTCCGGCGGCATGAAGCAGCGTGTGAACCTCGCGCGGGCCCTGGCCACCGACCCCACCCTGCTGCTGCTCGACGAGCCCTTCGGTGCGCTCGACGCGCAGACGCGCGAGAACCTGCAGGACGAGCTCCTGCGCATCTGGCAGGCGGACACCGTCAGCGCCAAGAAGACCGCGATGTTCGTGACCCACGATGTGAACGAGGCGGTGCTGCTGGCCGACCGCGTGCTCGTGTTCTCCCCGTCCCCGGCCCGGGTCGCCCTCGAGGTCAAGATCGACGCGCCCCGCCCGCGGGACGCGGCCTGGCGGCGCAGCTCCGAGTTCCTCGCCTACGGCGACCAGATCCTCGAGGCGCTGCACCACAAGCCGGCCGAGAAGACCGAAACCCCAGCCCCTGCCCCGGAATCCGCAGCTTCGGAAGACTCAGCGAGGAACCATGACAACGGCGTCAACTCTGACCAGGCCGCCGAGCACGCCCGGGCCGGCCGCGGCAGCGCAGTCCAGGGGACTGTCCGCCTGGGTACAGCGCAGGCGTAGCGGCCTGCTCGGCGCGGCCGGGCTCGTCATCGTTCTGGTGCTGTGGCAGGTGTGCACCGCCACCGGGCTCGTGGACGTCTCCTTCAGCAGCAGCCCGACGCGCATCGTCGGGTCCGAGATCGACCTGTTCGGCTCGGGCGACATCTGGCCCGCGCTCGGCGCGACCGGTCTCGAGCTCCTGTGGGGCCTGCTGATCACGTTCGTGGTCGGCATCCCGGTCGGGCTCGTGCTGGGCCGCAGCAAGATCCTGCACGACATGACCGAGCCGATGGTCAACATCCTCTACTCCGTGCCGTACGTGATGTTCCTGCCGATCATCATCTTCTGGTTCGGCATCGGCGACGTCTCGCGCATCCTGGTGATCATCTGGGCCGCGATCCTGCCGCTCATCATCAACATCACCGCGGGCGTGCGGAACCTCGACAGCGACTACACCCGCGTGGCCACGGTGTTCTGCACGCCGCGGCTGCGGTTCTTCTACGCCATCGCGCTGCCCGCGACGCTGCCGTACATCCTCGCCGGTGTGCGCCTCGCGGTCGGCCGCGCGCTGGTCGGCGCGATCGTCGCGGAGCTGTTCCTCGCGAGCCAGGGCCTCGGGTACTTCGTCCAGACCCAGACCTCGAACTTCAACATGGACAACGCCATGGCCGGCATCGTCATCCTCGCCGTCGTCGCACTGCTGCTCAACGGCGCCGTGCGGATGATCGAACGCCGCTTCACCCACTGGGCAGGTTCGCAGTGAACAAGAAGATCATCTCGGCGGTCGCGACCGCCGCGGCGCTGGCGCTCGTCCTCACCGGCTGTGCCGGCAAGGGCGTCGGCACCGCCCCCGTCAAGGCCGACGCCAACGGAGCCCTGCCGATCACCATCGGCTACACCGCGCTGGGCGCGGGTTACTCCGACCTGTACGTGGCGCAGGACGAAGGCATTTTCGCCAAGCACGGCCTCAAGGTCACGCTCAACCGGCTCAACGACAGCTCGCAGCTCGTGGCCGCGCTGTCGAGCAACAGCGTGAACATCGGGGTCGGCGTCGCGGCGGACTCCGCCGCCGCGATCATGAAGGGCTCCGACCTCAAGTACGTCGCGATGTCCGAGCCGCACTACAACCTCGAGATGTGGGCCAGCCCCGACGTCAAGACGATCAAGGACCTCAAGGGCAAGAAGGTCGCGATCTCCTCGCCGGGGTCGCAGAGCGACTTCGGGCTGACGGACCTGCTCGAGGCCAACGGCATGAAGCGCGAGGACGTGCAGGCGGTGTTCGTGAAGAGCGTGCCCGCCGAGGTCGCGGCGCTCGGCAGCGGTGCGGTCTCCGCGCTGCTGACCCAGCCGCCGAACGGCACGCAGAGCCGGGAGAAGGGCGCACACCGCCTGGCTTCGCTGGCTGACCTGCAGTTCCCGCTCGGCGCGTACACCGTGCAGAGCAAGTTCCTCCAGAACAACCGCGAAGCGGTGAAGCGGTTCTACGCCGCTGAAGCCGAGTCGTTGCAGTACCTGCGCTCGCACAAGCCCGAGACCGTGAAGGCGATCAAGAAGTACAGCGGGGTGCAGAGCGACGACCTGGCCAACTACGCGTACGACTTCTTCCTCACCGTGTGGTCGCAGACCCCGGAGGTGGACCCCAAGGTGATCAAGCAGGCGTTCGACGAAGCGGCGCACAACGCGAAGTCGACTCCGCCCGCGGACGTCACGAAGTACATCGACAGCACGCTGGCGGCGGCATGACCGTGCCGAAGACCGCCGACGCCGTGTTCGAGGACGGTTGGGCGCCTTACCTGACCGAGCGCGACCGAGCTGTACTTTCGGCCACGTCGTGGGCGAAGCAGGCGCCGTTCGGCCTCGGCTCGCGCCCGCTCGTGGTCGCCGTCGACCTCTACTACGCCGCGCTCGGCCTGCCGCGCGCCGGCATCGTGGAGTCGGTCGCGGACTGGCCCAGCTCGTGCGGGGACGCCGGCTGGGAGGTCGTCGACCGCACCGCACCGTTCCTGCGGGCGGCTCGCGACGCCGGCGTGCGCGTGGCGTACTTCCACGCCACACCACCGGAATACGGGCGGTGGAACCGCAAACCGGCTCCGGCGCTCGCGCCGAAGCCACGCGCGGTGGACGGCAACGCCATCGTCGCCGAGGTGGCCCCGGCCGACGGTGACATCGTGCTGCAGAAGATCGGACCGAGCTGCTTTTTCGAGACCCCGCTCGACACCATCCTCCGGGCGGGGGGCTACGACACGCTGCTCGTGGTCGGTGAGGCCACCAGCGGCTGCGTGCGCTCGACCGTGGTCGACGCGTGCAGTCGCGGGTATCGCGTGGGCGTGGTCGGCGACCTGTGCTTCGACCGGTTCGAGGCGTCGCACTGGGTGAGCCTGTTCGACCTCAACCAGAAGTACGCCGACGTGATCACCGCCCGAGCGGCCACCGAGTACTTCCAGGCCGACACGCGACGAGGAGCAGCATGAACGACACCGGTCCCGACCTGCGGCGCTGGCTCGCCGAAGCCGAGCGCGAAGGCGAGGTCCAGCCGATCGAGGGCGCCCACTGGGAGCTGGAGATCGGCGCGCTCTCGCAGGTCAACTACCGGCGCAGCAAGCCGAAGGCGATGCTGTTCGACTCCATCAAGGACTACTCCGCGGGCTCGCGCGTGCTGTCCGGTTCGGTCAGCAACCCGCGGCTGCTCGGCTCCGTGCTCGGTCTCGGCTGGGACAACACCGACGAGGACCTCATGGAGACCCTCGCGGTCAAGCCGGGCCAGTGGGCGGCCAACGCCGCCGAGTTCCGCGCGGTCACGGTGACCGACGGCCCGCTGCTGTCCCATGTGGACGACAAGCCGGACCTGCTGAAGTTCCCCGTGCCGCGCTGGCACGAGGGTGACGGCGGGCGCTACATCGGCACGGGCTGCGCCGTGGTCACGCGCGACTACGACACCGGCCGGATCAACCTCGGCGCCTACCGCATGCAGGTGCAGGACGAGGGCCGCTCGGCGACCGTGAACATCGAGGCGGGCAAACACGGCGCGCAGCACCTGCGCCGCTGGTTCGAGGCCGAGGGCCGCGCGCCCATCGCCGCGTCGCTCGGCCACCACCCGGCCTACCTGGTGGCGGCGGGCGTCGAGGTGCCCGGCGACGTGTCGGAGTACGACTACGTCGGGGCCATGACCGGCTCACCGGTGCGCACGATCGCGGGCCTGGCCACGGGGCTGCCGCTGCCGCACGACGCGGAGATCGCGATCGAGGGCTGGGTGCGCCCGGCCGACACGCGCCCGGAGGGGCCGTTCGGCGAGTGGACCGGGTACTACTCCGGGTCGAAGGACCCGATCCTCGCGATCGACATCGAGAAGGTCTACTACCGCGACGACCCGATCCTGCTCGGGGCGCCTCCGGGCAAGCCGCCGCACGACTACTCGTACATGCGCACCGTGATGAAGTCCGCGATCATCACCGACTCGCTGCGCAAGACCGGGCTGCCCGGCGTGCGCGGGGTGTGGGCGCACGAGGCCGGTGGTGGGCGTTCGCTGCTGATCGTGGCGATCGAGCAGAAGTACCCGGGGCACGCGCGCCAGGCCGCGTACCTCACGGCGCAGCTGCCGAACGCCGCGTACATGAACCGCTTCACGGTGGTGGTGGACCACGACGTGAACCCGCGCGACCTCGGCGAGGTCGTGTGGGCGATGTGCGGGCGCACCAACCCCGAGCTCGACATCGAGGTCATGAAGCGGACGTGGGGTAGCCGCGTCGACCCGCTGACGCTGCCGGGCGAGATCGCGTTCAACAGCCGCGCGGTGATCGACGCGTGCCGGCCGTTCGAGCGGCTCGCGGACTTCCCGGCGGTGGCCGAGTCGACCGAGGACCTGGTCGCTTCGGTGACCAGGCGCTGGCCCGAGGTGCTCGGCTAGTGACCGACGCGGGCGTCGAGGACCTGCGGAAGGAGCTGTTGTTCAGCGCGTTGCGCGGGTCCGACGGCGACTCGTCGCTCGCGTTCACGATCTTCCGCGAGCTCGCCACGAGCATCGTGGAGGGCAGGCTCCGGCCCGGCCACGAGGTCAACTCGGCCGAGCTGGCCCGGCGGTTCAGCACCTCCCGCACCCCGGTGCGGGAGGCGCTGCTCCTGCTGGAACGGGAGTCGCTGGTGATCGTGCCGCCGCGGCGGCGGCCGTACGTCTCGCCGGTGGACATGCGGCAGGTGCGGGAGATCTACGAGATCCGGGGCAGCCTCTACGGGCTGGTCAGCGAGCTCGTGGTCGCTCGCGCCACGGACGAGGAGATCGACGGCCTGCGCGGCTGGCAGAAGGTGCTGGCCGACGACGCCGAACGCGGCGACGTCCACGGCTACTTCTGGCACAACGTCGGGTTCCGCAACGCCGAGGCGAGCCTCTCGCAGAACGGCGAGCTGCAGCGGCGGCTGAGCTCGCTGGGCCTGCAGATGCACCGCTTCCGGCACCTGAGCCTGTCGCTGCCGGGCCGGCTGCTGCACTCGGTCGCCGACCACGAGCGCCTCGTCAACGCCTACGCCGACCGCGACGCGCCGCTCGCCGCCGCGGTCAGCCGTTCGCTGGTGCTGCGGGGTTACCGGGCGATCGAACGGTCCGGTCAGGTGTAGGCCCTGGTTGGCTCGGTCGCGTTGGTTGCCTGGCTTCCCGGCCGGGCGCGCGTAACCGCCGTCTGTGCGCGCGAGGCCCCGACCCGCGCACAGGCGCCGGTCACCCGCGTCCGGCCGGCTCGGCCTCGCCCGGAACCTCCGGCTCCGTGGCCGTGGCGCACCATACAGGGCGGACGGGCGGGAGTCAGGAGTCGAGGGGGCCGGGGGAGCGCTCGACCTGCAGGCCGGACCAGCCGGACTCCTCGATCGCCTGCAGCCCGGCCGTGATGATGGACTTCGTGAGCGCCACGGCCAGCGGGGCGTCGCGGTCGCGGTAGGCCTCCAGGAGCCGCTCGTGGTCGTCCACGGAGCGGGTGAGGCGGCCGGGCAGCGAGAGGCTCACGTGGCGCAGCTGGAGCGTGCGCAGGCCCAGGGAGCCGAGCAGGCGGGTGAGCTGGTGGTTGCCCGCGACCTCCGCCTCGGCCTGGCGGAAGGTGACGTTGTGCCAGAAGTAGTCGTCCACGTCGCCGCGTTCGGCGTCGTCGCGCAGGTGGGCCTGCCACTTGTCCAGCACGTCGAGCGCGCTGTCGGGGGCGTTGCGCACGATCAGCTCGCTGACCAGGCCGTGCAGGCTCGCGCGGATCTCGTACATCTCACGCGCCTGGCTCAGCGTCACCGGGGCTACGCGGGGGCGCCGGCGGGCGGGGATGTCCACGAGGCCTTCGCGCTGCAGCGTCAGCAGCGCTTCGCGCACGGGCGTGCGGCTGCTGGTGTAGCGGCGGGCGAGCTCGACGGAGTTCACGTCGGCACCCGGCGGCAGGCGGCCGTCGATGATCTGCACCGCGAGGTCCTCGACGATGCGGTCCACGAGCGAGATCTCGGTGCGCCCGTCGCGCAGAATGCGGCGCAGGACGTCGGTGCCGGGCCGGTCGCCGGTTTCGTCCGGCACGGTCACGGGGTCTCCTCGGGGGTCGTGGCCGCGCGCAGCACGTCGAGCATCTGCTGGGCGGCCGGGGGGTGGCTCGCGTTGAGCAGCCGGACGGCCGCGATGCGCCGGCGCGGCGCGGGACCGGCGATGTCCACGGCGACGACGTCGGGCCGCAGCGCCACCAGCGCGAGCCGCGGCGCCGCGCTGATGCCGACGCCCGCCGCCACCAGGCCCTGCGCCGACAGGTAGTCCTCCGTGGCGAAGCCGATGTCCGCTTCGAACCCGGCGAGCCGGCACAGCGTCGTGAACGCCTCGTCGTACGGCGGGCGGTGGCTGCGCACTACCCAGCTCTCGCCCGCGAGCTCGCGCAGCTCCACTTCGGACTCGCCGGCCACGGGGTGGTCCACCGGCACGAGCACGCACAGCGGGTCGTCGGCCAGGTGGATCCACTCGATGTCGGCGGGCACCGAGCGCGGGTCGAAGTCGTAGTCCCAGGCCAGGCCGAGGTGGATCGAGCCGTCGCGCAGGTTCGCGGGCATGTCGGACGCGTGGGCCGAGCGCAGCACGATCTTCGTGTCCGGGTAGCGCTCCTGGTACGTGCGCACCACCCGCGGAATGAGGTCCGCACCGGCGGTCGGGAACGCGCCGAGGCGCACGTAGGACTGCTGCGCCTTGAGGTCGGCCATCTCCTGCTCGATGTTCGCGATCGTGCCGAGCAGGCCCGTGCTGCGCTCCGCGAGGATGCGCCCGGAGTCGGTGAGCGCGATGCCGCGCGGGCCGCGGATCATCAACGGCACGCCCAGCTGCCGTTCCAGCAGTGCCATCTGCTGCGACACGGCGGAATGGGTCATGAACAGGGCTTCGGCGGCCGCGGTGAACGAGCCGCGTTCGGCCACCGCCGAAAAGATCTGCAGTCGCCGAGCTTCGAGCACTCGAGTCCTTTCCCGGCCGTTCGCGCGGTCCCGCCGTCAGCCACCGTGGGTGAGAGCGTCTTTGCGCCTGGTCACGTCACCGTCCCACGCCGGGGGAGCGAGCTCCCACAGGCCCACCCTGGCGAGCACGCGGCGGGCGGTGAAGTCCACCAGGTCGTCGATCGTCTCGGGTCGAGAATAGAAGGCCGGGACCGGGGGCGCGATGATGGCGCCCGCTTCGGCGGCGGCGGTCATCGACTTGAGGTGCCCGAGGTGCAGCGGCGTCTCGCGCACCATCAGCAGCAGCGGCCGGCCCTCCTTGAGGCACACGTCGGCGGCGCGGGCGACCAGGTCGTCGGTGTAGCCGGTGGCGATGGCCGAGAGCGTCTTGATCGAGCACGGAGCCACCACCATGGCCTCCACGGGGAACGAGCCCGACGCGATGGTCGCGCCGATCTCGCCCGGCCGGTGCGTGACGTCGGCCAGTTCACGCACGTCCTCGGCGGACAGGTCGCACTCGTGGCGCAGCGTCACGATCCCGGCCTTCGACAGGATGAGGTGCGTCGAGAAGTCCGGGCGCTCGCGGAGCAGTTGCAGAATGCGCACGCCGTAACACGCACCGCTCGCCCCGGTGATGGCCACGACGACATTGCGCCGCGGAAGTCCTGTCCCCGTCAACGGGCACCCGCCTTTCGCTGTCACCCGGTTGTGGTGCCGGGCTGCGGTCATCGCATCACGCCGGGCACTGCTCGCGCGAGGGGGCCGCTGTAAGAACTGCTTACCGGGGCCGACAGCAAAGCGCGCTGGTTGCCCCTGTCCTGGCCACCTAGCGTCGAGCACCAGCGAGTTTTCCCACACGTGGTCTTCGGCACTGAGAGGTGAGTCGGACGGACAGCGACGAGATCGTCCCCTACCCGGTTCTCGACACGCACGCGCACATCGTCCCGCCGTCGCTGCTCGCGGCGCTCGAGAAGGCGCCCGCGTGCGGCTTCAGCGCCCGGCGCACGGAGAAGGGCTGGGTCGTCGACGTGCCCGGCATGGGCGAGACCCGCCCGATCGGCGCGCGGATGAACGAGACCGGCCCGCGGGCCGGCTGGCGCGGGCAGACGGGGGTGGCCACCCAGGTCATCTCGCCGTGGATGGACATCCAGTCGGCGTTCCTCGAACCGCCGGCCGCGCGCGACTGGGCCCGCACGGTCAACGACGCGATGGCCGAGTCCGTGGCCGAGCTGGGCGGCGGCACGACCGCGCTGGCGTCCGTGGCCACCGACGACGGCGAGCAGGCCGCCGCCGACCTGCTGGAGGTGTGGAAGCGCCCGGAGTTCACCGGCGTCATGCTGAGCACCGACCCGCTCACCGGCTCGGCGCCGCACGAGGAGAATTTCGAGCCACTGTGGACGGTCGCCGCGCGCGAGGAGATCCCGGTGGTGCTGCACCCGCCCACGTACGGGCCCTCGGGTGAGCTCGCCACGCTCGGCACCATGGGCAACGTCCACGGCCGGCTGATCGACAACACCGTCGCCGTGACCGAGCTGATCCTCCACGGCCTGCTCGACCGCCACCCCGGTCTCAAGCTGATCCTCGTGCACGGCGGCGGGTTCCTGCCGTACCAGGCGAGCCGGCTCGACGGCGGCTACCGCACCAAGGAGGCGTTCGCCGGGGAGCTGGAGCGGGACAAGCCGTCGGACTACCTGCGCGACTTCGTCTACGACACCGTCGCGCTGTCCGCGCCCGCCATCCGCTTCCTCACCGGGCTCGTCGGCTCCGACCACGTGGTGCTGGGCAGCGACTACCCGTTCGCGCTGGGCGACCCGCGCCCCGTGCACACCGTGCTGGACGCCGGACTGTCCGAAAGCGACACCGAGGCCATCCTGCGCACCAACGCCGAGAAGATCTTCCGGAGGCCCGCATGATTCCGTCCACCTCGACCGCGGGCCCGCTGGCGGTCCGCCGCTGGGGCGCGGGCGAGCCCGTGGTGCTGCTGCACCCGCTCGCCACCTCCGGCGAGCTGTGGACGCCGCTGGCCGAAGCGCTCGCCGACGAATTCCAGGTGTTCGCGTTCGACCTGCGCGGCCACGGCGAGTCCTCGTGGGACGGCAAGCCGTTCTCCATCGCCGACCTGGCCGACGACCTCGGCGCCGCGCTCGACGCACTCGGACTCGAGACCGTGTCGCTGCTGGGCTTGTCGATGGGCGGCAGCGTCGGCGTGAACTTCGCCGGCCGGTTCCCAGCCCGGGTGCGTTCGCTCGTGCTCGCCGACACCACGGCGTACTACGGCGACGACGCGCCGCAGGTGTGGGCCGAGCGCGCGGAGAAGGCCGTGTCCGTGCCGCGCTCGAAGCAGGTCGCGTTCCAGCTGGACCGCTGGTTCTCCCCGGAGTTCCGCGAGGCGAACCCGAACGAGGCCGACCGGATCGTGAAGATCTTCCTGCGTACCAACAGCGAGGCGCACGCCGCTGCCTCGATCGCGATGGGCGAGATGGACTCCCGCTCGCTGCTGCCGTCGGTCACCGCGAGCACGCTCGTGCTCGTCGGGGAGCACGACTACGCGACGCCGCCGGAGATGGCGGCCGCGCTGGCCGACGGCATCCCCGGTGCCGACCTGGAGGTCCAGACCGGCCTGCGGCACATGTCCCTGATCGAACGGCCCGCGCTCGCCGAGCGCGTGCGGGCGCACCTCAAGACCGGCACGACCGGCACGGAGACCGCATGAAACCCGGCAGGTTCACCTACCACTCGCCCCGCAGCCTCGACGAGGCGCTCGCGGCGCTGCAGGTCTACGGCGACGACGCGAAGGTGCTGGCCGGCGGCCAGAGCCTGATGCCGATGCTCAACTTCCGCCTGGCGCGCTTCGAGCACCTGGTCGACGTGAACCGCCTCGGCGCCGAGTACGCCGAGCCGACGTTCGGCGACACGCGGATCACGATCCCGCTGCTCGTGCGCCAGCGCCGGGTTGAACGATCTGAAGAAGCTGCCCGGCTGCTGCCGGTGCTCACCGAAGCGTTGGCGCAGGTCGCGCACCCGCAGATCCGCAATCGCGGCACGATCTGCGGCAGCCTCGCCCACGCCGACCCGGCGGCGGAGCTGCCGAGCGTGCTCTCGGTGCTCGACGCGACGTTCACGATCGCTTCGTCGCGCGGGGTGCGCGAGGTGCCGGCGGAGGAGTTCTTCCTCTTCCACCTCACCACTTCGCTCGAACCCGACGAGCTGCTGCTGCAGGTCAGCGTGCCGCGTCCGCCGGTGAACCAGTTCTCGTCGTTCCGCGAGTTCGCGACGCGGCGCGGCGACTTCGCGCTCGCCGGTGTGGCCGCGGTGTGCGAGGTCGACGCCGCGGGCGTGGTCACCACGTGCCGTGTCGCCGCGGCGGGCGTCGCCCCCACCCCGCACCGGCTCACCGACGTCGAGGCGCTGGTGACGGGCGCGTCCCTGAACGAGGACCTGTGGCCCGACGTCGAGGCCGCCGCCCGCGCGCAGGTCGACCCGACCGGGGACATCCACGCGAGCGCCGAGTACCGCAGCCGCCTCACCGGCGTCCTGGTCAAGCGCGCGCTCGCCGACATCCGAGGAAAGCTGGAGGCCAGCCGTGCGTGACCACGCGACGGAGTTCCCCACCCGCACCCAGGACGAGACGCACACCGTGGGTTGCACGGTCAACGGCCGCGAGTACGAGGCCGTCGTCGACCCGCGGATGACGCTCGCCGACTTCCTGCGCGAGAAGCTGCGCCTCACCGGCACGCACCTCGGCTGCGAGCACGGCGTGTGCGGCGCGTGCACGGTGATCGTCGACGGCGCGGCCACGCGCTCGTGCCTCATGCTCGCCGTGCAGGCCGACGGCGCCCAGGTCGAAACCGTCGAGGGGCTGGCCGAAGACGGCGAGCTGTCGCCGCTGCAGTGCGCGTTCAAACGCAACCACGCGTTGCAGTGCGGTTTCTGCACGCCCGGCTTCCTGATGAGTGTCACGGCCGCGCTGCGCGAAGAGAGCGTGACGACCGAGGAGCAGGCCCGCGAGGTGCTGTCCGGCAACATCTGCCGCTGCACCGGCTACACCGGCCTCGTGAAGTCCGTGCTTGAAGCCTCGGCCGGAAAGGAAGGCAACGCATGAGCGACACCCTGGTCCCCGAAGGCACGATGATCGGCCGGCGCGTGGAGCGCCGCGAGGACGAGCGCCTGCTGACCGGTCACGGCGGTTACCTCGACGACCTCGACCTGCCCGACGCGCTCGCGGCCGCGTTCCTGCGCTCGCCCCACGCCCACGCGAAGATCCTCTCCTTCGACGCCACCGAGGCGCTCACGCTGCCCGGCGTGGTCGCGGTGTTCTCCGGCGCCGACCTGATGGAGATCCAGAAGCCGCTGGCGCCGAAGGTGCAGCACCCGCAGCTGCGCGACTACCCGCGCCTGCCGATGCCGCCGCAGGAACTGCACTACGTCGGCGAGCCGCTTGCCGTCGTGGTCGCCGAGTCGCGGTACATCGCCGAGGACGCGCTGGAGCTCATCGAGGTCGACTTCGAGGTGCTGCCCGCGGTCGCCTCCACGGCCGTTGCGTTGCAGGAGAACGGCCCGCTGGCCCACTCCGGCGACGAGAGCAACGTCGCCGTGCTGCTCACCCAGAGCGCGGGCGACGCGGCGAAGGCGCTTGCGGAGGCACCGAACGTGCTGTCCGAAGAGTTCTTCGTGATGCGCGGCGGCGGCCACTCGATGGAGACGCGCGGTGTGGCGGCGCGGTTCGAGATGGCGACCGGGCAGGTCACCATCTGGGACACCACGCAGGCTCCGCACTACGCGCGCCAGCAGCTGTCGGTCATCTACGAGATGGCCGAGGACGACATCCGCGTGATCGCGCCGGCGGACGTCGGCGGTGGCTTCGGCCCGAAGGCGCAGTTCTACGGCGAAGAGGTCGTGATCCCGTGGGTCGCGATGAAGCTGGGCCGCGCGGTGAAGTGGGTCGAGGACCGCCAGGAGAACATGGTCACCTCGATGATGGAGCGCTCGCAGACCCACCGCGTCGACGTCGGGTTCGACGACAACGGGCTGCTGCTCGCGGTCAAGGACGTGATCGAGCACGACCAAGGCGCCTACTGCGCGGGCCTGCAGGTCCCGTCGATCACCACCTCGACCGTGCCCGGCCCCTACCACGTGCCGAACATCGAGATCGAGCTGCGCGCGTGCTACACGAACATGGTCCCGACCTCGTCGGTGCGCGGCGCGGGCCGCCCGCAGGCGGTGTTCGTGATGGAACGGATGATCGACCGGATCGCCGAGCACCTCGGGCTCGACCCGGCGGACGTGCGGCGCCGCAACCTGATCCAGGCCGACGAGTTCCCGTACAAGGTCGGCATCATGTTCCGCGACGGCAGCCCGCTCACCTACGACAGCGGGGACTTCCCGACGCTGCTGGAAGGCACGCTCGAGCGCATCGGCTACACCGAGGCGCGCGAGCGGCAGGCCAAGCTGCGCGAGGAAGGCCGCTACGTCGGCATCGGGCTCTCGGTGTACATCGAGGGCTGTGGCCTCGGCCCGTACGAGGGCGCGAAGATCCGGCTGACCAACAAGGGCCGCATCCTCGTCACGCTCGCGGCGGCGGGGCAGGGCCAGGGCTATGAGACCGTCTACGCGCAGATCGCCGCCGACGGCATCGGGCTCGACATGGACTACATCGAGGTCAAGACCGGCGACACGAGCCGGATCCCGTTCGGACAGGGCACGTTCGCCTCGCGCATCACGGCCACCTGCGGGCCGGCGGTGATGGACGCGGCGAAGCAGATGCGCGAGCGGCTGATCGACACCGCGGCTGTGCTGCTCGGCTGCGACGCGTCCGAAGTGGACTTCGTCGGCGACAAGGCCTGCCTGGGCGGGGACCTGGAGAAGTCCGTTTCCCTGCAACAGCTCGCGCAGACGGCGAACATCGGCAAGCACGGCATCACGATGCCGCGCGGCATCAAGGCCGGCATCGAGACCTCCAGCTACTTCTCGCCGGAGCGCGCCGCGTACGCCAGTGGCGCGCACGCCGCGCTCGTGGAGGTCGACCCGGAGACCGGCGAGATCGAGATCCTCAAGTACGTGATCGGCCACGACTGCGGCAACGTGATCAACCCGCTGCTCGTCGACGGCCAGGTGCTCGGCGGCTTCGCCCACGGCATCGGCAATGCGATGTACGAGGAGCCGGTGTACGACGTCGAAGGCCAGCCGCAGGCCACGAGTTACCTCGACTACGCGCTCGTGTCGGCCACCGAGGTACCGCCGGTCGAGCTGTTCCACATCCAGACCCCCAGCCCGCTCAACCCGCTCGGGGTGAAGGGCGCGGGGGAGGGCGGCACGATCCCGGCGCCCGCCACCATCGCGAACGCCGTGGAGGACGCGCTGCGGCCGCTGCGGGCCCGCGTGACACGCGCGCCGATCACCCCGGCGCGCATCGTCGACGCCATTCACCGCGCTGAGTCGACCAGCGCCGACCAGGACTGAAAGGCGCCAGATGCTCATCGAAAACTCCTTCGACGTCGCCGCCGACCCGGACGAGGTTTTCACCTTCCTCCAGGACGCGCACAACGTCGCCGCCTGCTTCCCGGGCGCCGAGCTCGTGGAGGACCTGGGCGACGACTCCTACCGCGGCAAGGTGAAGATCAAGGTCGGCCCGGTCACGGCCGCCTACCAGGGCGTCGCGAAGATCGTGGAGAAGGACGGCGCCACCCGCGTGGCCGTGCTGGTGGCCGACGGCAAGGACACCCGCGGCGCCGGCACGGCGAAAGCCAAGGCGACCATGCGCGTGACGCCGGCCGAAGGCGGAGCGCACGTCGCGCTCGAGACCGACCTGACCATCTCCGGCAAGCTCGCGCAGTTCGGCCGGGGCATCATGTCGGATGTGTCCGGGCGGATGGTCGGCGAGCTGGCTTCGCGGGTGCGGCAGCGGATCGAGGCCGGGGAAGAAGCCCCGGCCGTGGCCGCCGCTCCCGCGCCGGCGGTCAACGGCTCGGCCGCTCCCGCCACGGCGGGAGCGGCACCCGCCGCGACCGCCACGGCGACCGCGACCCCGCCCCGTCCCGCTCCCCAGTTCGACGAAGCACCGCCGATGAAGGCGTCGGTGCTGATCCGCATCGTGCTCGCCGGCTACCTCGAAAGGTGGGCCGCGCGCCTGCGCAAGTCCGCCGAAGCCTGACCCGTTCGACCGATCCACCCTCCGCTCCCCGTCCCCCGCTCGATGGCCGCCACAGCCGTCCGTCATCGCTTGGAGCTACCTCCATGGCCGTCACCGCCGCCGCCACGGCTGCTGCTGCCACCCCCGAAACCGAGCCCGCGCCGATCTTCGACATCGGGATCGACGACAAGGTCAAGGTGTCGAGCTCGATCGGGCTCGGGGTCCAGAACATCCTCGGCATGGCCGGGCTGCTGATCTTCCCCGCCCTGATCGGCACCGCGTTCAAGCTGTCGGCCACCGACACGGCCTACCTCTACGGCGTCACGTTCATGACGTCCGGGCTCGTGGTGATCCTGCAGTCGGTGTTCCTGCTGCGACTGCCGATCGTGCAGGGCCCGTACGCGGGTTCGCTGGCCGCGCTGCTGGCCGTGGGCCACGGCAAGGGCGGACTGGGCGCCGCGTTCGGCTCGATGGTCGTGGCCGGGCTGATCTGGTGCGTGCTGGCGATCCCGATCAAGAAGTACGGGCTGGTCACGTACCTGTCGAAGTTCGTGCGCGACCCGATCATCTGCGGCGTGCTGGTGCTGATCCTCGCCACCCAGCTCACCAGCACGGCGTTGCCCAACGTGCTGGGCACGCCGGGCAGCCCCGGGTTCCCTGGCATGAACCTGGTGTCGGGCTTGGTCACGGCACTGGTCGTCATCCTGCTCACGTTGCTGCCCAAGGGAACCATCCTGCGCCGCGGTGCCGTGCTGGTCGCGGTGATCGTCGGCACGGTCGTGTACGCGATCTTCGAACCGACGCACTTCGCCGGTGTGGTGCACAACGTGGGCTTCACGGTGCCGCGGATCTTCCCGTTCGGCTTCTCGGTCGACGGTGAGCTCGTGCTGATCTTCTTCATCACGTTGTTCCCGGCGATCGCGGAGAGCATCGCGACCTACGACATCGTCGCCGGCTGGGGCCGCCAGGAGCTGTCCGGCTACCGCGTCTCGCAGGGCGTGTTCGGCGAGGTCCTGGGCAGCACCGTCGGCGCGGTCTTCGGCGGCATGTCCACGCTGGCCTACCCGGACAACATCGGCTTGCTGCGCGTCACGAAGGTCGGCTCCCGCTACGTGACGCTGGCGACCGGCGTCATCCTGCTCGTGCTGGGCGGCCTCGGCCCGTTCGACCACCTGCTGCAGGCCGTGCCGCTGCCGGTGCTCGCCGCGGCCGGCACCGTCCTGTTCGGAGTGTTGTTCGCGAGCGCCATCGACACCCTCTCGGGGGTGCACTGGTCCCGCGACAATCTCATGCTCGCGGGCTTCCCGTTCATCACCGCGATCGGCGGGCTGTTCGTGCCGCCCGCGACGATGAAGGTGCTGCCGCAGGTGGTGCAGCTGATCCTGCAACAGCCGCTGATCCTCGGCACGGTGCTGCTGCTGCTGATGAAGGCCGGGTACGGCTTGCGCCGCAAGGAGTCCTGAGGCTCCTGGCGCCCGGTCAGAGTGAGCAGGCGGTGGCCAGCTCCGCGGGAGTCGCACCCGCAGGGCGGGCCACCGTCGCCGAGGCCGGCGGCCGCACCCCGCGCAGCCAGCCGGCGAGCGCGGTGAACGCCGTGCGGAAACACGGGGCGATCGGCCGGAGCCGGTCCGGGAACGTGTCGACCAGCCCGTCGACGTGGTTGCCGTCCTGGATGCGGTAGTAGCGGTGCAGCGCCTCGCGGCCGGCGCGCTCGACCATCCGGTCGTAGACGTCGGAATCGCGGCTGATCGGCAGGAGGCTGTCGAGCGTGCCGTGCAGGGTGATCAGCGGCCGGCCGATCCGCCCGGTGAGCGCGACCTCGGCGACCGCCCGGTGTACGGCGGCGGGCCGGGCCGCGTATTCGTAGTCGGCGTCGCACCCCGGGGTTCCGCCGGCGCAGAAGGGAATCCCGGCCGCGAGGGTACCGTCGAAGCCGGGATCGACCTCGGCGCGGTAGGTGCGCTGGGTCAGGTCCCAGTAAACCTGGTCGTGGTAGGGCCAGAGGAACTCCGAGCCCGGCGCGAAACCCGCCGCCAGGATCGCTTGGTGTGCCTGGGGATCGCCGGCCGCGTAGGCAGGGTAGTTCCGCAGGGCGGGCGGCAGGAACGTCAGCAGGTTCGGTCCGTCGGACGTCCAGAGCGTGCCCTCCCAGTCGACCCCGCCGTCGTAGAGCCACGGCCGGTTCTCCAGCTGCCAGCGCACGAGGTAACCGCCGTTGGAGAGCCCGGCCGCGATGGTGCGCGCCGGCGGGTGGCCGTAGTGCCGCGCGGCGGCGAGCTTCGCGGCGACGGTCAGCTGGGTGACGCGGTCGTTCCACTCGGCGAGCGCGTCACCGGGATTCCGGCCGTCGGTGTAGAAGTCCGCGCCGGTGTTGCCCTTGTCCGTCGCGGCGAACGCGTACCCGGCGGCGAGCACCTGATCGCCGATCGCGCGGTCGTTGGCGTACTGGCGGCGCGTGCCGGGGGAGCCGGAGACCACGAGCCCGCCGTTCCAGTGGTCCGGCAAGCGCAGCACGAACTGCGCGTCGTGGTTCCAGCCGTGGTTGGTGTTGGTCGTCGACGGGTCGGGGAAGTAGCCGTCGACCTGAACGCCGGGCACGCCGCTGGGCGCGGGCAGCGCGGCCGAGGTCAGGCCCGCCCAGTCCGCCTGGACGGTGTGTCCGGTGGCGCGGGTGCCGGTGGTGGTCAGGTCGGTGAGACACGCCTGTTCCTGGTGTGCCGCACCGGGAACGGGGACTGGCGCGCACCGGGCCGCGGTCGCCGCCGGGGCCGCGAGGACCGTGCCGGCGAGCAGACCGGCGAGGACGAGGGGGAGCCGCCGCGTACGCATGCCGAGACCGTAGGACCGGACCACCGCGCACGGTATCCGGCGGGACCACACAAACCTGGCGCCGGTTGTGGTGCCTGGCACCGTAGATCCCCGTGTGTGGCGATGCGCGCGCGACGCTCGCGAACCGTCCACATCGGACTCCGATGGCTGCGTCCGTCACGCCCTGTATCGAGACGGCACGGGCCGTGGTCGAGACCACTCGACCACCGCGAGGGGCCGGTCGGTGGCGCCCGGCCCCGGCGACGTCGAGAGTGGGTACGCCGCATCGCCGGCTGCGGTCGGGACGTGGGTCGGGAAGGCGCCGAACCGGGCTTTTCCACTCAGGTCCGGGGCCACTTGCGCTTGCCTCCGCCGCGCCACCGGCGGATGATGGGCGACTCGGTATCCCCGAGGTCAGGGAGGCGCGCGATCGCCGGCAACGCTGCCGAACCCGGGCGCACGGTGCTCAGCCGTGCGTTCGCGATCCTGGATTCGTTCCTCGACGGCCGCCCCGAGCAGACGCACGGCGAGATCGCGCGGGCCACCGGGTTCGCGCCCGCCACGGTGTATCGGCTGCTCGCGGAGCTCGTCGGCTGGGGCGCGCTCGAACGCACGGGGCGCGGCCGCTACCGCATCGGCCTGCGGCTGTGGCAGCTCGGCTCGCAGGCGCCGAGCGGGCGGGAGCTGCGCGACGTCGCGCTGCCGTTCCTGCAGGACCTGCTGCAGGTGACGCACGAGGTCGTGCACCTCGTGGTGCTCGACGAGGGCCGTGCGCTCTACCTCGAAAAGCTCGAGGCGCACCCGGACGTGGTCGTCACTTCCCGCGTCGGGAAGCGGCTGCCGCTGCACGCGACGGGGCCGGGCAAGGTGCTGCTCGCGCATGCGCCCGCCGAGTGCTTGGACGAGGTGGTGTCGGCCGGCTTGGACCGCCGCGCCAGCGGCACCATCACCGATCCCGCGCAGCTGCGCGGCGTGCTCGCCGAGATCCGGCGCTCCGGCTTCAGCATCTCGCGCGACGAGATGACCGAAGGCGCGTCGTCGGTCGCCGCGCCGGTGCGCGGGCTCGCCGACGAGGTCATCGCCGCCATCTCCGTGGTCGTGCCCAGCAGCACGCCGAACCTTTCGCCGCTGATCCCGGTCGTCCGGATGGCCGCGCTCGGCGTGTCCCGCGCGATCCGGATCGGCTGAAGTTTTCCGTCCAGTGAGAGCGGGGGTGGGCGCTGCGGCCGGACGTACCGGACACTCCTGAGCCAGCCACGCCAGGGAGGTCCCTTGCCCGCCACCGTCCGAGACGCCGCGTTCGACGTCCTGCGCCGCTACGGCGCGACGACGTTGTTCGCCAACCCCGGCTCGACCGAGATCACGCTGCTCACCGACCTGCCGGGCGACTTCGAGTTCGTGCTGGCGCTGCACGAGGGCTCGGTGGTCGGGATGGCCACGGGCTGGGCGCTCGCCGCCGACCGGCCGGCGGTCGCGATCCTGCACACCACGGCGGGCCTGGGCAACGCCGTGGGCGCGCTGGCGACCGCGCGCGTCAACCGGGCGCCGCTGGTCGTGCTCGTCGGGCAGCAGGACCGCCGTCACCTCGCGCTGGAGCCCTTCCTCGCGGGCCACCGGCTCGACGACGTCGCCGGGCCCGCCCCCGTGTGGGTCGGGGAACCGCCGCGGCCGCAGGACGTGCCGGGCGCGCTGGCCCGCGCGTGGCACGAGGCCCGCGACCATCGCGGCCCCGCGCTGGTGATCGTGCCGATGGACGACTGGCTCGCCCCGGCTGACGACGACGAACCGCTGCCCGCGCCGGCGCGGCTGGTCCGGACCACTGCGGTGGAGCCGGAGGTAGTCGCCGAACTCGAGAACTTCCTGGCGGAGGCGGAAAAACCGGTGCTCGTGGTCGGGGCCGGCGCCGACGACGCGGAGTCGTGGCACGCGCTGGAGGCGCTCGCACAGCGGCTGCAATGTCCGGTGTGGCAGGAGGCGTTCGGCGCCCGCGCCGGGTTCCCGCAGGACCACCCGCAGTTCGCCGGGCACCTGCCCGCGGGCCGCGCGGAGCTGCGCAAAGTGCTCGCCGGCCACGACGCCGTGCTCGCCGTGGGCGCGCCGGTGTTCCGCCAGTACCCGCGTGAACCCGGCCGGCTGATCGGCCCGGGCACCCGGACCGCCGTCGTCACCGACGATCCCGACGAGGCCCACCGCAGCCCGGCCGACCTCGCCGTGCTCGCGCGGCCCGCCGCCGTGTGCGGTCCGCTCGCGCGGCGGGTGCCGGCCCGTCCGGTGCCCGCAGAACCGCCGGGGCGCACGATCGACCTGCCCGGGCGGCCCACCGCCGGGTTGGCCCCGGAGCACGTGTTCGCCGCACTGGCCCGGCGGATCCCGCGCGACGTGGTGCTCGTGGAGGAAACCCCGTCGAGCCGGCCATTGCTGCACGCGCTCGTGCCCGCCCGCGCGCCGCTCGGTTTTCTCAGCGCCGCCATGGGCGGCCTCGGTTTCGCCGTGCCCGCGGCGATCGGCGTGCGAATGGCCCGCCCGGACCGTCCGGTGGTCGCGGTCGTCGGCGACGGCTCGTCGCTGTACGCGATCCAGGCGCTGTGGAGCGCCGCCCACTACGGCGCGGGCGTGCTCGTCGTGGTGCTCGCCAACGGCCGGTACGCGATCATGGACGAGCTGGCCGCCCGGCACGGCGAAGGGTCGGCCACCCCCGGCGCCGCGCCGTGGCCCGCGTTCGACGAGATCAGCGTGAGCGGTCTGGCGCGCTCGCTCGGGTGTCCCGCCCGGCGGGTCGAGACCCACGAGGAACTGGAGTCCGTTTTGGACGAAGTACTTCCCGCGCTGGCGCAGGCCACCCGGCCGCTCGTGCTCGACGTGGCGGTGGCACGGTGAGCGCCCCGGCCGGTCCGCTGCTCGGCGCGGTCCGTTGGCAGGGCCGGATCTTCTCCGGCGGCTGGGTGCCCGGCTCCGGCGGCGAGTACGACTCCGTGGAACCGGCGACGGGGCAGGTGCTCGCGCGCGTCGGCGCCGCGTCCGCCGCCGACGTGCCGCAGGCGGCCGAGACCGCGCGGCGCGCGCAGCAGGAGTGGGCCGCGCTGCCCTATGACCAGCGGGCCAGGGTGCTGCGCCGCGCGGCGCGGTTGTTCGAAGACCACGCCGACGAGATCGACGAGTGGCTCGTGCGCGAGTCCGGGGCCACCCGGCCGTTCGCGCGGTTCCAGACGGGCGCGGTCGCGGCCGAGGAGTGCCACGAAGCCGCGGCGCTGGCCGCCCACCCGTACGGCGAGCTGCTGCGCTCCAACCAGCCGCGGCTGTCGATGGCGCGGCGGGTCCCGGCCGGGGTCGTCGGCGTGATCTCGCCGTTCAACGCGCCGATCATCCTCTCGATCCGCGCGATCGCGCCCGCGCTGGCGCTGGGCAACGCCGTGCTGATGAAGCCCGATCCGCGCACGGCCGTGTGCGGCGGGGTGGTGCTCGCCCGGATCTTCGAGGAAGCGGGCCTGCCGGAAGGCCTGTTCCACCTCCTGCCGGGCGGGGCCGACGTCGGCGGTGCTTTCGTGGCGGACCCGCTGGTACGCGTCATCGCGTTCACCGGCTCCACGCGCGCGGGCCGGCAGATCGCCGCGGCGGCGGGGGAGCGGCTCAAGCGCGTCCACCTGGAACTGGGCGGGAACTCGGCGCTCGTGGTGCTCGACGACGTCGACGTGGAACAGACCGTGTCGGTCGGCGCCTTCGGCTCGTTCAACCACTCCGGGCAGATCTGCATGGCCACCAGCCGCCACCTGGTCGCGGAGAAGATCGCCGCGGACTACGCGGCCGCGCTCGCCGAGCACGCCGCCCGCTTGCCCGTGGGCGACCCGGCGCGGGCCGACGTCGCCGTGGGCCCGATCATCGACGCCGGGCAGCGTGACCGCATCCACGAGATCGTGACGAGCAGCGTCGACGCGGGTGCGAAGCTCGCCACCGGCGGCACGTTCGAAGGCCTCTTCTACAGCCCGACGGTGCTCACCGATGTCCCGCTCACCGCGCCGGCCTACGCCCAGGAGATCTTCGGGCCGGTGGCCCCGGTCGTACCGTTCTCCACAGTGGACGAGGCGGTCCGCCTGGCCGGCGGTACCGAATACGGGCTGTCACTGGGCATCCTGACCCGGGACGTCACGAGAGGACTCGCGCTCGCCGAGCGGATCCCGTCCGGGCTCGTGCACATCAACGACCAGACCGTGAACGACGAGGCGCTCGCGCCGTTCGGCGGGGTCGGCGATTCGGGCACGGGCTCCCGCCACGGTGGCGCTCGGGCCAACCTGGAGGCGTTCACCGAGACGCAATGGGTCACCGTGCGCGGTGATCTCCCGCAGTATCCCTTCTGACGCACCGTTTCCCCAGCCCCCTCCGACGACGCAGGTGATGACATGACGGCCTCCTCCCCGATCGACCCCCGGGCCCGGTACGCGCGCTGGGTCGCCCCGCTCTGCTGGACGGCGGTGGCGCTCGAAGGCTTCGACCTCGTGGTGCTGGGTGTGGTGCTGCCCGCACTGCTCAAGGTGCCGAGCTGGGGCCTGGACCCCAACTCGGCCTCGCTGATCTCCGTGGTCGGCCTCCTCGGCGTGGCCGTGGGCGCGCTCGCCATCGGCCCCGTGAGTGACCTGTTCGGCCGACGCGGCACGATGCTGCTCACGGTCACGAGCTTCTCGGTGTTCACCTTGCTGTGCGCGGTGGTCGACGGCCCCTGGCTGTTCGGGCTGCTGCGCTTCCTCGCCGGGCTCGGCCTCGGTGGCGTGCTGCCGACCGCGCTCGCGCTGATCACCGAATACGCGCGGGTGGGCCGCGGCGGCAGCTCCACCACGGTGCTCATGACCGGCTACCACGTGGGGGCGGTGCTCACGGCGCTGCTCGGCATCCTCGTGGTGGAGCGGTACGGCTGGGAGTGGATGTTCGTGATCGGCGCCGCGCCGGCGGTGATCCTCGTTCCGCTGATGGTGAAGTTCCTGCCGGAGTCGGCCGAGTTCCTCAAGGCGCGCGGCACCCGCGCGGCGCGGCCGCCGCGCGAGCGCAACCCGATCGGCATCCTGTTCCGCCACGGCTACGGCCGCGCGACCATCGCGTTCTGGGTCACGTCGTTCATGGGGCTGCTGCTCGTGTACGGCCTCAACACCTGGCTGCCGCAGATCATGCGGGAGGCCGGTTACGAGCTCGGCGCGGCGCTCGCCCTATTGTTGGTGCTCAACGTCGGTGCCGTGATCGGCCTGCTGATCGGCGGCCGCGTGGCCGACCGCCTGGGTTACCGGCGTTCCACCATCGTCTGGTTCACCGCGGCGGCCGTGTTCCTCGCGTTGCTGAGCATCAAGCTGCCCGGCTTCAGCGTGTACGTCGGCGTGCTGCTCGCGGGGATCTTCACCTTCAGCGCGCAGGTGCTCGTATACGTCTACGTCGCCCGCGTCTACCCGGCCGCCGCGCGCGGCACGGCGCTGGGCGCGGCGAGTGGCATCGGCCGCTTCGGCGCGATCTCCGGTCCGCTCGTCACCGGCTTCCTGCTCACGGCCGGGCTGGCCTACCCGTGGGGCTTCTACCTCTTCGCCGTCGTCGCGGCCATCGGCGCGGTCGCCATCACGGTCGTCAACCGCGATCCGGCGCCGGACGCGCCGCTGGAGGTGACGGCGGAGGGGGACACCGCGACCCGCACCGAGTGACGGCCGGGGTCAGCCCCGCTCGTCGAGATCCGTGAGCTGGAGGGTGGCGTCGAGGACCAGGTTCGGCAGCCAGGTGTGCATGGGGTCGGCTCGAAACCCCCGGCCGTGCGCATGAAGAGCTCGTCGCCGACCGTGGCGCGCAGGCGCGTGAGGGTGCGGCTCATCACCGACTGGCTGAGGTGGATCCGCGCTGCGCCCGAGTGAGGTGCCGTTCCTCCAGCAGGACTCGCCGACGCGCTCGGCGGGCGGGTGGCGATCGAAGCCGTCGCGGTCGAGCGAACGGTGGCCACCGGGTGGCGGCGGCACCCGGGGAGGGGGACCGACCCCGCGAAACCCGAGCTGGTCGCCGACTTCACGACGACACTGGAGCTCGACGTGGCCGGGCCGCGGCATTTCGACCTGCAGACGGCCCCCGTGACGCCGGAACCGGTCGACCTCGCGCCCGGCGTGAAGCTGGGCCCACGCGGCACGCTGGAGTACCTGGAGCGGGCAGGCGGGAACTGACGGCGTCCGTTGTGGACGGACGCGCCGGTGGGAAGGGACAAATCACCCGCCGGCGCAGGGGTTCAGCCGAAGTTCAACCGGTGGCCACCGGCGGGAACCCCCGGGGCTCAACCGCGGCCGGAAGCCTGTCGGAGCTCCCACCGTGCCCGAAGCCGGAAGGATTTCGATGACCGACGCCCCGGAGAACGACAGAACCGGTCTGACCCGCCGCAGGTTGTTCGGCGCTGCCGCCGCCGGGGGCCTGGCCGCCGCCGCGTCCGTGCTGCCACCGAACGTCCGCAGCGCGCTCGCGTCCCCGCCGCCGTCCGGCGGGCACCTGCGCGACATCGAGCACGTCGTGCTGCTGATGCAGGAGAACCGCAGCTTCGACCACTACTTCGGCACACTGTCCGGTGTGCGCGGCTTCGACGACCCGCATGCGCTGCGCCTGCCGGGCGGGCGTTCGGTGTTCCACCAGCCCGACCCGGGGCACCCGGACGGCTACCTGCTGCCGTACCGGCTGAACACGAAGATCAGCGCGGCGCAGGCGATCCCGTCGACGAGCCACGCGTGGAGCGTGCAGCACCAGGCGTGGAACAACGGGAAGATGGACAACTGGCTGCCCGCCCACCTCGCGGCCGACGGCGCCACCAAGGGTCCTTACACGATGGGCTACTTCACGCGCGAGGACATCCCGTTCCAGTACGCGCTCGCGGACGCGTTCACCATCTGCGACGCCTACCACTGCTCGGTCCTCGGCCCGACCTGGCCCAACCGCTACATGTGGCTGGCCGGCACCATCGACGCGGACGGCAAGTTCGGCGGCCCGTCCCTGGAGACGGGCAACGTGCCGAACGGGCACTTCACGTTCAAGACCTACCCGGAGCGGCTCACGGAAGCGGGCGTCAGCTGGAAGGTCTACCACTCGCCGGGCGGCGCGACCGGGCTGCCGCCGTTCAACGCGATCAAGCAGTACGCCGACGCGCAGCCGGGTTCGCCCCTCTACGACCAGGCGATCGCCCCGTCGCCCCTGGGCCAGTTCGAGTACGACGCGCTGCACGACCAGCTGCCCACCGTGAGCTGGCTCCTGCCGCCCAGCGCGATGGACGAGCACCCGGCCAACCTGCCGGCCGCGGGAGCCCAGTTCGTCGCCGGCAAGATCGACGCGATCGCCGCCAACCCGGAGGTCTGGGCCAAGACGGTGTTCATCCTGTCCTACGACGAGAACGACGGCTTGTTCGACCACGTCCTGCCGCCGACCCCGCGCCCGGGCACGCCCGGCGAGTTCGTCTCCGCCACCTCGCCCAGCGGCGTCAAGGGCGGCGGCCTGCCGACGGGGCTCGGCTACCGCGTGCCGTGCATCGTCGTCTCGCCGTGGACCGCCGGCGGCTGGGTGAGCTCGGAGCTGTTCGACCACACCTCGCAGCTGCGCCTGCTGGAGAAGGTGACCGGTGTCGCCGAGCCGAACATCAGCGACTGGCGCCGCCGCACCGTCGGCGACCTGACCTCGGTCTTCCGCTTCCACGACGCGACCAAGCACGCGCCGGCCCTCCCCGGCACCCAGGGGCAGTACAACCTGGCCCAGTACGAGGTGGCGCAGCTGCCCAAGCCGACCGCGCCTGCCGGCGGGCAGGAAGTGCCGCACCAGGAACGGGGTCACCGCCCGCAGGTGAGCTGAACCGACGCCAAGTGCCCGGCACGCTCACGGGCTCGGCCATCTCGTGGACTCGGCCGGACGGCGGGAAGGCGCCGTCCGGCCGAGGGTTCGGTGTGGCTCAGTTGTAGAAGCGGATGTAGCGGAACTCGCCTTTGTCGAGGTCGTGGACGAGGTAGTGGCCGTCGCCGGCCCAGTTGTAGTCCTCGACCGTGACGGTGGAGCCGTGGACGCTGTCGACGACGGCGACGTGGCCGTAGCGGCCCGCGTCGGTCTGGGCGATGGAGCCCGGGGTTGGCGTGTTGTCGACGGGGTAGCCGTTGCTGCGGGCGTTGTCGTCCCAGTACTTGGCGTCGCTGTAGTTGCGGGTGTTCACACCGTGGGCGGCGACGGTGTAGGAGGCCCACGAGACGCACTCGCGGTTCCACATGTTCCAGTCGTCGAGGACCGAGTCCTGGCGGATGTTGCGCCACTTGGCGGGGTAGTTGTCGCCGATGAGGTTGACCTTGACCGAAGGCGCGACGGTGCCGAACTGCGCGGCCATGGTCAGCGGTGCTGCCGACGCGGCGGTCGCGGTGACCGTGCCAGTGGCGGTGAGGACGGCCGCGGCCGCCAGGGTGGTCAGGATCCGGGGAAGTCGCCGCATGGCCTGCCTTTCCGGGGGAAGGTGGGGGCGGGCGGAAAATAACCGGCGCTCCACGGCACGTTCCAGGTTCAAGTGGACACCTGGCCATCGTGGCCGCGGATCCGCAGGTCGGTGGTTCGTGTTCACAGAATTGGCGTCACCACGTCCAGCACGCGCCGTGAATGCCGGGCCGCGCGTCGCGGGTGGCGAAGGTGACGGCGTGGGTCGTGCCGACGCGCAGCGGATCGCCGGTGCGGCGGGGCCCGTCGGGGCCGCGGCGTTCGAACGAGCGGACCTGCCGCGGCAGCCGCAGGCCGAACTGCACCTGGCACACGTGCTCGCGCACCGGCCGCGTGAAGCGCCGGCCGTACTCCCTGCGTCGGGGTGCCGGGCGGCAGCAGGATCTCGTACTCGACGGCCGTGACCTCCCCGGCCGCGAGCACACGGTCGAGCAGCAGCTCACCGGCCGTCATGCCGGTCCGGCGGTCGACCCGCACCCGTCCGACGCGCGCGAACCGCACGCCCTGGTAACGAGGTTCGGCGGGCAGCGGGCCGTCGGCCTGGTGGTAGGTCATCATGCGGTCGACGCCGTCCATCGTGGCCTCCGCGACGACCCGCACGTGCAGGGCCCGCTCGCACCCGTCGTCGTCGACGGCCACGCGGTCGTGCACCGACCAGAACGCGAGCTGCTCGTCCGGCGGTGGTTTGAGCTCCACGGTGAGCGGCCGCAGGTCCGGCCACAACCGGCGGCGCTCCACGCGGTCGGGCGGGTGGCCGAGCCAGCGCCCGCGCGGCGCGCGGGGGCCGAGCAGCGAGGTGAGTGAGCCGGGGGAGAGCTCCAGCACGGCTTCGAGCTGCGTCACGGCGTTGAGCGACGTCTCGCGCTCGGGCTGGGAGCGGCCTCGGCGCCAGTAGGACAGCGCGGAGCGCGAGAGCGTCACGCCTCGGGTGGCGAGGTGGTGGCGGACCCGGTCGAGGGAAAGCCCGGAGTCTTCGATCGCGGCATCGAGCGTGACCGCGAACGAGCCGGGGTGCTGCGCAGACACGTCCCCAGCATGATCAACAGCCCGGCCGTCGGGAACCGACGAAAGTCGGGGTCACCGCCCGTGACCCGCGCCGCTTGGTCTCAACCTTTCGCCCCTCCCGCCCGTCGGAACGGGAGGAAATGTCACCGGAGAGCTGGGGAAGTACGTGGCGCAGGATGAAACGCGGGCGCGGGAACCGCTGCGTGCGTCGTGGAAACCGTTGCCGGAGCGGAGATCCGCGAACAGGAAGAAAGGTTTCCTGCGCACGTACGGCTGGCGCGTCTACGCGCTGCCGGTCATGGTCGTGCTCACCGTGCTCGTGCTGGTCGACACCGCCACCACCGCGGCCCCGTCGACGGCTGCGCAACCGCCCGCGCCGGGGCCGGCACCGGCCCGCGTGGAGTCCTCCGTGGACTCCGCCGAGCCGGGGGTTCCCGAGAACCCGGCGAAGCCGGCCGATCCGAACATCCCCACGGCGGACTTGCCCGCCGGCGGCCCGTACACGCAGACCGGCCAGCGCAAGTGGCACGTGATCCCCGGCTCCGGACCGAAGATCGGCACCGGCCGCCTCTACCGCTACACGGTCGAGGTCGAGGACGGCATCGACCCGGCGAGCTACGCCGGTGACGACAGCTTCGCGGCCGCCGTGCAGGGCATCCTGTCCGACCCGAAAAGCTGGACCGCCGACGGCAAGGTCGCGCTGCAGCGCGTGGACGCGAGCGACCCCCACCCGGACTTCCGCGTCAGCCTCTCCACCCCCGACACCACGCACCGCGCCGACGCCTGCGGGTTTTCCATCTCCTACGAGGCTTCCTGCTTCCGCCGCAGCATGCGGCGCGTTATGATCAACCTCTCCCGCTGGGTTCGCGGCGCGAAGGCCTACGGGGCGAACATGACCGCCTACCGGCAGTACGCGATCAACCACGAGGTCGGCCACGCGCTGGGCCACTCCCACGTCGGCTGCGGCGGCCCGGGCCGGCCGGCGCCCGTGATGATGCAGCAGACCTTCGGCGTCGCCGACGACTACGTCGCCCGCCTCAACAACGTCCCGGGCGGCGACCATGGCGCGGTGCCGGCCGACCACCGCGTGTGCGCCACGAACTCCTGGCCGTTTCCCTAGGGTTACCGGTGTGTATAACGACCTATACGGCGGCCGATGAGCGCGAATATCCGGCACGGCGCCCGAAAAAGATCAGGCGAGGACGGCGATCTCCACCTTCCCCAGCCGGGCCGGATCCGCGATCACCTCGTACGCGGCGACACGTCCCACCGTCACCGTCACCTTGAGCACGCCCGTCAGCCGGCCGTAAGGCGCCAGCACCAGCCCGACCGTGCCGTCCACCAGGGCCGGCTCCGCGAGGCGCGCGCGGTCGGCGAAGGCGGTGGTGCCGCGCGCGACGGCGTCGGCCCCGCGGAGGACGGCGGCGGTGCCCGGCGGCAACGCGGCCGCGTCCGCGTGCCGGACGATGTCGGGGGCCAGCAGTTCGAGCAAGGTGGTGAGATCACCGCCGCGGGCCGCGGCCAGGAACGCCTCCACGACCTTCCGGTGCGCACCGAGGTCGGAGCCGGCCGCGGGAGTGCCGCGCACCCGCAGCCGCGCGCGGCTCGCGAGTTTCTTCGTCGTCGCGGGCGTGCGGTCCAGGATCGGGCCGACGGCGTCGAACGGCACCGAGAACAAGTCGTGCAGCACGAACGCCACGCGCTCGGCGGGCGCGAGCGTCGCCAGCACCACGAGCAGGGCCCGGCCGACCTCGTCGGCGAGCGCGAGGTCCTCTTCGGGACCCGCCACGCCGTGGTCCGGGACCTGCTCGAACGGCGTCTCCCGCCGTGCCCGCAGCACGTCGAGGCAGATCCGCGACACGACGGTGGTCAGCCACGCCGCGAGGTTGTCGATCCCGGACGCCGACGCCAGCCGCAGCCAGGATTCCTGCACGGCGTCGTCGGCTTCGGCCGCCGAGCCGAGCATCCGCCGCGCGAGCGCGCGCAGGCGGGGCCGTTCCGCTTCGAACCGGGCCGCGAGGGTTTCGGGCATCGGTCACCTTTCCTCTTCGTGGTGCGTCGAGGTGGGTGAGTGAGGCCGACCCGCTGGACCCGAGGAGAGGAACCGGATGACCGACATGCTAGCGCCTCTGCTGCGCATCGACTCGAGCGCCGACGGCGCGGAGTCCGTGACGCGGCGGCTGACCTCGCTGTTCGTGCGGCACTGGCGGGGCGAGGTGCGCCACCGCGACCTGGCCGCCGACCCCGTGCCGCCGATCCGGGAGCCCTACGCCCGTCTCGGCCGCCGCGTCGAACGCCGGGGAACCGTGCCCCGGGACGACATCGCCGCGCTCGCCGTCGACGAAGGTGAACGCCGCGAATGGGCACTGACTCTGCCGCTGGTAACGGAGCTGCGCGAAGCCGGGACTGTGCTGCTGGGCGTGCCGATGTACAACTTCTCCGTGCCCGCCGCGCTGAAGGCGTGGATCGACCGCGTGACGTTCCCCGGCGTGTTCGCGAACGCCCTGGGCGCCACCAGGTTCGTGGTGATCACCGCACGCGGCGGCGCGTACGGCCCGGGCACTCCGCGCGAGGGGTACGACTTCCAGGAACCGTACTTGCGGGCCTACCTCACGAACCTGGGCGTCGGCCCCGGAAATCTCGCGTTCGTGCACGCGGAGCTGACGCGCGTCGGCGACATCCCGGCGCTGGCCGGGCTGGCGGACCTGGCGGAGAAATCCCTGGCCCAGGCCGAAGAACGCATTCTCGAGCTGGCCACCTGACCAAAAAAGGGGCGCCCGCGGGAAAAGTCTCGCGGGCGCCCCGAAAATCACCTCACGTCAGATCCGAACACTTCAGCGCGTCCGGATCTTTCGCTCCGCCAGGCGACCACCTCACGTTCGCGAACGACGCCGAGAACGGGCCGTCGGTGTAGACCAGGAACGGCGTGTTGACGTTCTCGAAGTCGAGCCCGTTCGCGAAGCACGACAGCGGGATCTTCACCGTCGACTTGCTCCCCGCCGGCAGGTCCGTGAACAGCTTGGTGGCGTTGACCTCCGAGAAACACGGGTAGACGCAGTGCATGCTCACCACGGTGCGGTTCACCGGTGGCGAGTTCACGATCACGTCGAACTCGAGCGCCCCGTCCGCGTTGGGATACCCGCGCAGGTCGCTCGTCGCGGGACTCTGCAGGTACAGCTGCGCCGCACCCGTGCCGGTCCACGTCGTCTTGAGGCCGTCGGCCTGCACGTTGACGTCGGCCGGGGTCACGGTGATCTCCGGGTGCTCCGCGGTGCCGTCGGGGCCGATCTCGGTGCCGCCCCAGTTCGAGGCCGAACCGATGTAGCTCTTGTACGGCGCGATGTCCGTGCGGTCGAAGATCGACAGATCCTCGGTCGCGGTGCCCCCGCCGCCGGTCGACCCGCAGGTCGTCGGGCCCTCGGTCTCGTCGAGCTTCGCCACGCTGGCGCGCTGGCCGGTCTTGAGGCCGTAGCCCAGCGCGAACAGCGGGTCGTAGTCCGGGCTCCACGGGTTGAGCGGCGTCTGGCACGCGCTCTTGGGCCACGAGTAGGACAGCTTGCCCTGGTACCCCGTGCCGTCCTTGCCCTTGACCATCATGTCCGCGACGCCGCCGCCTTCGGTGCCGGGCAGCCAGGCCGCCACGAACGCGTCGGAGCGGTTGATCTCCTTGTTCAGGTACAGCGGACGGCCGCCGACGTAGGCGGTGACGACCGGGACACCCTTGCCGCTCACCTTGTCGAGCACGGCGAGGTCCTCGGGGTAGAGCTTCGCGGCTTCCAGTGACTTGCGCTGCAGGTCGCCCACGCCCTCGGCGTACGGCGTCTCGCCGATCACGGCGATCACGGCGTCGTAACCGGTCGGGTCGACGTCGCCCTTTTCGCTGAAGGTGACGTTGGCGTCGCCGAGGTCTTCCTTGAGCCCGCCCAGGATCGAGGTGGCGTTGGGGAAGTCGGCGTTGGTGTTGCCCGTGCCCTGCCACGACAGCGTCCAGCCGCCGGTCTGGTTCTGGATGCTGTCGGCGCTCTTGCCGACCACCAGCACCTTCGACTTCGGCTTGAGCGGCAGCACGTTGCCGTTGTTCTTCAGCAGCGTCTGCGACTCGCGCACGGCGTCGCGGGCGAGCCACTTGTCCGTGAGCGCCTCGTCGGAGTTGGCGTACGAGCGGTCCGACGGCTTCTGTTCGTCGAGGATGCCGGCGCGCAGCTTCACGCGCAGGATGCGGGTCACGGCGTCGTCGATGCGCGCCATCGGGATCTGGCCGTCGTTGACCTGCGCGACGGTGTTGGTGATGAACGCCTTCCAGTCGGCGGGCACCATCACGACGTCGACGCCGGCGTTGATCGCCTGCGGGCAGCTCGCGTTGGTGCAGCCGGGCACCTGGCCGATGCCGTTCCAGTCCGACACGACGAGGCCGTCGAAGCCCATCTTGCCCTTGAGGATCTGGTTCAGCGCCTTGTCGCTGCCGTGCAGCTTGCCCTCGTTGATCCCGAGGTCGGCGTTGGTCCAGCTGTTGAACGACACCATCACGGTCTGGGTGCCGGCGGCGAGCGCGCCGTAGTAACCCTGGCCGTGGATGTTGATCATGTCGGCCTCGGACGAGGGGTTCACGCCCTGGTCCTGGCCCTTGATCGTGCCGCCGTCGCCGATGAAGTGCTTGGCGGTGGCGATCACGCCGTTGTAGGTGATGCGCTTGGTGGCGCCGTCCTGCAGGCCGTTGATGGCCTCGTAGCCGTAGGCGCGCGTGATGCGCGGGTCCTCGGAGAAGCCCTCGTACGTGCGGCCCCAGCGATCGTCCTGCACGACGGCGAGCGTGGGCGCGAAGGCCCAGTCCTGGCCGGTGGCGCGGATCTGGCGCGCGGTGGCGTTCTCGACGTCTCGGACCAGGCACGAATCGTGGGCGGCGCCGAGCGCGATGTTCTGCGGGAAGACGGTGGCGCCGTAGACGTTGTTGTTGCCGTGCACGGCGTCGATGCCCCAGATCACGGGGATCTTCGTGCGGCTGGTCTTCGACGCGCTCCAGTACGCGTCGGCGAGGTTCAGCCAGTCCTGCTGCGTGGCGTGCTTGTTGCCGCCGGGCCACGAACCGCCGCCGTTGAGCACCGAGCCGATGGCGTACTGCTTGACCTCGTCGGGGGTGATCGCGTTGATCTCGGGCTGCGTCATCTGCCCGACCTTCTCCTCCAGCGTCATGCCGGAGAGGATCTTCGCGATGCGCGCCTCGTCTTGCGGGTTCTTCCGCATCCTGCTGTCGACCTTCGGCCAGTCCGAGAGGGTCGGCAGCGTGTTCTCGATGCGCGCGCAGCCGTTCTTGTCGAGCGCGGGCTGCCCGATCTCGGGCTGCGCCGCGGCCGGTGTGGCCGGCTTGGCGGGGGCGGGCGCCGCGTTCGCGACGCCGCCCAGCAGGGTGAGGCTCGCGAGTGCGGCGAACGTGGTCCTTCGGGCCCGGGACCACCCGGGGGATCTTCTGGCCATCGACAGTCCGTTCTGCGGAGGGCGGCGGGGACGGGCCCAAAGCGGGCCTTGGCGATCCTGACCGGACAAAGAGGATGGCGTCAAGAGGTCCGGACCCTACGGAAGTCCGTTATTTCTCGCCTCGAATTAAGGTGTGATCGCACCTGGGTCACGGATGGACCAGACCAGTGCGCGCCGCGGGCAGACCCGGATGGCCGCGAAGGCAGACTTCGCCGGATCGTCAGCGGATCGCGTCGGCGGGGAGTACCGCGTGCACGCCCCACGTTTGGTTGGCGACCTGGGTGACGCGCAGGTCGACCACCGGGCTCGCGAGCGCCAGGGCGGTGGGGCGGTCGAGGTCGTAGAGCTTCTGCAGCCAGGTGAGCATCGCGCCGAGTGCCTCGGCGGTGGCTTCGTTGAGGTCGGTGTGGAAGCCGAACGTGACGCGCCCGGCGGGCGTCTCGGCGTGGATGCCGGGCACGGGCCGGTCGGTGGTGAGGTCGAGCGTGAGCTCGGTGGTCATCGGGCACTCGATCGCCGTGCCGCCGACCTCGCCGTCGCCCTGGGCCGCGTGCCCGTCGCCGGCGAGCAGCCGCGCGCCGGGGACCGTCACGGGCAGGTACAGCGTCGAGCCCGCCACGAGCTCGCGGCAGTCGATGTTGCCGCCGCCTTCGGGTCGCGGCGGCACGGTGGAGTGGTCGCCCGGTTCGGCCGGCGGCAGGCCGATCACCCCGAGGAACGGCGCCAGCGCCACGGTCTGGCCGCGGTCGTTGGTGCCGGTGCGCTCACCGGCGTCGAGCTCCCACAGCAGCCGTCCGGGCGGGCCGCCGGCGACGCCGAGCTTCCGCGTGAGCCAGTTGTCCTTCGACGCCGACACGGTCCAGCCCCAGTCGCCGGGCCGCAGGTCGTCCAGGTGCACGGCGAGGACGGTGCCCGGCTCCGCGCCGCGCACGGCGATCGGTCCGGTGAGGCAGTGGCCGCGGCTCGGGTCGATCATCCGCGGCCGCTGCTCGCCGGGCGTGCGCTGGCGTTCCAGGAACCCGTGGCAGTCCAGCGATCCGACCACGACCGTGTCCCCGGGGTCGACGGTCAGGACGGGCTCGGTGTCCCGGTTGAAGACGTCGATCGTGGTTTCACGGGTCGGGTCGAGGTGGTGCCGGGCCATGTGCGCGCTCCCTGGGGTCGGTGCTCGCCCCGGATCGTCGCACGGACACTCGTCCGCCGGCGCCGCCGAGTGAGAAATGCCGCCAGGCGGCCGAGGCGTTCGTCGGCGTCGCGGTGGTCGCGGCGCGTCTGGTGCTCCAGCTGCCAGGCCAGGTTCGGGGTGATCACGGTGGGCTCCCTCGTCATCGGGTCGTCGCAGGGACGACTCCCGGGAGCCCGCGAAATCGACACCTCCGCGCTATCCGGTGCGATTCGCTCGTTCCATGACGGCGCCGGCGACCACCGACGCGAACACACTCAGCGCCACGGTCAGCTCGGCCCACAGGAACGCCGTGTAGTCCAGCAGCGTGCCGATCGGCGGCGAGCCCGGAGCGGCGTTGCGGAAGGACGCCAGCGCGAACAGCGACGCGGCCATGAATCCGAACGCCGGCCACACCAGCCCGCGCCGCCGCACGATGAGGTGGCGCGCACCGAGCGCCACCGCGACGGCGATCGCCCACATCGCGAACATCATGAACAGCGCGAACACGAGCACGCTCGTCGCGCGGGTGAGCCGGATGTCGAGGCCGCCGGAGCTGTCGGAGCCGGTCACCGCGAGGCCGAACAGGCTGTCGACCTTGTCCACGGTGAGCAGCACCGGCACCGGCTTGCCGTCCTGCACGGCGGCGAACTGGATGTGGCTCTCGTAGCCGTCGAACGGGTAGTCGGTGATCGCGCCGCCCGTCAGTGCGATCGGCAGGTCGGCGCTCGCGATGCGCTCGTGGGCGGGGAACGTCTGGTCCCCGCGCAGGCTCGAGGAGTTCAGCAACGTGAGGTCGCTCGCCGGCGCGACCCCGTCGTCCTCGCCGAGCCGCCCGCGCGGCACCACGAGCACCCGCAACGTCACCTCCCGCGCGACGGCGTCGACCTTCTGCACGGTGGCGTTCACGTCGATCCGGTCGGGCTCGTCGGTGCCGGTGGAGTGCCACGTGTCCCCGGCCGTGCGCTCGGCGGAGTGCACCCACACCCCGGCCCCCGCCGCGAGCCCGATGCCCACCAGTACACCCGCGGCCCAGGCCACGCCGTTCCACCTCATGGCGGTGATCGTGGCAGCGGCGGTGGTGGCCCGCTGCTCCGCTCACGCAGGCGGGTGACCCGTTCGTTGCTGGCAGGGTCTCGTATTCGAACGTCGTGTATTCGCGTCGCGACCAGTGCGGAGCGGTTCCGATGCAGCCCACCGCCGATTGCAAGCGTGCCGACTGGTCGCGGGAGCGAAACGCCCCTCATGCTGGCCGGGTGGATGCACCGTATCGCGCGCTCCGGGTGCCGCTAGACGACTTCGTCGAGGTGCTCTGTGACCTGAACGAGTTTGTCGGGTCGCTCGACCGGATCGGCTCCCGGCAAGCCGAAGGCCACGCTGACGAGCGAACCTTCGGTCAGTTCGTATCCAGTGGGACCTGGTCAAACGCCTCGCACGTTCCCGGAGCGTCATCTCGGGAGCACTCGAGGAGCAGCCAGCAGGGCTGAGAACATGCAGATCAACGAACGGTGCGAGCGCGGCCGGTTCTTCGGCGACGACGCGGTGGGCTCGTAACCGGCCGCTCTAACGGCAGACAGTCGGCGCTTGATGTACATACGTGCTACATCGCGCACGACAGTCAGTTGTGCAGCATCGATGAGCTGGGCCTCGCCCGCCGACCGCGGCTTCTGGCGCAGGTGAGAGCATCCTGCCGTGGTTGAGCAGACTGGACCCCAGGTGACGATCCCTGCGCGACTGCCTGCTGGCACTTTCGTCAAGCTTGAGCGGTGCAGACGACCACACGACGACGCATTGGGCTTGTTCGGCGCCCGCGTTGAGGCTCCTGGCCTGTCAGCGTCCCTGGAGGTGGAGACACTCAACGGTGACGGCCTCGACAGCTTCGTCCAGAGCCTCGGCAACGACTTTCGCGGATGGACCGACGAGCGGATCTGGGCGTCGTTTCGGGGTGATCTCGAGCTACGAGCGTCCCACAGCGGACGCTTGATCTGGTTGTCCTGGACTCTGCGCTTTCCCGAGCCGACCGAGGAAGATCCCGCGGTCTGGACAGCCACCGTCCGGGTTCACCTCACCCCAGGCGAGGACCTTCGAGTCTTCAACTCAGATGTCGCCGCCTTCCTCAACGTCTAGTTCGGCAGCGACCACGTAGCGTCCCCGCACCGCTGAGAGGCTGCTGGCAGGCCTGTGTATTCGTCTGCTGGCCGGCCTTGGGAACGGTCGGGACCTGGGCGGAGCATCATGTGCGGGTGAGGCGGTGGCGCCGCACTCACGCCGAGCAGAACACGGCCATCGCCGGTTATGTCCGCCGGCGCAACGCGCGTGCTCGACCGAAGACTCATTTCGCGATCAACTCACCCCTCCGAGAACCCGATTACATGATCAACGTTGCTTGACGAGCCACTAGGTCGGGGTAACGACCACCAGGAGCTTCAACGGCCCCTTGGTGTCCACGTCGCAGTCCACCGCGCGCGGTGGGCACGGGTAGCCGTGCGCGGCGATCACCAAGGCCACTTTGCCCGGCGCGACTGCCTGGTAGATCGCGGTCTTGCCGTACACCTGGGCCAGCCGGAGCACCGACCAGATCTGAGCGTCCAGGGCGCGCTGGGCAGTGTCGTCGTCCAGCTTGACCAGACCGCCCACCGGCAGCTCGACCGTGAGGTCCGGATCCATCCCCGGACTGGCCACCTGTTCGGCCCCCTTGGGCAGCGAGTACCCCGCCGGGGCCACCGTCGGCCCCTGGTCGGGCACCACTGACCGGGAGCACCCCGCCGACACCAGCCCGAGCAAAACCAACAGGACGATCAACCTGCACACACGCCCGAATCTAGCGCCCCCATGGCGCAACGCGGGCGGCATTCGCGTCCGAACTTGCCGCCGAACTGGCCGATCGGGCCGCTCACGGCCAACGTGGCGGACTACCGATCCACTGTCCAGGAAGGACGTTTTGGCTGCGCCCTGCCCTTTTGCGAGTTTCGGTGCATCGCCGCAGCTCATCCACCGAAGTAGTGACGGCTCGGGGAGCGTCCTTTGTGGCGCGCCGACGCTGCGGCGTGGTTCGCTGCAACGCGTATCCGCAGCGTGCGCAGGTCGGGCAGCACAGGATCGTTGGAAGGTGCGAACCACCCTGTATTCGCATCGGATGAGCTGTCCGGTACGTCGAGCTTCAAGGTCCTGACCGGCGGCCGGTGACAGCGGCGACCCTCAACGAGGTCCTGCACATCCGCGACCACGGCGCCCCTGGTGACATGCAGGCGTACGAGCGCCAGTACGGCGTGCTGGCCGAGGGGGACGTACGCGGCTGGGGCAAGTCCGATCAGGTCGTCAAGGTCTCCGGTGCCGATTTCGAACGAGTGTGGGTGCCTGCCCGGCGCGCCCTGGACCAGGCCGGTCCCTCCGCTCACGCAGGCGGGTGACCCCCAAACCACAGGGGAGACGAACCGGTTCGTATCCTCAATCCATGGCGTTCTTCACAGTGGCCCGCCGCGGGCGGTGGACGTTCATCCGGCCGGACGGCGAGCCGTTTCCGTCGATCAGGGTCGCGCACGCGCACGACACGAACCTCCGATACCCGCACAACCAGGACATCTGGGGCACGCGCTACGGCGGCTCGCGCGAGAAGTGGGTTCGCGACGGCCTGGGCGCGGACCTGCGCGCCTGGGGGTTCACGACGGTGGGCTCGACGGCGGAGTACATCAGCGGCACCGGGCTCGGCGTGACCGGCACGGTGGTCGACCTGGGGCACGCGGAGGACCTGCCGGGCGCGGATGTCGCCCGAGCCGGGTTGCCGTACGTGCAGGCGTTGCGGGTCGCGGAGATCGAGTCGTGGAACGGGCATCCGGCCTACCGCGACCCGCGCGCGCCCGCGTTCGCCGAGTACTGCGACCACCTGGCGCGCACGCTGTGCCGGCCGGAGGATCCGTTGCTCCTCGGGTATTTCCTCGTCGACGGGCCGGCCTGGGCCCGCCACCCGACGGGCGCGGGCTGGCCCGGTCCGCTCGCCGAAACCGCCGAGGCCTACTACGCCACCGCCACCGCCGCGATCCGCCGCCACGACCCGGACCACCTGATCCTCGGCGACCGCTTCGGCACCAAAGCGGGCGCGCCGGACGAAGTCCTCGACGCGGCCGCGAAGCACGTCGACGTCCTGTCAGTGCAGACCTTCCCGGGCCCGGGCGCGCTCGACACGGCGCTGGAGACGCTCGAACGCTGGCACACGAGGACCGGCCTGCCGGTGCTCGTCGCCGACACCGGCAACTGGTGCCCGACCCGCCTGAGCCCGCACCGCACCGGCAGCATGCGAGACCAGGCCGACCGCGCCGCCGGTTACGTCCGCACCGCCGATGCGTTCGCCGCGCTGGACTGGTGCCTCGGCTGGCACTGGTGCGCCTACGTCGAAAACCCCCAGCGCGGCTGGGGCCTCAAGGATCCGTGGGACGAACCGTACGAAGACCTCGTCGGCCCGATCACCGAGGTCAACCGGCGCGTGGCCGACGCGTGGACGGTACGCGATGCCTGAGAGCACCCGCCGCAACCCCCAGGTCCACCGCGCGATCCTCGACGCGGCCTGGGACCTCACCGCCGCCGGCGGCTGGGCCGCGGTCAGCGTCGACGCCATCGTCGCGCGCGCCGGAGTCGGCAAGCGCACCGTGTACCGCTGGTGGACCGGCAAAGCCGCCGTGGTGCTCGAAGCCTTCCTCGACCGTGCCCGCGCCAACCCGGTCACCACGCGCGCCACCACCGCCGAAGGACTGCTGCGTGCCCATGCGCGCCACTTCGCCGACCTCTACGTGGACACGGTGCTGGGCCGCGTCTTCACCGGCCTGCTCGGCGCCGCGCAGCAGGACCCCGACCTCGCCGCCCGCCTCGAGGAGCACTGGTTCGAGCCCCGCCGCGCCCCCGTGCGCGCCGCGGTGCGTGAGGTCGCCGGCCCGGACGTCGACGTGGACCTGCTGCTGGACCTGGTGTTCGCGCCCCTGCACTACCGCCTCCTCACCGGCCGCCGCCCGCTCGACCACACCTACGCGGACGCCGTCGTCACCTCGGTCGTGCGCGGGGTACTAGGTTGACGATCGAGAGCCAGCAAGCTGATCGACAGGAGTGTCATGCGCAAGGAGAAGGTGGACGTCCCGGCCGCAGACGGGGTCGCCGACTCGTACCTGGTCGTTCCCGATGGCGGTCCGCACCCCGGGGTGCTGCTGTTCATGGACGCGTTCGGGTTGCGGCCGCGGATCGAGGAGATGGCGGACCGCATCGCGGAGGCGGGTTACGCCGTGCTCGCCCCGAACCTGCTCTACCGCGGCGGGTCGTCGCAGATCGACCTCTCGGGGCTGACCGATCCGGACAAGCGGGGCGAGATCTTCGGCAAGATCATGCCGCTGATCCAGGGCCTCGGCACGGACAACGCGATCCAGCGTGACGCGGAGAAGTACCTCGACTTCTTCGCGGCGCAGGAAGGTGTCGCCCAGGGGCCGGTCGTGATCACGGGCTACTGCATGGGCGGCACGAACGCGCTGCGCGTGATCGAGGCGTTCCCCGAGCGGGTCAAGGCGATCGCGGCGTTCCACGCGGGCGGGGTGGTCACGGACGGGCCCGACAGCGCGCACCTGGGCGTCGGCTCGATCACCGGCGAGGTGTACTTCGGGCACGCCGACCAGGACCACTCGATGTCGGCCGAGCAGATCAAGACGCTGGAGGCCGCGCTCGACGAGGCCGGGGTCACCTACCGCTCGGAGGTCTACGAGGGCGCGACTCACGGGTACACCATGACCGACACGGCGGCCTACGACGAGGCCGGCGAGAAGCGGCACTGGGAGAACCTGTTCGCGCTGCTGGAACGCGTGAAGTGACACACCGGCGGGGCGGCTCTCGAAACAACTCGAGATAACGGAGCCGCCCCGCCGCCGGTCAGTCCCGGCTGCGGTGGAAGATCATCCGGTAGGCGACGAGGATGATCAGCGCGCCGAGGATGGCCAGGCCCCACGTGCGCAGGTCGAAGAACGTACCGAGCTGCACGTGGAAGATCGTCTTGCCGACCCAGCCGCCCACGAACGCGCCGCCGATGCCGAGCAGGATCGTGATGATGCAGCCGCCGGGGTCCTTGCCCGGCATGAGCGCCTTCGCGATCAGGCCCGCGATCAGGCCCAGCACGATCCAGCTGATGATTCCCATGACTGTCCTCCCGGCCGCGGTGCGGCGTCGAGCTCCGGCGCGAACCGCGCGTTCTTGAGCGCACAGGATGGCAGGCACCCGAACGGGTGGCGCGGCGAGCGGACCGGACGTGACCTGGATCTCATCGGACGGTCGGACCGACATCATCCACAAAGGACACGCGGCCCGCTCGATCGGCGGGGGTAGCGGACATCTGGGACCGTGGAGGTACAGACCCCGTCCTACCCCACGTACGCGCCGAACAAAGGAGCGGTCCCATGGCCCAGCCCGCACCGGTCACCAAGAATCCCGACAAAGGATACCTGGCCGTGCTCGGCTGGAGTCTCAACGCGGTCGAGGCGCTCGACCGCTTCGACCGCCGCTACGTGGTGGTCGCGCCCGACTGGGCGGAGGAGTACTGCGCCGAGCACGACATCCCTTACCTGCCGTGGAACTTCGAGAGACTCAACGACCGCTCGATGGAGATCGCCGAAACCCTGAAGCAGGAAGGGGTCGACGTCGCCATCCCGCTGTTCGAGGAGACGGTGGAGTGGGCCGGCGCGATCAACTCCGTGCTGATGGACAACCCGCGCCTGTTCGGTCAGGCGATGTTGTTGCGGGACAAGGCTTTGATGAAGCGCCGCGCGCAGCTGGGCGGGATCCGCGTCGGCATCTTCGAGGAGGCCCACGCGCGTGAAGACGTGGTGCGCTTCCTCAAGCGCGTCAACCAGACGCTGCTCAAGCTCGACGGCGACCCCAACGACCCGATCCACCTCAAGGCGTTCGACAAGGCCGGCTGCCTCGGCCACCGCGTGATCCGCACCCCCGACGAGATCGACATGATCCCGGAGGAGGAGTTCCCCGTCCTCATGGAATCCCACCTCGACGGCTGGGAGTTCGCCGTCGAGGCGTGGATCCACGGCGGGAAGATCAAGTTCCTCAACATCTCCGAGTACGTCACGCTCGGGTACTCGGTGTTCGTGCCCGCGACACCGGAGCTGGAGCGCTACCGGCCGCAGATCACCGAGCAGATCGAGAAGCTCGTGAAGACCTTCGACATCGAGTTCGGGTTCGTGCACCCCGAGTACTTCGTGACCAGCGACGGCGAGATGTACTTCGGCGAGGTCGCCTACCGCCCGCCGGGCTTCAAGGTTTTCGAGCTGCTCGAACGCGCCTACGGCTTCAACGCCTACCAGGCGCTGGCGCTCGCGTTCGACCCGAAGACGACGGAGGAGGAGATCGACGCGTTCTTTCCGCGCGAGGTCGTCGACGCGTCCGGCGTCGCCGGGTGCTTCGGGGTCTACCCTCGGCGGCGGGTAGTCAGCGACCTGCGGATCCCGGAAGAGACCGAGGACGACGACTACTACGAGTCCCACGACCTGTCGGCGCCGCTGGAGGAGACGGTGACCAAGCGGACCGCCTTCGGCACCCACTGGGGACTGCTGTACTTCTTCGGTGACGACGCCTACCGGATGCGCGAAACGCTGAAGAAGCAGGAAGAGCTCGACTTCTACGTCTGAGAACCAGACGGGAGAGCCGACCGGGGTAACACCAGTGAATCCGAACGCCGACGCCACGGGTGGGACCACCCTCGCCAAACGGGTGGCTTCGCTCGACGACGCCGTCCAGGCCATGGCCGAGACGCGCGAATTCGGGAAGCACGCGAAGCTGCGGCGGGTGCTGGAGGCCCTGCGGCGCGTGCTGCTGCAGCCCGGCGGGGCCGCCGCCGTGCAGGCCCGCGCGCAAGCGCTGGACGAAGCCGGGCTGTACCTGGGCACCGACTGGGCCTCGCCGGAGATCCTGCTGCCGGCGCTGGTCGGCCCAGGGCTGCACAGCGGGGAAGCGGACACTGTCGTGATCGAGGCGGCGAGCGAGCTGCGCATGCTCGCCGTCGCGCTGGGGGAGTACACCCACCCGACGCTGTCCGCCGAGGACGCCCGTGGGTTCCTCTCCCAGGTGCTCGCGATGAACCTGGAGCTGCTGTTCACCCCGCCCACCGAGGCCGAGCGGGCACACGAGGGCCGCACCGCGCAGCTCATCCGCGAGCTGTTCCGCCACCTCGCCGACGGGATCGGCTACGCGAGCGTGCTCGACAAGCTCGTCGAGGAGATCTGGCGGATCCTGCGCCAGCGCCCGATCCAGGTCGAACAGGTGCAGTCGCTGATCACGCGGATCTCCGTCTACCGGGGCGACCCCGAGGTCGACCTGGGTCCGAACTCCGGGCAGGGGCTCGACCGGCTCATCACGAGCCTGTTCGGCACCACCGAGGCGTGCCGGGAGGACCCGGGCTTCGACATCTTCCGCTCGCGGCTCGAGGCGATGGACGCCGGCGGCCTGCAGTACGAGGCGTCCGGCTTCGCCCGGGCGATGCACGACACCGGGCTGGTTTCGCCGTACCACGCCCAGCTGCTGCGGTTCGTGCGCAACGAGGGCGACTACCTCGTCGCGGAGGCGCTCGGGCTGTCCGACACCGGCCGCAACTGCCTGCTGCGCTACCGCGACCTCGTGCACCAGCTCATCGAAGAGGCCGTGCACCCGGAGACCGCCCAGTGCGTCTACGGCCTCGCGCTGCTGCTAGACCGCGGCATCCTGCACGAGCCGCCCGTGGTGCCCGCGTTGTGGCGCCAGCTGTCACTGACTCTCGGCCCGGCCGCGCGCGAGCGGCTCACGGCCGTGTTCGGCCCCGCGCCCGACGCGAAGGCGCGCCTGACCGCCGGCGTGCTCTCGATGCTCGGCCTGCCGCTGGGCGTCGGGCAGGGGGACAACCCGACCTGCCAGTCGGCTCGCGCGCTGTCGATGTGGGCGGGAAACGACCCGGACTACCTGCTGCAGATGGTGGTCTGGGCGGCCCGCGACGACGAGGTCACCATGCACTTCGAGGGCCAGCCGATCTCGTCGCGCGAGAGCGAGGGCGGCGTCGCGCGCACGCTGCCGGTGGACCTCGACCCGGTGTCGCTGCTCGTGGTGCCCCACCTCGACCGCATCTACGCCGAGATGGGCCGGCGCTGCGCCGACCGGCCGGGCGACCCGCACCGCTGGGTCAACCCCGAGTTCCACGGCTGGTGGGCGTTCCGCGGCTTCCGCATCAACGTCGACGTCGCCACCGGGAACCTCATCGACCTCGACGAGTTCCTGCGCGCCTTCCACGCCAGCTACCACCCGGCCTACAACGGTGACCAGCCGCTGATCCACCCGCAGCCGGCCGGCGTCGCCGTCACCGACAGCGCGGCCCGCTACGTCGGCTGGCACGCGATCACGATCTTGCGCGTCGCGCCCGACCCGCACGACGTGATGCGCGTGTATTTCTTCAACCCCAACAACGACAGCGGCCAGGACTGGGGCGACGGCGTGGTCGTCTCCACCGCAGGCAACGGCGAACGCTTCGGCGAGGCGTCGCTGCCGTTCGGCCAGTTCGCGTCGCGGCTCTACATCTTCCACGTCGACCCGCTCGAACACGGCGAGCCGGAGAAGGTGCCGGCCGAGGACGTCGAGCGGATCGTGGGGTATGTCGAACGTAGCTGGGGCGTCGACCGGCTGCCGGCGGGGAGCCTCCAGGCCGCGCCGCGGCCGCACTGAGCCGGCTGCCGGCGGTCGCGTGGCATCATGGACAGGCGGAACACTGTTCCGTTCAGGTCGATGAGGAGAGCTGTGGTGAACGAGGAGCCCGTCGCGCGGACGAAGCGGGCGGACGCGCGGCGCAACGAGGAGTCGCTGCTGGCCGCGGCGGCGGCGGTGTTCGTCGAGTCCGGGGTCGACGCGCCGGTGCGCGACATCGCGGCGAAGGCCGGGGTCGGGATGGGCACGATCTACCGCCACTTCCCGACGCGGGCGGAGCTGATCGTCGCCGTGTACCGGCACCAGATCGAGGCGTGCGCGGAGGCCGGGCCGGAGCTGCTCGAGAGCAGCCCGACGCCGCACGCCGCGCTGGGGCGCTGGATCGAGCTGTTCGTCGACTTCCTCGTCACCAAGCACGGGCTGGCCGGTGCGATGCAGTCCGACCAGGCCGGGTTCGAGGCGCTGCACTCGTTGTTCCTCGACCGCCTGGTGCCGGTGTGCGCGCAACTGCTCACCGCGGCGGCCGAGGCCGGGGAGATCCGCGGCGACGTCGAGGCCTACGAGCTGATGCGCGGCGTCGGCAACCTGTGCATCGGCGCGGAGAACGACCACTGCTACGACGCGCGCCGCCTGGTGGCGCTGCTGGTCGCGGGGTTGCGCACGTAGTCCCGCGGCGCCGGCTGGACCGGCCCGGCGCCCGGCGCTACGCTCCGCGTGGCCCGAGTCCGGCCGATGCGGAAAGGTGCAGATGACTGCGTCGACGACGATCCCGCACCGGGAGAAGCTGCTGCGCGAGGGCATGCGCCGGCTCTACGTCCACGGTTTCCACGGCACCACGATCGACGCGATCCTCGAGGGCGCCGGTGTGCCGAAGGGCTCGTTTTACCACCACTTCGGCTCGAAGGAAGGCTTCGCGAAGCAGGTGCTCGCGAGATACGTGCAGTTCCAGCTCGACCAGCTCGGCGAGTGGGGCGGCCGCGCGGACCTGACCACCCCTGCTGTGCTGTCGGGATACTTCCGGGCGATGGCCGAGCGGTTCATCGCGTCCGGGCACCGGGACGCCTGTCTGGCGGGCAAGCTCGCCACGGAGCTGTGCGCGGAACACGACGCGTTCCGCGCACAGCTGGCCGAGGACCTGGGTGTCTGGAAAGGACGGATCGCCGAGCTGCTGCGCCGAGGGCAACGGCGTGGTGACGTGCGGGCGGACCAGCCGGCCGAGCTGCTCGCCGACGCCGTGCTCGCGTTGCTGCAAGGGGCTTTTGTCGTCGCACTGGCTTCGCGCGACGACGCTTCGCTGGCGTCGGTGGGCACGGCGCTGGAGCTGCTCGTGGCGTCGCCCGGTTGAACGTCCTTTGCGGACTCAGAAGACGAGCACGCCCTGCGCGGCGGGCTGCAGTGTGCCGACCTCCACGGACTTGATCGGGAACTGGGGCACCTGAACGGTTTGCCCGTCGAGACCGATGAGGTCGATGTTCGTGGTACCCGTGGCGCCGGGCGGCGTCGCCTCGAAGTTGCTCGCCACGAACGCGTCGGAGTCGGCCTTGTCGCCGAGCGTCCACTTCACGCCGGCGAACGCGGTCGTGCCGGGCTTGAGCGTGACGGGGGTGGCCGCGCCCGGGATCTCGACGTCGTGGATCGGGAAGCCGAGCGGTGAGCCGTCGGCGCCGAGGAACCGCAGCTTCGGCCAGCCGTTGAGCGTCACGGTGGTCTTGCCGCGGTTCTCGAGCGTCAGGAGGGCGACGTTCTGGTCGGGCTGCAGGGTGAGCTCCGCGTGGAACGTCTCGGCCGAAATGGCCTTCTGAACAGGCGGTTTCGCAGATGTCGACGGGGCCCGCGGCGGGGCCGGAACCGTGGCGGGCGCGGTGGCCGACGCCGTGGCGTTGCGGGCGACGAGCGGGTCGGGCGAGGCCGACCCACTCGTCGAGCCGCTGCACGCGGTGAGGGACACGGCGAGCGCGGCGAAGGAGACGACGGTGGCCACGGTGGTGACGCGCATGGGACACGAACCCTTTCTCGAGGTGCCGGATCATCCGCCCGGCTCACCGCCCATCACGGACGCCAGTGGAATTCGGTTCAGCGCAAGGGTTTCCCGGCCTGTGACCAGGTACGACGCGCCGGTGGACCAGGGTCGGGAAGTGGGCGCGGGCGAATGCGCCTACGCTCTACGGTCATGGCGGATCGCGCGCTGTGCCTGGAGCCACTGGAGCTGTCCGGGCGGGAACGATCGGTCCTGCGGAGCGTTGCGGTCCGCGGGGCGTCCTCGTCGTTGTACTGCGAGCTCGAAGCAGGACACGGCCACGAGCACGTCGCGGGCGTCCGCGGTGCCGGGCCCGGCGGCCCGAAGTGGTGGTTGCGCTGGTGGCCGGGCCGGCGCGTGCTGGAGGCCCGTGCGGAGTGCGGCGCGCTCGCCGAAGACGGCGCGGTGTGCCGCGTGCCCGGCGGCCACGAGGGCGGTCACACGTCCGAGCCCGTGGACCTCGAGCACGTCGAGGGACTGGCCGACACAGCGAGGTCTGCGGGACCTCGGTAGAGTCGCGCTTCATGCGCGAAGGTTTCAAGGACGACCTCGACCGGCTCGACGAACGGCTCGCCGGAATGGGTGACGCCGCGGCCGCGGCGATGCGGTCCGCGACCCGCGCGTTGCTGACCGCGGACCTCGCGCTCGCCGAGCAGGTGATCGGCGCCGACTCCGACCTCGACGGCCAGCGCGCGGAGTGCGAGGAAGAGGCGTACTCGCTGCTCGCCCTGCAAGCCCCGGTCGCCGGCGACCTGCGTGGCGTGCTCGCGGTGGTGTACTGCGCCGAGAAGATCGAGCGGATGGGCGACCTGGCCGCCCACATCGCCAGCACCGCCCGGCGCAGCCACCCGGAGCGCACCGTGCCCGCCGATCTGGAGCCCGTCTTCGCCGAACTGGGCGACGTCACCGCTCGCATGGCTGACCGCCTCACCCAGTTCATCCGCGGCGGCGGCGTCGAGGGCGGCTATGCGGAGCTCAGCCGCTCCGACGAAACCGTCGACGCCCTCCACGCCCGCGTGCTCGCCACCATCACCTCCGCGAATTGGACGCACGGCCAGCGCACCGCCGTCGCCGCCACGCTGCTCACCCGCTTCTACGAACGCTTCGCCGACCAGACTGTCTCGGTCGCCAAGCGCCTCGAATTCGCGGCGACGGGTGCTTTGCCCGGTCCGCGCTGACCCTGCCGCATTCGGCGACCTGCGACTCGCTCTGAGCAAGGCCACGCCGGCCATCGGCAGTGTCCGATGTGGACGGTCAGCCGCGAAACCCAGTCACGCCAAGCACTCGCGCAGCGCGGTGACCAGGTTGGTGGCCCGCGCGTCGCCGTGGCCGATCATGCGGTTGGCGACGTAGGCGAAGCCCACGGTGTGCTCGTCGTCGGCGAAGGAGAATTGGCCGCCGGCGCCGTCGTTGCCGAAGCTGCGCGGGCCGAGCATCGGGCGAAACGCCGAGTCGAGCAGGAAGCCGGAGCCCCAGCGGGCGCCCGCGTCGAAGCCGAACCAGTCCGGGCCGGAGGAGACTTCGCGGATGGCGTCGGTCACGGTCGCCGGGGACAGCAGCCGGGGCCGACCGTTGAGGCCGGTGACCGCGGCCGCGTACAGGCCGGCGAGCCCGCTCGCCGAGGCGGTCGCCCCCGCGCCCGGGAGCTCCATGCCCAGCAGCGCCGGGTCGTTCCAGCCGTGCGGTTCGCCGAGGCCCGGGAACGCTAGCGCGCCGTTCATCGTGACGATCCGGGTGAGGATGTGCTCGGGCGGCGGCATGGGCGCACGGCCCTCGGCTTCCACCAGCCGGGCGCGCGCGGCCATCTCGGCCGCGGGCAACCCGAGCCACGTGCGCAGCCCGAACGGCTCGCCGACCGCCGAACGGAAGTACGCGCCCGGCGTCAGCCCGGTGAGCCGCCGCACGAGCTCGCCGAGCAGGAACCCGAACACGTGACCGTGGTAGGCGTACGTGGTTCCCGGCTCCCACAACGGTTTCTGCTCCTCGATCGCGCGGATCACCGGAGTCCATCGCGCGATCTCCTCGAACGGCACGGTCTTGTCGAGCACCGGCAGCCCCGCGCGGTGCCCGAGCACCATCCGCGGCGTGATGTCCTCTGTGCCCTCCGCCGCGAACTCGGGCCAGTACCGGCTGACCGGCGCGTCGAGGTCCAGCTTCCCCTCCTGCGCCAGCAGATGCGCGCACAGGCTCACGATCGCCTTGGCACAGGAGAAAACCGGCACCACGGTGTCGCGTTCCCACGCGCGTCCCGTGGCCTCGTCGGCGACGCCGCCCCACAGTTCCACGACCTTGCGGCCGCCCACGAACACCGTGACCGCGGCGCCCAGTTCGGGGAACTCGGCGAAGTTCCGCGCGAACGCGTCGGCGACGGCTCCGAAGCGCTCATCGGCTTCCCCGTGGTAGGTCGTGGTCACTGTTCCGCTCCTGCGTGCTCGATGCCGACGCGCACGCTACGGCGCGAACCCCGGCCCGACCACCGAATTTGCCGTCGCTCACCCGGCGGTGCCAAGATCCGCGCATGCCGACCTTCGCCGCGCCGGACGGGACCACCCTCGCCTACCGCGTGTTCGGTTCCGGCACACCCGTCGTCTGCCTGCCGGGCGGCCCGATGCGCGCCGCGGCCTATCTCGGCGACCTCGGGGGACTGGCCGCGTACCGCAGCCTGCTCGTGCTCGACCTGCGCGGCACGGGCGCGTCCGCGGAGCCCGAAGACCCGGACACCTACCGCTGCGACCGTCAGGTCGGCGACGTCGAGGCCCTGCGCGAGCACCTCGGCCTCGAAACGCTCGACCTGCTCAGCCACTCCGCGGGCGCGAGCCTGGCCATGCGGTACGCCGCCGCGCGGCCCGAGCGCATCGGCCGGCTCACGCTGATCACGCCGAGCGCCCGGTCCGTCGCCTTCGAACAGACACCCGACCAGCGCCGCGGGTCGATCGCGCGCCGGGCCGCGGAACCCTGGCACGCGGCCGTCGCGGCGGCCTACGAAGAAATCGCCGCCGGCCGCGCCACGAGCGCCGCCTGGGCCGCCCTCGCCCCGCTGTACTACGGCCGCTGGGACGACACCGCGAAAGTCCACCACGCCACCGAATCCGCCCAGCGCAACGCCCGCGCCGCCCGCGGCTACAGCGCCGAAGGCGCCTTTGATCCACCACGCACGCGGGCCGAACTGGCCGCGGTCACGGCCCCGGTGCTCGTGCTCGCGGGCGAGCTCGACTGGATCACCCCGCCCGGCGTCGCCGCCGCCATCGCGGGGCTCTTCCCTGACGCACACACCGTGACCCAGCACGGTACGAGCCACTACCCGTGGATCGACGACGCGGCGGCCTTCACCGAGACCGTCGCGAAGTTCCTGTGCTGAAGCGGTTCCGGGCGAGGCTCCCGACGCCCCTCAGCGCCGCTTCCGCCGCGCCGCCCGCTGCCATTCCGCGTCCTTGACGCGCAGCCCGAACGCCGCCTTCACCTCGGGCCGCTGCAGTGGCCGCAGCACGGCCTGCGCCAGGAGCAGCCACAGGAAGAGGCCCACCGGCGCGGCGCCGCCGCCTGCGTCCGAGAGCAGGGTGACGATACCGCCCACCAGAAGGATCAGCCCGAACCCGAGCTCGATGCCGAACGTCGTCCACCACGCCGCGGGCCGGCGGCGGCCGAGCAGCACCGCACAGACCACGACCGCCACGGCCAGCGCGGCGTCGAGTGCGGCCAGCGCGAGGACGCCACCCAAGCCGTCGGTATCGTCGAGGCTCGTCACGAGGACCCAGACGAGCACCGACAGCGCGAAGTAGAGCGTCGCCTGGGCGGCCATCGCCCACCGCGCCGAGGAGATGGCGTGGCGGATGTCTTCGTCGTCGTACCGGTACTGCTGAGCCGGCGGCTCGAAGGGGCTCGGGTCGGACACGGCGGGCACCACCTCTCGGGAACGTCCGCCGAGCAAACCCCCGCGGGGCGCTTTCCGGTGGACGTCGGCAGGAACCGGCCAAGACCACCACACCCGGGCGGGACCGGTCCCGGCGTCGCTGATCAGCGACGCCGGCTCAGCTGTCCGTGGTCTTGCTGCACGTCACCGGCTTGCCGGGCGCCGGCGATGTCGCCTTCGCGAGCTCCCTCTGCTTGTCCAGCAGGATCCGGCACGTCAGCGTGGCGTTGCCGGTCGGCGTGGCGGTGACCGAGGCGTCGCGGCCGGCGCTGATGATCACGTCCTGCTTCCACGGCAGCCCGAGCGGGCCGGTGAGCTGGTGCTGCGTCGAGTCGTCCTGGTAGCGGTCGACCGACTGCGAGTAGGTGATCCCGCTCGTGGTCCCGCTGCCGGTGACCTCGTAGCTGATGGCCCACGACTTCCCGGTGGGGTTGGTGCAGGCGACGAGACCGAGGACTGCGGCGAGTACGACCGCCGCGGAGACTGCCTTCTTGATCACGCGGCGACTGTACTGGGTGTCCGGTTCGCCCGCCGGGCAGGTGAAGGGCAGGATCGGGGCATGACGGCGATGACGACGACCAGACGATCCCTGCACGGCGTGGCCGAGCTGCTGCTGGCCGGACCACAGTTCCGCACGTCCGAGCGCATCGAGCTGCGCGTGGCGGGCGAGGGGTTCGCGACGATCGCCGAGCCCGACCTGGTGGTGGAAGGAACCCGGCTGCGGACACCGACCGGGGCTGTCGAGCTGCCCGGCCGGACCTACCGCGAGGTGGCGGCGTCGATCGGGGTGGAGCCGAGCGGCCTCGCCGACGTCTACTCCGACGGACCGTCCGTGCGCGCCGACGAGACGATCGAGCTCGACGCCGAAGCGGTGGCCATCCTGCTGTCCGCCTTCGTCGCGGGCGACCGGGCGCTGCGGGAGTTCGCGCCGGACGAGACCCCGGTGCTGTGGCCGGAACACTTCGACGTCGCGATCACGCTCGGCGCGGTCAACTACGGCGTCTCGCCCGGCGACGGGTACCTGTCCGAGCCGTACGCCTACGTCGGCCCGCACGAGCCGCGCGAGGGCGAGTTCTGGAACGCGCCGTTCGGCGCCGCGCACCCGGTGCGGGAGGTCCCCGACCTCCTCGCGTTCTTCCGCGAAGGCCAGGCACTCGCGGGATGACCGCGTGTCGCTGACTTCGGAGCTGGCCGACCCGGCGAGCGTCCTCACGTCCTGGTGCGCCCGGGTGCTCACCGGCACGCCCGCCGTGGCGGCCCGGGTCGAGGCGGCGGTGCAGGACGTGCGGCCGGTCCGCCCGGCCGCCCGCGATGTCCCGCGCCGTCACTGGGCCGAGGTCGGGGGCGCGTTCGGCCAGCGCGTGGCCGATCTCGTTCAGCCGGCGCCGCCCTACTACGCGCTGCTCGGGCTCGTCGGTGCGCAGTGGGCCACCGGGAAGTGGGCGCACGCGCAGGCTGCCGAGTACCCGACGCACCGCGGGTTGCCGGCCGACTTCCGTGCCCGCGCGCTCGGCGTGCGTCCCGCCGCGACGACGTGGCTGGATCTCGGCGACCGGCTCGGCGGCGCGGTGGCCGAGCCGCTGCCCGGCGTCGCCGAGGCGTGGGCGGAGTTCTTCGACCGCGCCCGCGCATACCAGGACCGGTACGCACCACCGGGAACGCTGGGCGCGCCGGGCGTGGAGGCCGGCCTGGCGCGGACGAACTTCGTGCTCTCGGCGTGCGAGGACGTCTACCGCTCGGGCGGGATCGACCAGCGGCTGGCGCGGGTCGTCGACGGCGGCGGCGCGAGCGTCGACGCACTGCGCCGGCTGGCGACGGACGGCCAGGTCGCGGAGCTGGCGGAAATCGCCAAGCGGCTGCACGACCGCGGTGCCCTGTGGGAGCTGCGCCGGATGGGCGGGAACCCACCGGACGGCGCGCAGCTCGGCATCGCCGGGCCCACGATCGTGCCCGGCTGGGCCGACGGGGACGTGCTGCTGGGCGCGATCGACCCGGCCGGCGGGATCGGCGACGGCACCGCGACGCTGCTCGACGTGAAGACCGTGGTCGGCGTCCGTGATCCGGAGCGCGTCGGCCGCTGGTTGTGGCAGCTGCTGCTCTACGCGTGGCTCGACGTCGGCGACCTCTACCGGATCCGCGACGTCGGGGTGCTGCTCGCGCGGCACGGCACCGTGGTGACGTGGCCGGTGGAGCAGCTCGCAGAGGAACTGCTGGGCGCGCCGGACGTCATCGAGTTCCGTCGCGACGAGGCGCGCGAGCTCGTGGGCGCGATCCTCGCGTCGGTGGGGCTGGCGTTCCCGCAGGGCTGACCTCCCGCGGCGCGCGGCCGGCGAAACACACCGCCAGCACGACGACGGCGCAGCCGGCCAGCTGCAGCACCGTCGGCTCCTCGCCGAGCAGCACGATGCCGTAGACCACGGCGCCGATCGGCTGCAGCAGCATCAGGACCGAGCCCGTCGCGGACGTCATCCGTGGCAGCCCGGCGGCGATGAGCAGCCAGCCGACGACCTGGCCCACGAGCGCGAGCGCCACGAGCCAGCCGAACGCAGGCCATCCCGGCGTGAAGTCGAGCCGGTGGGTGGGCACGCCGAGCGCGACGGCGACGGCGCCGGCCGAGAGCGTCGCCAGCAGCAGTGACCGGATCTGCGTGGACGGGCCGCTGCTGAGCCGGATGAACAGCAGGTAGCACGAGTAGCCGGCGCCCGCGGCCAGCGCGAGGAGCGCGCCGCTGAGCGGGTTGGAGCCGACGGCGCTCTTGCCGAGGAACCCGCCGCTGAGCACGATCCCGACGAGCAGCGCCGGTGCTGTGAGCAGGAAGCGGCGGCCGGGGCGTTCGGAGAGGAACAGCAACGCCAGCAGCGGCACGATCACGACCTGCACGCCGAGCAGCACGGTCGCGATCCCGGCGCCCACGCGGGGGATCGACTCGCCCCACAGCACGAAGTCGAGGCCGAGACCGATCCCGCCCAGCATCGGGAACAGGATCTTCGGCCGCACGCCCGTGCGCCGCCACTCCCAGAACGCGAGCGCGGCCAGCACGGGAATCGAGAGCAGGCACCGCCAGAACGAGCTCGTGGAGCCGCTCGTACCCGAGACCTTGATGAACACCGACGACAACGCGATGCAGAGACTGCCGGCTGCCGCGAGCAGGCGCGGGTCGATCCGTTCGGTGAGAACGGTGATCGGCCCGGCCACCGGAGGACGGGACGGGAGCTCGGTCGTGGTCACCCCTCAAGCCTGCGGTGCGCAACTGTCAAGGACAAGCGAATGTTCCTGAGCGGAATTCGGTAGCATCACTACCGTGTTCAGCCTGGATCGGATGCGCGCGCTGCACGCGGTCGCCCAGCACGGCTCGGTGGCCGCGGCAGCCGCGTCGCTGCATGTCACGCCGTCCGGGGTGTCGCAGCAGCTCGCGAAGCTGGAACGCGAGGCCGGCCAGGCGCTGCTCGAACCCCGCGGCCGCGGCGTGCGGCTCACCCGCGCGGGCCAGGTGCTCGCCGGGCACGCCGGCCGGATCCTGGCCCAGGTCGCGCAGGCGCGGTCGGATCTGGAGCTGCTGAACGAGGACGTGCTGGGCCCGCTGCGCCTCGGCGCGATTCCGACGACGATCCACGCCCTCCTGCCGCCGGCTCTCGCGACGCTCGCCGCCCAGCACCCGCGCCTCGAGGTGACCCTGCGTGAGGGCGAGGCCGAGCAGACCCTGCCCCAGGTCGTGGCGGGCGACCTCGACATCGCCGTCGTCGAGAGCTGGGCGGACCGCCCCACGGTGCTCCCGCCGACGGTCACCGCGACCGCGCTCTTTTCCGACGTCGCCGACCTCGCCCTTCCCGGCACCCACCGCCTCGCGCACCGCCGCGCCGTCGACCTGGCCGAGGTCGACGACGTGCCGTGGATCGCCTGGACCGCCGGCTCGGGCTGCTACGAATGGCTCGTCCACGTCCTCCGGGCGCAACAGCTGCAGCCGAAGATCAGCTGCACCGTCGGCGGCTATCCGACCCAGCTGGCCCTGGTCGCCGGCAATGCCGGCGCGGCGCTCGTGCCGCGCCTCGCCCGCGGCACCCCGCCGGCCGGGGTGCGCATCCTGAGCACCCGCCCGGCGTTGTCGCGCACGATCGTCGCAATCTGCCGCGCGGGCGAGGAGGACCACAGCGGCATCCGGGCCGCGCTGGACGCTCTGCTCGCCGCTTCGGCCCGCTTCGCCACGGGCGCGCAGCCAGTCCGCTGAGGTGACGCCTTCCGCGGGTGTCGGCGCGCCAGAGGCCGATGCGGCGCGGCTCGCCGACCGGCGGCCGCCCGCGCCGGCCCGCGGGTGCCACGACCGGGTCGCTCGTCCGTCGGAGGCCGCGGCTCACACCGGGTCGGCGGTGCGCCGGGAGTACGGGTCGGTCGCGGGCAGCCAGGTGGAGTCGTCGAGGCCGAAGGTGCCGAGGTCCGCGGTCAGCGCGTCGACGACGGCGCGCACGGACGCGCGGGTGTCGTCGTGGCGGGTGACGAGCGACCAGGTCCAGCACGGCGTCGGGGAGACGATGGGGCGGCGCACCAGGTCCGGCGGCAGGGGAGTGGTTTGGCCCTTCGGCGAGTTGACCACGGGCCGGCGCAGGCGGCGGACGTGCTCGAAGAACGCGGGGCCGGTGATGCCGCCGTCGTCGGTCTGCACGACGGTGGCGCCGGTGTCGCGGGCGAACTGGCCGGCGTAGAGGTTCCACGACGACCAGCTGAGCGTGTCGGAGTCGACCAGCACCAGCAGGTCCTTCGCCGCCACGGGCGAGGTGTCGGTGCCGGTGGACACGGCATAGAGATGGTCGGCGCCGAGCAGCCGCGCGGCGAGGTCCTGGTCGGCGAGGTCGGGTGTCTGCACCCAGCAGATAGCCAGGTCGATGCTCCCGTCGGCGACGCGCCCGGCCTGCGCGTGCGACGGCAGCACCCACGCATCGACCTGTACGCGGGCGACGCCGGCGGTGCGTTCGACGAGGTCGGCGGGCCGCCAGTTCACGTAGCCGAGGCGCACGGCCGCGGTACTCGACAGCCCGGTGGCGTGGCGGCGAAGGTCGTCCGCCTGCTGGAGCAGCGCGCGGGCACCCGGCAGCAGCGACTCGCCGATCGCGGTCAGCGCCACCGACCGGCGGTCCCGGTCGAACAGCCGCACGCCCAGGTCGCGCTCGAGCGCCTTGATCTGCTGGGAGAGCGACGGTCCGGCGATGTGCAGCCGTTGCGCGGCCCGCCCGAAGTTCATCTCCTCGGCGACGGCGACGAAGTACCGCAGCTGGCGCAGTTCCACCAGCGCATCGTAGTTCCCGCGTCACGCCCGCTGACGAACACCGGCCTGCGCGACACGTCGAGCCCCACCGAGCCGCCTTCGAGACGCACGGGGACGGGCGCACCGAAGGCGTCGACGCGTAGGCGGACACGTCGGCGTCCATTCGCGACACTCGCTCGGCGCCCGCGAACTGCTCGGCGACCAGCGAAAACGTGTCCGCCGTCGGCCGCCGCACCTCCAGCGACCGGCCGCGGTAACCCAGCAGTGGCAGCTTCCCGAACAGCAGGTGCATCAGCTGCAGCGGGTCGACGGGCCCGGGCACCTCCGGCGCGAGGTTCCAGTACGCCGTGCGCCGGATCACCGACGCGAGCGCCAGCACCGTCCGCACCACGAGCTGCCGGCAGCCGATCCGGTCGCGCAGCGCGTCGAGCTCGGGCGGGCAGCCATCGAGGAACATCCGCAGCCGCGGGGGCAGCGCGGCCATCCGCGCGTACAGCGACCGCATCGCGGCGCGCTCCTGTAGCTCACCGGTGCTCTGCGTGGCGGGCGCTTCGGCGAACGCACTCAGGAACGCTTGCTGCATCACGGGTTCCAGCTCCGGGAATTCGAACGGTGCCGGCCTGCCGTGCTCACCCGCCACGATCGGTTTGGGCCCCCGTACGCGGCCATCATCGCGCGCGAAGCGTCCATAAAGGACGAAAATGCCTGCGGATCGCCGTAGAGAAGTGCACGCTGAACACGACGCTCACCACGTGGCTCACGAACCTGGCAGGCCCGCCTCGCGACATCCAGTTCGACCTCGGTCTGAGCTCCCTCCTGGACGGCATCGAGTCCCGGCTGCCCGAGCGGTGAAGCTCAGCCGCGCCGTTGCGCGAGCCACGCCGGGATCCGGCCGCGCGAGCTGAAGCCCAGCTTGCCGAGGATGTGGTCCACATGGGACTCCACCGTCCGGCGACTGATCACCAGCCGTTGCGCGATCTCCTTGTTCGTCAGCCCCTCGGCGACGAGCTCGGCCACCTCGAACTCGCGGCTCGTGAGCTCCGGCTCCGACGTGTCCCGGACGGGCGCGACCGGCGCGGGAGGGGCGACGTTTTCCCCGAGCAGGTGGGCGAGCGCGGCCTCGAACCCGGTCGACGCCTCGGCGCCGCGCTTGAACGCCGTGCGAAAGCGCGCATCACCCAGGGCTTCCCGGACTTCGCGTTCGCAGGTGTCGTGCTGGTCGAGCATGCGGCGCAGCCCGAGCATCGGCTTGCCGCCGACGAGCGGCCACACGCGGTGCGCCACCCCGAGGCGCTCGGCGGCGAGCTCGGTCCGGCCGGTCGAGGCGGCGATCCACGACAACAGTTCCACGGACAGCGCCGCGCTGAGGATGTCGTTGAACAGGCGCGCCGTGCGCAATCCGCGCAGCAGCCCCGTTTCCGCTGCGTCGTGCTCGCCGAGCATCCACTGCGCGAGCGAGCGCGAGTAGAGCAGGTGCGCGCGCGCCCGGAGCTCGCCGGTCGAGTCGCACGCGGCCAGGCCGTCCTCCGCGACCGCCACGGCCGTCGCCGGGTCACCGCCCCACGCTTCGGACTGCGCGACCGTGCCCAGGCTCAGCGCCTTGATGCTGGTGTAGCCGGGGATCGCGGCGAACCGGGCGTTCGCCTCGCTGAACGACGCGGTGGCAGTACCGAAATCACCCTGGAGGAACTGGCACGCGGCAGTCAGCATCTCCGTGTACCCGAGCACGACCTCGTCGCCGTTGCTGCGGCCCCACTCCTCGGCCTCGCGGATGAGCGGCAGTGCGGCGGCGGGCTCGCCCATCAGGCACGCGGCGTACGCGCTGATCCACATCGCTCGCGCGCGGTCGCGGCTCGGCTCGGTGTTCACCCCCAGAGCCCGCGCGAGCCACAGCCGTCCTTCGGTGAGGTGCCCGCATTGCAGCCAGAAGAAGTGCAGGGTCACCACGAGGTCGAGGCCGGCCGCGTGCCGGCCGGGCGTGCTCAGGTCGTGGTCGAGCGCGTTGCGCAGGTTGGCGTGGTCGCGCAGCACCGTCGCGTAGACCTGGACCTGGTCCGCGGCCGTGTCCCAGTCCTGCTGTGCGCGCCCGGCCAGGCGGTGGAAGTAATCGCTGTACCGGTCGCGCAGCGCGGCTTCGTCCCCTTCTTCGGCCAGCTTCTGCCGGCCGTACTCGCGGATCGTCTGCAACAGGCGAAAGCGCGTCGGCGCCCGGTCGGCCCCGGTCTGCACGAGGGACTTGTCCACGAGCGCCGCCACGAGGCCGAGCACGTCGCCGGACTCGATGCCATCGCCTGAGCACACCTCCTCGGCTGCGGCGAGGTGGAACCCGCCGGCGAACACCGAAAGGCGGCTCCACAACGTCCGCTGACGCGGCGTGCACAACAGGTAGCTCCAGTCGATCGTGCCCATCAGCGATTTCTGGCGCGGCGGCGCGACCGGGTTGGGGCTCAGCAGCTGGAAGGTGTCGTCGAGCCGGTCGAGCAGCTCGTCGATCGCCAGGGTGCGCAGCCACACGGCGGCCAGTTCGATCGCCAGCGGCAGCCCGTCGAGCCGGCGGCACACTTCGACGACGGTGGCCCAGTTGCCGCTGTCGAGGGCGAACCCGCTGGAGATGGCGGTGGCGCGTTCGGTGAACAGCGTGACCGCGTCGAGCCCGATGGCGTCGGCGAGGTCGTGGACCTCGGGCACGGCGAGCGGTGCCACGGAGTACACCCGTTCGCCCTCGATGCCGAGCACATGCCGGCTGGTGGCCAGGATCCGCAGGTCCGGCGCGCCGGCGAGGAGGTTGCGCGCGAGCCGTGCGCACGCTTCGGCGAGGTGCTCGCAGTTGTCGAGCACCAGCAACGGGCTCTTGTCGCGCAGGTAGTCGGCGAGCCGCCCCGGCGGGTCCTCGTCGGCGTCGCGGATTCCGAACGCCGCGCCGACGGTCTGGGCGACCAGCGAGGGATCGTGAAGGTCGCCCAGCTCGATCAACCAGACGTCGTCGGGGAACGTGTGCGCCACCTGGTCGGCGACGCGCACGGCGAGCCGGGTCTTGCCGACGCCGCCGGCTCCTGTGAGCGTGACGAGGCGCCCCGCGGAGAGGAGCCTGCGGATCTCGACCAGTTCCCGCTGCCGGCCGATGAAGCTGGTCAGCTCCGCGGGCAGCGTCCCCATCGAGACCACCTCCACGAGTTGGTGTGAGAGTACGTCTCGTGGCGGCCGATGTCAGGTTGGTCCGTTTTACCCGGGCAGCACCGAACCCCGCGCCACGTCGTTGCTCCGTGGTACGGGGTCCAGCGGGTCGGCTCACTCGATCGGGGGGAGAGTGAGGACCTCCTTTCCGCGGGGGGCGCTTTTTCTTTCAGGCAGCCAGATCCGATGCGGGCGGTCTGGTGTCCGGTGCGGGGGAGTGCAACGCTTCCCGGTCACGCCCGGCCGGCTCGCAGCCGGGGCGCCAGGTACCCACGTGCGTCCACTGCCGGCCCCACCAGTGACTGATGAGGACGGTGGACCGGAAGCAGACCGGGCACGGCTGGCGAAGGGAGTCGATCGCCATCGGGAGGACCTCCGTGTCGGTGGTGCTTCTTGCTCTTCCAGAGTCGCCGCCCGGCCCGGCCCGCACATCGGAAGTCCTACGGACAAAGTACGTACGTATCCGGTTCGGCAGAGGTTCACCGCGCCTCCAGCCGCCGGACAGGTCCGGGTCGATCGCGCCGGGTGGACTCACCCGGATCCGCTTGAGGCAAGGGAGAAACCCACAGTGTTCACCTCGTCACGCGCTCGGCGCGTGTTCGCGGCAGCCGTCGTCGTCGCAGGGGCGGCGGCGGTTCTCACGCCGGCCGCCGACGCTTCGGTGCCCGGTCCCGCCGGCTACACCTGGACCACCGACGCGGTCGCGCCGGGCGTCACCGTGCGCACCGGGGTGCTGAGCCGCACGGCCCACCCTCCGTTCTGGACGGTCACGATCACCGCGCCGGCCAAGAACGTCCTCACCGGCGCGGCGACGACCGCCGAGCTGGGCACGGCGGCCTGGGCGCGCGACACCGCCGCCAAGCTGGCGGCGGCGGGCTATCCGGCGCGGCAGGACACCGTGCGCTGGCCCGGCTTCTCCGACACCCCGCACGGAGTCGAGGGCGTGCGCGTGCGTACCGGCTCGTACCCGACGCAGGCGGCGGCCACCGCGGCCGCGGCCACGCTCAAGGCGGCCGGGTTCAGTGCCGTGGCGGAGTGGACCGGCTACGACGCCGACCAGGCGCCCGACGCCGAACGCGTGCACGTCGCCGTGATCGACCGCGGCCGGTTCCGCGGCAGCATCGAGGCGACCCACGACGGCACGGTGGCGCAGCGCGAGACCACGTCGTCGATCGCCGCGAAGACGGGCGCGCTCGTGGCCGTCAACGGCGGGTTCTTCGTGACCGCCGACGCCGACGGCTTCCAGGGCGTGCCGGCCGGGCTCGCCGCGTACGACGGCCACCTCGAGTCGCAGTCGTCCGGCGCCCGCGCGGCGCTGGTCCTCGGCCACCGCGGCGACGTGTCCATCGAGAACCTGACGTCCACGGTGACGCTGCGCTCCGGCGCGGCGGCCCACGCGGTCGGAGGCGTGAACCGCAAGCCCGGTGTCGTGCGCGACTGCGGCCGGCCCGGCCTGACGCCGACCACGAAACCGCGGCAGGACTTCACCTGCACCACCGCCGACGACCTCGTGCTCTTCACCGCCGAGTTCGGCGCCGCCCTGCCGACCGGCGCGGGCACGCAGGTCACGCTCGATCGCAACGGCCGCGTGCTCACCGTGGGCGCGCGCGGTGGCGCGGTGCCCGCCGGCGGTTCCGCGGTGCAGGGCATCGGTCCGGCCGCCGGCTGGCTCGCCGCCCACGCTGTGGCCGGCCGCAGGCTGACCGTCGACGAGCACGTGCGCACCGCGTCGGGCCGGCCGCTCGACCTCCGCGCGGGCGACGGCATCGTCAGCGCGGCGCCGGTCCTGCTGCGCCACGGCCGCCAGGCCATCGACGCCGCCACCGAAGGCGTGCTCGACCCGAAGGACCTGTCGTTCGGGTACGCCTGGGCCGAGCAGCGCCAGCCGCGCACGATGGCCGGGCTCGACGCACAGGGCCGCCTGCTGCTCGTGACCGTCGACGGCCGTCAGCCCGGCGTCAGCGAAGGCGTGACGATCGAGGAGGGTGCGCAGCTCATGCGCAGCCTCGGCGCGGTGGACGCGCTCAACCTCGACGGCGGCGGCTCCACCGCCATGGCCGTCGGGGGACAGCTCGTGAACCATCCGTCGGACGCCACGGGTGAGCGGCCGATCGGCGACGCGGTGCTCGTGCGCTGACCCGTCCGGCCGGGCGCGTCCGCTCCATCCGGATGCGCCCGGCCGGACAAACCGGGCCCCTCGGCTTTCCCCGCGGCTCGGAACGACCGGCACCCTCTCAGCTTCCGACATCGATGTCAGCGCGGTCCATTCCTGTCTCTCTTGTCTTCTTGACGGTCGGGTGAACGGCCGGGAAGCTTCCTGGCAACGTTGTCACCCGTCGACGTCGACGCCTGCGGTCCCCGCGTCACGTGGACGGGATTTGCCTCGAGAGCGGGAGATCCCATGACGTTGGACCAGAGCGGCGCGCCGGGCGCGGATTCGGCACTGTCGCGCCGGGGCGTGCTGACCGCCGGTACCGGGTTGCTGGCCGGGTTCGGCCTGACGGCGGTGCTGCCCGGCGTAGCCTCGGCGGCGCCCACGTCCCCGGCGGTGCCGGACGGGCACAGCTCGACCGATCTGGCCCTGTTCCGCCCCGTGCAGGTGTCCTCCACCGACTACGCGGCCACCCCCGCCGAGTTCGCGGTCGACGGCCTCGCGCAGGTCGGCGTGCAGGGCTCCGGCTGGCGCGCGGCCTCGGGCGGCTCGCAGTGGATCATCGTGGACTTGCAGGGGCGCTGCCAGGTCGATTCCGTGGTGCTCACGTTCGAGGCCCGCCCGGGGGACCCGGCGTTCGACCCGACCGCCTCGCGCAGCAACACGAAGGGCACCGAGGTCCAGTCGAGCTACGCCACCGTGTTCGACCTCGACGTCTCCCAGGACGGCAAGTCCTGGCGGACCGTCCACAGCACCGCGCAGGGCACCGGCGGTGTGGTGACCATCCCGTTGAAGCCGGCCGTCACCGCGCGCTGGGTCCGTCTCGCGAGCTCCGCCGGCTCGACCACGAACCCGTTGGGGCTCAACGGGTTTCAGGTCTACGGCGCTACGCGCGACAGTCGCCCGGCCGTGCGCGGCTGGACGTCGTTCCCCGTGCGCGGGCACGACAACCCGCCGGCGCTGGCGGTGGCCGCCGACGGCTCCGTGCCGTTGGAGTCAGGCTGGGTCCTCACCATGCAGGACTGGGCGCCGAGCACCGACGGCGCCGTCCTGTCCGGCAACTCGGTCGACACGCGCGGCTGGCTGCCGGCGTCGGTGCCGGGCACCGTGCTCGGCTCGCTCGTCGAGCAGGGCCAGCTGCCCGACCCGGCCAAGGGCATGGGCAACATGCACATCCCGGAAGCCCTGTCACGGCACTCCTGGTGGTACCGCCGCACGTTCTCCGTGCCGCGTGGCCTCGACACCTCCTCAGGCCGGCACGTGTGGCTCGAGTTCGACGGCGTCAACCACGAGGCCGACATCTGGCTCAACGGCGCCCACGTCGGCAACCTGGCGCACCCGTTCGGCCGCGCCGCTCTCGACGTCACGGCCGCGCTGCGCCGCACCGGCGACCAGAACGTCGCGGTGAAGATCGCGCCGATGCCGTTCCCCGGCAGCCCCGGCGACAAGGGTCCGGCCGGCCAGTCCTTCGTGGACGCGGGCGGCACGATGTTCGCCAACTCGCCCACGCTCGTCGCGGTGTCCGGCTGGGACTGGATGCCCGCGGTGCGCGACCGCGCGTCCGGCATCTGGAACCACGTCCGGCTGCGCTCGACCGGCGCGATCGTGGTGGGCGACGCCCGCGTGGACACCAAGCTGCCGAACCTGCCCGCGACCGACGTCGCCGAGGTGACCATCACGGTCCCCGTCCGCAACGCCGGTTCGGTGGCCCAGCGCGTGAAGGTCACCGCGGCGTTCGACGGCATCTCGGTGTCCAGCACCGTCACCGTCGCCCCGGGTGAGGAGGGCGCGGCGGTGTTCGCGCCGTCGGCGTTCGGTCAGCTGCGGATCAAGAACCCGAAGCTGTGGTGGCCCAACGGCTACGGCGACGCCACCCTGCACGACCTCACCGTGACCGCCGCCATCGGCTCCGCGGTGAGCGACCGCAAGAGCCTCAAGTTCGGCATCCGCCAGATCACCTACACCTACGACCAGCCGGTGACGCCCATCGACGGGGCCGCGGACCAGACCGTCGACTTCCCGGCGCAAACCGCCCGCTACCTGCGGCTGCAGTGCGACAAGCGGTCCGCCGGCTGGGGTTTCTCGGTCTACGAGATGTCGGTGCTCGACAGCGCGCACCCGGACACCGACCTCGCGCTCGGCAAGCCGGCCACCGCGTCGACCACGGAAGACGACAACCCCACCATGACCCCGGACCACGCCGTCGACGGCGACCGGACCACTCGCTGGGGTTCGGCGTGGAGCGACAACCAGTGGCTGCAGGTCGACTTCGGCAGCCCGGTCACCTTCGACCGGGTGGCGCTGCACTGGGAATACTCGTACGCGATGACGTTCCGCGTGCAGGTGTCGCAGGACGGCGAGACGTGGACCGACGCGCTGGCCGTGGACAACTCGCCGAAGCCGCTGACGTTCATCGTCAACGGCGTCAAGGTGTTCTGCCGCGGCGGCAGCTGGGGCTGGGACGAGCTGCTGCGCCGGATGCCGCCGGAGCGCGTGGACAACGTCGTCGCGATGCACCGCGACATGAACTTCACCATGCTGCGCAACTGGATCGGCTCGTCCTACCGCGAAGAGCTGTTCGAGGCGTGCGACCGCTACGGCATCCTCGTGTGGACGGAGTTCTGGGACGGGTTCTCCACCGACCCGGCCAACCACGACATCTTCCTGGCCCAGGCCAAGGACACCGTGCTGCGCTACCGCTCCCACCCGTCGGTCGCGGTGTGGTTCGGCTGCAACGAGGGCAGCCCGCCGTCGGTGATCGACCAGGCGCTGCGCTCGATCGTCACGGAGAACACGGACCTGCTGTACCAGAGCAACTCCGCGGGCGGCGTGATCACCGGCGACGGCCCCTACCGCTGGCTCGACCCGAAGCAGTACTTCACGGGTGAGGCGACCGGCGGCAAGGCCGGCTTCTGGAGCGAGATCGGCATCCCGACGGTGTCCGTGGTGGAGAGCATGCGCAACCTCGTCGGCGACGGCGACGCGGGCTGGCCGATCGGCGCGCCGTGGTTCCTGCACGACTGGTCCACGCAGGGCAACCAGTCGCCGCAGACCTACCTCGCGGCGATCGACGCGCGGCTCGCGCCCTCGTCGAGCCTGGCGGAGTTCTGCCGCAAGGCGCAGTTCGTGAACTTCGAGAGCATGCGCGCGATCTTCGAGGCGTGGAACTCGAAGCTGTGGAACGATGCCACCGGCGTGCTGCTGTGGATGTCGCACCCGGCCTGGCACAGCACGGTGTGGCAGACCTACGACTACGACCTCGACGTGAACGGCAGCTACTACGGCTCCCGCAAGGGCTGCGAGTCGCGGCACGTGCAGGCGGACCTCACGACCTGGCAGGTGCGGGCGATCAACCACACGCCCAACGCGTTGAGCGGCATGACCGTCACCGCGCAGTTGCACGGCCTCGACGGCAAGCCGCTGGGCGCCGCGCAGACGCAGAAGGTCGACGTGGCCCCGATCTCGGGCACGGCCGCGTTCACGGTGCCGTTCGGCGCGGACCTGCCGGCGCTGCACCTGCTGCGCCTGACCATGACGGATGCCCACGGCGCCGTCGTCTCGGAGAACACGTACTGGCGCTACCAGGCGGACACCGCGATGCGCGCGCTCAACCAGCTGGGGCGCACGCAGCTGTCGACGAGCCTTCGCTCGGCGGGCAAGGGCGGTTACACCGCGACTATCCGCAACACGGGCAAGACCGTGGCCGCGATGGTGCGGCTGTCGCTGCGCGAGAACAACGGCAAGGACCGCGTGCTGCCGACGATCTACGGCGACAACTACTTCTGGTTGCTGCCAGGGGAGTCCCGCACGGTCACGGTCGCGCCGCGGCGGTCCGTGAAGTCCCCGCGGCTGTCGGTGGAGGCGTACAACGTGCCGGCGAAGCTGAGCTGACTTCCGGTTGCCGGGGCCTGCTCACGAGGTGGCCCCGGCAACTGGTCTCAGCGTTTCAGACCACGGCTTCGCGCAGCCGTTCGGTGTACTTCTTGTCGTCGAGGCCGTCGGTGAGGTGCGTCGCGTAGGCGCCCTCGGGGTCCAGCACGTAGGTGATGGCGGTGTGCGGCACCGCGTAGCCGTCGGGGTCCCCGGGATCGTCCTTGCGGCGCGCGAAAACGCGGAAGGCGCGCTTGGCCCGCTCGATCTGCTCCGGCGTGCCGGTGAGGCCGGTGAAACGCGGGTGGTCGCCTTCGAGGTAGGCGCGCATCACCTCGGGACTGTCACGCTCCGGGTCGACGGTGATGTACAGCGGCTGGATCTTGTCGGCCGTCGGACCCAGCTCGTCCAGCGCGGCCGTGAGGCGGCCGAGCGCCCGCGGGCACACCATGCGGCAGTGGGTGAAGCCGAAGAAGACCGTGACCCACTTGCCGCGGTAGTCCTGCTCGGTCACGGCCGCGCCGTGGTGGTCGACGAGGCTGAAGGTGGCGTCGATCGGCGTCACGCCGGATCCTCCCTGTCGTGCTGGTTGTCGCGCACGGTGACGCTACTCCGCTGGGAATCGGCTTCAGCGCCCCGGATTACCCTGTTTTCGTGGCCACCGACGCGCGTCACCGCGCTCTGGCCGAACGCGGCGACCCACCCGTCCGGACGCTGCCACCGGAAGCCGCGCGGCTGCTGACTTCACTGGCCGCCTGCGCGATTGGCCGCTCACCTCGTGCGGTGCACGACGTGGCGTGGGATCTGACCACGTGGCTCCTGCGGTCCTACCCGACGGTCGGCTTCGACCGGGCCGCGGTGCTGTTCGGTGCGGCGACCCACGACATCGCGGCGTGCCCCGCAGGACTCCCCGTTCCACGTGCCGCGCAGCCTGGTTTAAATTCAAGCGCTTGACTTAACTTGCGAAGGTCCGGTTGACTGATCACGAACCGCAGGTGCGACGCGGGGAGGAGCAACGGTGGCCGGAGTGACCGGGAAGGCGATCCGCGCGGAGACGACGCGGGAGCGGATCCTCGCCACGGCCGAGCGGCTGTTCGCCGAGCACGGCGTGTACGCGGTGTCGAACCGGCAGATCAGCGAGGCCGCGGGGCAGGGCAACAACGCCGCCGTGGGCTACCACTTCGGCGCGAAAGCCGACCTCGTCCGCGCGATCGCCCACAAGCACGCCGAGGGCATCGAGGCGATCCGGACGCGGATGGTCGCGCGGGTCCCCGGCGACGCCGGCGTGCGCGACTGGGTCGAGTGCCTGGTGCGGCCGGCCACCGACCACCTGGCGGCCCTGCGTGCCCCGACGTGGTTCGCGCGCTTCGCCGCGCAGGTCATGACCGACCCCGCACTGCGCGGGATCATGATCGAGGAGGCGCTGAGCGCCCCGGCGCTGCACCGCATCCTCCACGGCCTCGACACCTGTCTGCCCCACCTGACCCCCGCCGCCCGCGCCGAACGCGACGCCATGGCGCGCCTGCTGATGGTCCACACCTGCGCCGAACGCGAACGCGCCCTCGCCGAAGCCGCCCCCACCCCGCGTCCCGACTGGTGCAGCGCCGGCACGGGCCTCGTCGACGCCATCGTCGGCCTCTGGCTCGCCCCCACCACCGATGCCCGCTGACGCTCGCGCCCGTCTGCCGGAGACAACGCGGGCAAGCGGCAAGCGCACCCGGCCGGCCACTCCACCACCGTCCACTTCAGACCGACAAACGCCCACCCCGCCGCGGAGGACGCATGACGAGCACGCTGGACCAGGCCACCCCGGGCGCCGACGAGGTGCCCGAGTTCCCGATGGCCCGGGCGGCCGGGTGCCCGTTCGACCCGCCGCCGCGGGCGCGCGAGCTGCAGGAGGCGGGGCCGCTGGCGCGGGTGCGGCTGTGGGACGGCAGCACTCCGTGGCTGGTGACGCGGTACGCGGACCAGCGGGCGCTCCTCGCCGACGCACGGGTGAGCGCGGACATCACGCGGCCGGGTTACCCGAGCCCCGCGCCGCTGCCGCCCGGTGGGTTGTCCATCAGTTTCATCCTGATGGACAACCCGGAGCACGCGCGGTTGCGCCGGATGGTCACGGCGCCGTTCACGGTGCGACGGATCGAGGCGCTGCGGCCGGCCGTGCAGAAGATCGTGGACGACTCGCTCGACGCGATGCTCGCGGGGCCGAACCCGGTGGACCTCGTGGAGGCGTTCGCGCTGCCGGTGCCCTCGCTGGTGATCTGCGAGCTGCTCGGCGTGCCCTACCGCGACCACGACTTCTTCCAGACCAACAGCAAGGTCATCATCAAGCGCGACGCCGATCCGGCCGAACGCACTGCCGGGCACCGCGCGCTGCTGGGGTACCTCGACGACCTCATGGGGGAGAAGCTCGCCCGCAGGCAGGACGATCTGCTGTCCGGGCTCGCCGACCGCGTCGAGGCCGGGGAGCTCACGCGCGCCGAGGCCGCGCAGATGGGCGTGCTGCTGCTGATCGCGGGCCACGAGACCACGGCCAACATGATCGCGCTCGGCACGCTGACCCTGCTGCGCCACCCGGACCAGCTCGCCCTGGTCCGGGAGACCGACGACCCGGCCGTGATCGCCGGCGCGGTCGAGGAACTGCTGCGCTACCTCACGATCACGCACAACGGCCGCCGCCGCGTGGCGATCGAGGACATCGAGATCGCCGGCGAGACGATCCGCGCGGGCGAGGGCCTGATCATGGCCAACGACATCGCCAACCGCGACGAGAGCGTGTTCCCCGACCCCGACGGGCTCGACGTGCGCCGCCCGGACTCGCGCCGGCACGTGGCGTTCGGGTTCGGCGTGCACCAATGCCTCGGGCAGCCGCTCGCGCGCGTGGAGCTCCAGGTCGTCTACAACACGCTCTACTGGCGCGTCCCCACGCTCGCCCTCGCGGCCGACCTGGACGAGATTCCGTTCAAGCACAACGGTTCCGTGTACGGCGTGTACGAGCTGCCCGTCACGTGGTGATGCGAAGCCCTGCCAGGACGACGTCGAGGTAGGGCTCGGCGGTGCGGCCCGTCGCCGGGTCCTTCGGCAGGGCGCCGACGAGGGTGAGCACCTGCGTCGCCGTCACGTCGGGCCGCACGTGGCCCTCGGCGCGGGCGCGGTCGAGCAACGCGGCGAAGCTCGCCTTCATCGGAGCGCACGTGGCGGCGACGGGGGAGCCGTCGTCGGCCAGCCCGTCGCCGACGTGCCCGCTCATGCCCGGGTACTCGGTGGCGGCCCGGTCGTAGAGCCGCAGCCACTCCGGGAGCCGGGTGGCGCCGTCGGGCGCGTCGAGCAGTTCGCGAGCGCGCGCGTCGAGCAGCTCCGCGCTGTCGCGCATGATCGCGGCGAACACGTGCTCACGCGACGGGAAATGCCGGTACAGCGTGCCGCGCCCGACTCCCGCCTCCTGCGCGACGATCTCCAGCGGCGCGTCCGTGCCCAGGCGGGCGAAGACGTCCTTCGCGGCTTCGAGGAGCACGTCGTAGTTCCGGCGCGCATCGGCGCGCTGGCGTTTGGCCGGACTGGTCACGTCCCGAGTATATCCGGACACCGTGTCCGCTATCACCGTGACAACCGGACGTCGTGTCCATATCGTCGGTGGCAGGAAACGGACACGATGTCCGGATGGAGAGGAGATCCCATGGCTCCCGTGATCGCCGTGGTCACCGGCGCGAGCCGCGGCGCCGGCAAAGGCATCGCCCTGGCGCTGGGCGCGACCGGCGCCACGGTCTATGTCACCGGCCGCAGCGCGAAACCCGGCGACTCGCCCCACGGCGGCACGGTCGCCGACACCGCGGCCCTGATCGACGAGGCCGGCGGCACCGGCGTGCCCGTGGTCGTGGACCACGCCGACGATGAGGCCGTCGCCGCCCTGTTCGCCCGCGTCGCACGAGAGCGCGGCCGGCTCGACATCCTCGTGAACAACGCCGCGAAGGTCGCTGAGCCGATGCGGCCCGGCGGGTTCTGGGCCAACCCGATCGAGGCGGCCGACCTGATCACCGTCGGCCTGCGTTCGCACTTCGTCGCCGCCCACCACGCCGCGCCGCTGCTGCTGGCCAACGGCCGCGGTCTGATCGTCCACACCGGTCACTACGGCGCCGTCTCCTACCACCAGGGCCCGGCCTACGGCGCGCAGAAAGCGGGCGCGGACAAGATGGCGGCGGACCTGGCGAAGGACCTGCGCCCCCACCACGTCGCCGCCGTCTCGATCTGGATGGGCGGCCTGCGCACCGAACGCGCCGAGGCCCACCTCGCGACGCTCCGGCCGGCGGCCCGGACCGCCGTTCCGCGCGAGTCCCCGCAGTTCACCGGCCGCGTGATCGCCGCGCTCTACGCGTCGCCCCACCTGATGGCCTACTCGGGCCGCACGCTCATCGGCGCGGAGCTCGGCGCGCGGCTCGGGGTCACCGACGTGGACGGCACCGCCCCGGTCAGCCGCCGCGACGAGCTGGGCGCGCCTCCCGAGCCGCACCCGTCGCTGCTCGGCTGACCCGGCCCGAAGAAACTTTCGCCACGCTCGCCGCGCCGTGTCGAGTTACGGTCGGGCTGTTCGTCATCCTCTTCGGACGAGCTGGACCAGATGAGGCGGAGGACACGTGCAGTACATGCTGCTGATCTACAACTGTGTACGCCCCGAACCGGGCGATCCCGGGTTCGAAGAGGCGGTGGCGCGGGTGAACGCGTTCGCCGACGAGTGCCGGCGCCGCGGCGTGTGGGTGGAGGGCAAGCCGCTGCAGCCGGAGTCGACGGCGACGACCGTGAGCGTGCGCGACGGGCGCACGTTGATCACCGACGGCCCGTTCGCGGAGACCCACGAGCACCTCGGCGGGTTCTACCTGTTCGACTGCCGCAACCTCGACGAAGCCCTCGAGCTCGCCGCGCTGTGCCCGATGGCGGAGGAAGGGTCGATCGAAGTACGACCGGTCGTCGGGATCCCGGGTGTGAGCCACGCGCCGGTCGACGCGGCGGCCCCTGCTGAGTGAGCCGGCCGCCGCCGCAGTGGAGCGGGTATACCGCGCGGACCGCGCGCGGATGCTCGCCGCGCTGATCCGCGTGCTCGGCGACTTCGAGCTCGCGGAGGACGCGTTGCAGGAGGCGTGCGCACTCGCCCTGCGCAAGTGGGCTGCCGTGCCCGACGACCCGGTCGCGTGGCTGCTCACGGCGGCGCGCAACAACGCGATCGACCGCCTGCGCCGCGCCCGCCTGGGCCGGGAGAAGCTCGCGGTGATCGGGGTCGAGCCGGAGGAGGTGCCGATGTCCGACTTCTCCGATCGGCGCCTGCTCGAGGTGGGCGACGAACGGCTGAGCCTGATCTTCACCTGCTGCCACCCGGCGCTCGCCGAGCCGGCGCGCGTCGTGCTGACGCTGCAGGCCGTGGTCGGACTGACGGCCGGGCAGATCGCACGGACCTTCCTCATCGGCGAAGCCACGCTGGCGCAGCGGCTGGTCCGGGCCAAACGCAAGATCCGCGACGCCGGCATCACGCTCGAAGTTCCGCCTGATCATCTGCTGCCCGAACGGCTCGCCGGTGTGCTCGCTGTGGTGTACCTGATTTTCACCCAGGGCTACACCGCCGCGGCCGGCTCGCCCGAGCACACCGCGCTGCGTCAGGAGGCGATCCGGCTCGCCAAGCTCGTGGCCACGCTGATGCCGGACGAACCGGAGGCACTCGGCCTCGTCGCCGTGCTGCTGCTGCACGATTCGCGCGCGGCGGCGCGGCACGACAACGAAGGTGACGTGGTGCTGCTGGAAGACCAGAACCGGACGCGGTGGGACCGCGGCGAGATCGCGGAAGCCCTCGGGCTGCTGGACCGCGCGCTGCGTCACGGCGAGCCCGGGCCGTACCAGGTGCAGGCTGCGATCGCCGCGCTGCACGCGCAGGCGCCGTCGGCCGAACTCACCGACTGGGCGGGCATCGCGGGCCTCTACACACGGCTGCTGGAGCTCACGCCTTCGCCCGTCGTGGCACTGAACCAAGCCGTGGCGGTCGCCATGGCGCAGGGCCCGGCCGACGGGCTCGCGCTGATCGACCGCATCGACGGTCTCGAGCAGTACCACCTGATGCACGCCGCGCGCGCCGACCTCCTGCGCCGCCTCGACCGGCGCGCCGAAGCGGCCACCGCCTACCGGCGCGCCCACGAGCTCGCCCACACGCCGGCGGACCGGCGGTTCCTCGCCCGCCGCCTGCTCGACCTCGACTCACACACTCCTGGGGAGACACCGTGAGACTGTCTATTCTGGAGCGCGGCCACCGCCGTCGCGCGAAGCTGTTCCTCTCGGCCACGTCCGCGATGTCCCGAGTGGACAGTCCCGACATCGTGCGGACGCTGCTGTACCGGCCGGAGTTCATGACCCGCGCGCTGCTGGACCTCACGGCGCCGGCCATGCGCGGCCCGTCGTTCTGGACGGCCGGCGAACGCGAGTACCTGGCGATGGGCACGGCCAAGCTGCACGAGTGCCCGTTCTGCATCGTCACCCACGCGGAGCTCACGCGCATCGCCGGCGAGGGTGCCCTGGACCCGGACGAACCGGCGTCCGCCCGCCCGGAACTGCGGGCGGTCCGCGCCTTCCTCGACACCGTTTCGCGGCCGGGCGGCGAGCCCGACGCGTCGCTGGTCGCCGATGTGCCCGCGCCGGCCGTGCTGGAGGCGCTGCGCGTGAACCTGGTGTGGGACGTGGTCAACCGCCTGGCCAACGCGTTCGGCTTCGAGCTGCGCGACGGCCAGCTGGAGAGCGGCACCCGGTCGCTGCACCGCTTCGGGTACCGCTTCCCCGGCTTCCTGCTCTCCGGCGGCACGAAGACCGACCACGGCGACGTCGTCGAAGACCTCCGCCACGTGGTGGTCGAAGCGCGCGGCGGCACCGACCGGGCCCTGCGCGCGGCGCTCGTCGCGGGCGATTCGGTGGCCGAACCGTGGCAGACCTACGCCGACACCGTCCGCACGGCGTCCTACCGGGTGACCGATGCGGACGTCGCCGCGCTGCTGGCCGCGGGCCACACCGAGGAAGAGGTCTTCGAGGTCACGGTCGCGGCCGCGGTCGGCGCGGCACTGGCCGCGTTCGACCGCGGCCGGAAGGCGCTCGGGGATTGACCCGGCGCGGGCCGGTGCACCGCCTACTCGATCTGCTGGCCAAGCGGGTTGCCGAACGGCTCGGCCAGCTCTTCGACCCGGCTCGAAATGCGCCAGAATCCCCGAGAGCGAGCCGGTGGGTGTGTCCACAGCGGACACACCCACCGGCGGGCGTCACGCGGCGACCGGCTCCCAGGCCGCCCGGCCGAGGAAAGCCAGCATCCGCGTCTGGTCGTCGGAGCCGGGCGGCGGGGTGAGTTCCGGGCCGAAGAAGCCGGGGGCGCGCACGGCGTGCGCGCGGGCCCAGTCGAAGGCGGCTGTGACCGTGCCGGGGTCGAGGCGCACGTCGGCGCCCAGCGTGTGGCCGATGTCCCACGCGTGGGCCACCAGATCGGTGGTCAGCAGGCTCACCACCGCGGCGACCGGCACTTCGCCGAGGCCTGGGATCGTGGTGTTCCGCGTCAGCGCCTCGGGGGTCAGCGCCGCGAGGCAGGCAGCACGGGCTTTCCGCCAGGTCGTGAGCGGGTCGTCGCCCGCGATCGGCGCGGGGTGGGGCGAACCCGGTGCGCCGGAGCGGTCGGCGTAGTCCTCGCCGGTGGCCCAGGCGCGCAGCTGGTGCTGGCCCCAGACCGCGTGGCCCGCGAGGTCGCGCACCGACCACTCGGGGCACGTCGAGCGCGTTTCCCAGCGCTCGGCCGGCACCACGGCGAGCATCGCGTCGAACTCGTCCTGCGCCTGCCGGTACAACGCCAAAGTGTCCATCGTCCGTCCTTTCCACGAGGTCCTTGCACCCCGAGGACGAACGAGCGTGGCCCGGCTCGACAGTGGCCTAGGGACTGGCGGCGAGGAACACGAACGCCGCGAACAGCACGAGGTGGACGCCGCCCTGCAGCCGCGTCGCGCGGCCCGGCACCACGGTGAGGCCGCCGACCACGACGGTGATCACCAGCAGCACGATCTGCGTGGGGTCCAGGCCCAGCAGCAACGGCCCGCTGAGCCAGATCGACGCGAGCGCGATCGCCGGGATCGTGAGCCCGATGCTGGCCATCGCCGAACCCAGCGCGAGGTTCAGGCTCACCTGCATGCGATCGCGCCGCGCCGCGTTGGTGGCGGCGAGCGTCTCGGGCAGGAGCACGAGCAGCGCGATCACCACGCCGACGAACGACTGCGGGAACCCCAGCGCCGCCACGCCGGCCTCGATTGCCGGTGACTCCACTTTGGCCAGCCCGACCACCGCCACGAGCGCCACCAGCAGCAAGCCGAGACTGAACAGCGCGGTGCGGGTGGTCGTCGGCTTGGCGTGGGAATCCTCTTCGACCACGGCGCCCTTGTCGTCGATCGGCAGGAAGAAGTCACGGTGGCGCACGGTCTGCGTGACCACGAAAAGCCCGTAGAGGATCAGCGACGCGAGGGCGGCGAACCCCAGCTGCCCGGGGGAGAACTCGGGGCCGCTGCGGGAAGTCGTGAACGTGGGCAGGACGAGGCTCAGGGTGGCGAGCGTCGCGACGGTGGCCAGCGCGGAGCCGGTGCCCTCGGCGTTGAACACCGTCGTCTTGCGCCGCCACGCGCCGACCAGCAGTGACAGGCCGAGGATGCCGTTGCACGTGATCATCACGGCCGCGAACACCGTGTCGCGTGCGAGTGAAGCCGTTTTCGGGCCACCGGAGATCATGAGCGTGACGATGAGCGCCACCTCGATCACCGTGACGGCCACCGCCAGCACGAGTGACCCGAACGGCTCGCCGACGCGGTGCGCCACCACCTCCGCGTGGTGCACCGCCGCGAGCACCGCGGCCGCCAGCACCACCGCGACGATGATCACCGGCACCGTCCCGAGCACCCGCCCCCATGTCGCCGCCAGCACGACCACCGCGACCGCCGGGGCGATCGTCGTCCAGCGCAACCAGGGAGAACTCGTCCGGGAAGCCATGGAAGGCAGCTTCGCAGATCACCCCGCGAATCGCCCCTGCAGCGCGCCACGCCGGGTGACGGCGAACCGGGTGAAAGCGCGATCCAGAGGGCGGCGCGATCGGGGCGACGGCGAGATCGAGGGTGACTAGGCGGTTCGTGCGGCGCGGCGAGATCCGAGCGGTGGAGATCGCGTTCGCCGGTGACGCCTTCCGGGGTGAGCGCTTCGCCGCACTCCGCGCAGCACACTTCCGGCCGCAGCACGGCACCGCAGCTGTGGTGGAACGTCATGATGTTCTCGGGGTCGGTGCGCGCGTGCCAGGAACCCCAGTCACGGATCGTGTGCAGGAGCCCGAGTACACGATTCCGTGCCTCGCCTACGAAGAGGGCGAGGACAAGGACATCGACTACGTGGTGCGCACCATCCGGGATCCAGTCTGGCGGGCGGATCGCGGCGTACCTGGCGGAGTCGCCGATGCACGGGATGCTCAGCTACTACAATGGGGTACCCGGGTCCGCCCTGCGGCGCACCCGCGCCGGAGGACACCTCGGAGTTCGTCTACCGGGTGCCCACCCTGATCGTGTGGGGGCTGGAGGACCCGTACTTCTCGCTCAAGCACCTCTCCAGCCTGTAGGACTGGTTCGCGCAGTCGTACCGGTTCGTCTCCGTGCTTCGGGGAGGGCGGCCGGTTTCACCCGGCGCGGAACGGGCAACCCCGGGCGCAGGAAGGGTGGACCGGAGGCGGTTCGCCACGACGCGACCGAGCGGGGGACACCGCATGCGCATCGGCTACACGTTGATGACCGAGCAGGCCGGGCCGAAGGAGCTGGTCGCCCACGCGGCCGGGGCGGAGCGGGCGGGCTTCGACTTCGAGGTCTGCAGCGACCACTACTCGCCCTGGCTCGCGGAGCAGGGGCACGCGCCGTACGCCTGGAGCGTGCTCGGCGCCGTGAGCCAGGTGACCGAACGGGTGGATCTGATGACGTTCGTGACCTGCCCGACGATGCGGTACCACCCGGCCGTCGTCGCGCAGAAGGCCGCGACGATCCAGCTGCTGTCCGACGATCGGTTCACCCTCGGCCTCGGCGCGGGGGAGAACCTCAACGAGCACGTCGCCGGGCAGGGCTGGCCGCCGGTGAACGTGCGCCACGACATGCTCGCCGAGGCCGTGCAGATCATCGGCGGTCTGTTCGACGGCGGGTCGTTCAACTACGAGGGCAAGCACTTCCGGGTGGACTCCGCGAAGCTGTGGGACCTCTCGCCGACGCGCGTGCCGATCGGGATCGCCGTGTCCGGCAAGCAGTCCGTGCACCGGTTCGCGGCGCAGGCGGACGTGATGATCGCGGTCGAGCCCGACCCGGCGCTGTGCGGCGAGTGGGACGCCACCCGCCTCGGCCCGCCGACGCGCAAGGTCGCCCAGCTGCCCGTGTGCTGGGATCCGGATCGCGACGTGGCCGTCCGGCGGGCGCACGACCAGTTCCGCTGGTTCAGCGGTGGGTGGAAGGTCAACTCGGAGCTGCCGGGGCCGGCCGGGTTCGCCGGCGCGACGCAGTTCGTGCGCCAGGACGACGTGGCCGCGGGGATTCCGTGTGGTCCGGAGGTCGGGCCGATTCGGGAAGCGGTGCGGCAGTTCGCGGACTCGGGGTTCACGGATCTGGCGTTGATCCAGATCGGTGGCGACCGGCAGGAGGAGTTCCTGGCTTTCGCGGAGAAGGAGCTGTTGCCGGCTCTGCGGGAGTAGCCGCCGGTGAAAAGCCGGCAGATTTCCCGGTGGCCGCACGGGGTATCCGGCCGGCATGAGCTGTAGCCGTGGAAAAGTGGAGATCTCGACCAGGGTCCGCCTCGACGGACCCGAGGACCTGGCGAAGGAGTACACGCCCGGGGTCGCCGAGGTGGCCGAGCGGGTGGCCGACGACCCGTCCGCGTTGATGCGCGAGACCGTGAAGGCCAACTCGGTCGCAATCGTGTCCGACGGTTCGGCGCTGCTCGGCCTCGGCGACCGCGGCCCGGCCGCCGCGCTGCCCGTGATGGAGGGCAAGGCGGCGCTGCTGAAGCGGTTCGCCGACGTCGACGCGTGGCCGATCTGCCCGGTCAGCCGGGACCCGGACGACCTGGTGCGCACCGTGAAGGACCTCGCGACCTCGTTCGGGGCGATCAACCTCGAGGACATCGCCGCGCCGAGGTGTTTCACCGTCGAGCGCCGCCTGCACGACGAGCTCGACATCCCCGTCTTCCACGACGACCAGCACGGCACCGCGGTCGTCGTGCTCGCCGCGCTGCACAACGCGATGAAGCTGACCGACCGCGAGCCCGCCGGCACGTCCGTGGTGATCTCCGGCGCGGGCGCGGCGGGCAGCGCCACGGCCCGGCTGCTGCGCGAGGCCGGCTACGAGCGCATCGCCGTCTGCGACAGCCAAGGCGTGCTGCACCCCGGCCGCGACCTCGTCGGCGAGAAGCGCTGGCTCGCCGAGAACACCAACCGCGACAGCGCCGTCGAGGGCAGCCTGCGCGACGCGCTCTCCGGCGCCGACGTCTTCATCGGCGTCAGCGCCGGCGGCCTGCTCGGCGAAGACGACATCGCCGCGATGGCCGAGCGCGCGATCGTGTTCGCGCTGGCCAACCCGGACCCCGAGATCGACCCGGACCTCGCGGGCAAACACGCGGAGATCGTGGCGACCGGCCGCAGCGACCACCCGAACCAGATCAACAACGTGCTGGTGTTCCCGGGCGTCTTCCGCGGCCTGCTGGACTCCGGCGCGCCCCGCGTCACCAGCCGCATGCTCCTCGCCGCGGCCCGCGCTCTCGCCGACGTCGTCGCCGACGACCTCACCCCGCAGCGCATCGTGCCCACGGTCTTCGACGACGGCGTGGTGGACGCCGTCGCGGGCGCGGTGGCGGGGGCGGCGAAGGAGGATTGAGACGCAGCGAAGGGCCGGCCGGAACGACGTGTCCGGCCGGCCCTTCGTCCTGCCTGGTGTCCGGGCGGCGCGGGCACACCCCGCCGCGTGCCCGCACCGCCCGGGGGTCACGGGTGGCGCAGCAGGGCGGCGAACCCGCCGGGCAGGTCGAGGCGCTCGTCCATCACCACGACGTCGGCGCCGACGGCCACGGCGGCGTAGGGGAGGGCCTCGTCGGCGCGGTGTGGCGCCGCTTGGGGCGCGCCGAGGGCGGCCAGCCGAGGCGCGGCGACGCCGACCTGGGTGGGTTCGCGGCCGGTCAGCACCTCGGCGTCGCCGGGGTCGCCGACGAGCAGCGTGGCGACATTGGCCTCGGACAGCGCCGCTGTGACGGCCTCGAGGCCGCTGACGGCGAGGCCGGAACCGCGCCCGACCTCCGCGCGGAAGCGGTCGGCGAGATCGTCCAGCTCGGCGAGGTGGCGGCCGGCCAGCAGCTCGTGGACGTGCTCGTCCAGCTCGGCGCGGTCGGCACCGGCCGCGCGGCCCCCGGCGTCGGTCTCCTCGGTGATCGCGCGCACGGGCTCCGGCAGCAGGCCCAGCAGCTCGGCGCGGGCCTGCACCTCGCCGGCCAGCACGACCAGGCGGGCGCCGGTCCGTTCGACCGTCTTGGCCACCGAGGAGGCGACGTCCTCCAGGTTGTGCCGCACGGCTTCCTCGGTGCGGTGCTGCAGGTTCCGGTGCCCGGGACCGCCGCCGCGGACCTTGTGCACGTCGTCCTCGGGGCCCTGCACGGTTTCCTCGCGCACCGTGCCGTCGGGGTGGTGCACCTCGACGTCCGCGCCGTGGCGGTCGACGAAAACCACCAGGTGCTCGGGTGCGTCCTCGGCGTGCGTCACCACCGGCAGGAAGTACGGCAGGTCCGAGTACCGCGCCTCCTGCGCGGCGGGCGGCGCGGCGAGCCGGCGGTCGGCCACGATCTCGCCGTGCGCGGCGATCAGGCTCCGCCCGGCCGGGCCGACGGCCGGGGGAGCGGCTTCGATCGCGTCGACGATCGCGGCGACCGTCGCCGGGTCGGCGTCCTGTTCGGACAGCGCCCCGTTGATCTCCTTGAGCCGCAGCCGAAGCTGCTTCGCCGCGTCCTCGGTGTCGTGTGACTGGTCGAAGTGGACCGAGGCGAACGGTCCGCTCGCTGTCGTCAGGGGGCGCAGGTCGTGCGTGTCCACAAGGGACTCCTTTCTGGTGCCCGGGATCAGGTGCGCGTCGGCAGGAGCTCCTGGACCTTCGTCTTGAGGCCCTGGGCGACCAGGTGCCACGCGTGGGGATCGCCCTTGAGCACCGATTCGGTCATGGACTTGATCTGCTCGAACGTGGCGTGCGGCGGGATCGGCGGCACCTCCGGGTCGCACCGCACGTCGAGGACGGTGGGGACGTCGGCGTTGAGCGCCGTGGTCCAGGCGTCGCCGAGCCGCTCGGGATCGTCGACCGCGATGCCGCCCAGCCCGATGCCGCGGGCGAAGTCCGCATAGGACACTTCGGGCAGCGACTGCGACGGCCCGAACTTGGGCGCGCCGCCCATCGCACGCAGCTCCCACGTGACCTGGTTGAGGTCACCGTTGTGGAAGACGCAGATCACGCACCGCTGGTCGGGCCACAGCTCGCGGTAGCGCGCGAGGGTGAGCAGCTCGGCCATGCCGTTCATCTGCATGGCCCCGTCGCCCACGAGCGCGATGACCGGGCGGTCGGGGTGCGCGAACTTGGCGCCGATCGCGTACGGCACCCCCGGGCCCATCGTCGCCAGCGTCCCCGACAGCGAGGCGCGGATCCGGCCGCGGATGCGCAGGTTGCGGGCGTACCAGTTCGCCGTCGAGCCGGAGTCGGCGGTGACGATGGCGTCTTCCGGGATCCGCTCGGACAGCTCGTGGACGATCCGCATCGGGTTGATCGGGTCCGCCGCCAGCATGGCCTGCCGGGTGACGGTGTCCGTCCACTCGGTCACGTTCTTCTCGATCCGTTCACGCCACGCGCGTTCGGTCTTGCGCTCCAGCAAGGGGAGGAGCCGCTCCAAAGTGGACTTGGCATCGCCGAGAAGGGTGACCTCGGTGGGGTAGCGCAGGCCCAGGAACCGCGCGTCGAGGTCGATCTGCACGGCGCGCGCCTGCCCGAACGGCGGCAGGAACTGGCTGTACGGGAAGCCGGAGCCGACGATCAGCAGGGTGTCGCAGTCGTGCATGAGCTCGTAGCTCGGGCGCGTGCCCAGCAGGCCGATCGCGCCGGTGACGTACGGCAGGTCGTCGGGCAGCACGTCCTTGCCCAGCAAGGCTTTCGCCACGCCCGCGCCCGTCAGCTCGGCGACCTCGCGGACCTCGGTCACGGCGTTGCGTGCGCCCTGGCCGAGCAGGATCGCGACCTTTTCGCCGGCGTTGAGCACCTCGGCCGCCCGCGTCAGCTCCTCGTCCGGCGGCACGACCTTCGCGCGCGGGTGGCCGGGCGGGCTGGAGGGCACGTGCTTGAACTCGTGCCCGGGCGGCGAGTACGGCAGCTCCTGCACGTCCGCCGGGATGATCAAGGCGGTGGGAGCCCGCTGCGCGAGCGCGGTGCGGATGGCGCGGTCGAGCGCGTTGGGCAGCTGCTCCGGCACGTTGACCTCGACGAGGTACTCGCTCGCGACGTCCTTGAACAACGACTGCAGGTCGACTTCTTGCTGGTAGCTGCCGCCCATCGCGCTGCGCGCGGTCTGGCCCACGATCGCCACCACGGGCACGTGGTCGAGCTTGGCGTCGTAGAGGCCGTTGAGCAGGTGGATCGCGCCGGGCCCGGACGTCGCCACGCACACGCCGACGCGTCCGCTGAACTTCGCGTACCCGACGGCCTCGAACGCCGCCATCTCCTCGTGCCGCGCCTGCACGAACCGCGGCTCGTTCCCCGCGGCGCCGAATGCGGTGACGAGGCCGTTGATCCCGTCTCCGGGATAGCCGAACACCTGCTCGACGTCCCATTCGCGCAGCCTCTGCAACACGTAGTCCGCAACGGTTGTGGTCATGCCGCCCGGGTACCGCGGTGTGCACGCGGGCAAACATCCGCGGGGCCCGTGATCGGCAGCGTCGCGCTCAGTCTTCGTGCGAGCGCCGGCGCAGGATGAGCCGCAGCACGACGATCAGGCCCAGCAGGCTCGCGAAGACCGGGACCGGGTTGGCGCGCACGGTGTCGGCGCCGTGGCGGAACTTCGCGGCCGTCGGTTCGCCGACGACCGTGCCCACCTTCGCCTCGGCCTGGTCGAGCCGGTCGTCGATGCCCTGCTTGATCTTCGGGCGCACGTCGAGCTTCTGCTCGAGGGTCTCCAGCGTCTGCGCCAGCTCGGCACGCGTGGCGTCGCGGTCGATGCGGACCTCGTCCGGGGTCTCCGGGAACTCGCGGTTCACGATCGCACCTCCTGCCGCACGACCTCGACGTCCTCGCGGACGCCCTCGATGGCTTCCCGCGGCACCGGCGGCGTCGCGTTCTTGATCTGGGTCCGCCCGACGAGCGCCGAGATCCCGGCGACGACGAACAACGCGCCCGCGACGACCAGTGCCGACGCCCATCCGGGCAGCACCAGCGCGAGCGCCATGATCGCGGCGGCCACCAACGCCCCCGCACCGAACAACGCGACGAGCCCGGCAGCGCCGAACAACCCGGCACCCACTCCCATCCGCGTGCTCTTCTGCTTCAGCTCGATAACCCCGAGCCGGACCTCATCGCGCACCAGCCGTTTCACCTGGTCGCTGAGGTCGGAGACCAGCTCGCCGAACGAGCGTTCCTTCGGCGGAATCGGCTGCACCTCTTCGGTCACCACAGCACCTCCATCGTCGCTTCGCGCTCCGGCGCGGGCCGCCGGGTGATCCCCGGGTTCCCGCTCTCGCAGCGGCTCAACCTTCAGCGGGCGCGGATCGCGTCGAGCGCCGAGAAGACACTGTCGAGGTCGTCGTAGCGGTCGTCGCGAGGCAGGCCGCCGAGCGGCCCCAGCACGTCGTCGCCGCACCCGGCCGCGCTGGCGTGCCGGAGCAGCTCCGCGCGGCCACACGGGTAGGTCACGCCTTCGAGGTGGCGGGCCAGTGCGGGATGGTCCGGAAAGGACATTCGCGCCTCCTTCGTTCGCCGGTGTCTCCGTACGGGGTACCCCGCGGAACGGATCTTCATCCGGCGGGATCCTCCTGGCCGAGCGGCACGCCGAACGTCGGCTCACGAGCGAGCGGTCTTGCCGGGCGGGCGCGCCGAGTCAGCCGACGACGACGGTGTGCTCGCCGGCCGGCACGAGTTCGCCGATCACCGGGTAGCCGGGGACGTCACCGGCGATCAGGAGGCCGCCCGAGGTCTGGGCGTCGGCCAGGAGCAGGGCTTCGTCCTCGGACACGCGGGAGAGGTCGGTGTGGGGGCGGACCCAGTCGAGGTTGCGGCGCGTGCCGCCGCTGACGTGGCCGGCGGCGAGGGCTTCGCGGGCGCCGTCGAGGTACGGGACGGCGGCCGGGTCGAGGCGGGCGGTGACGTGGCTCGCGCGGGCGAGCTTGTGGAGGTGGCCGAGCAGGCCGAAGCCGGTGACGTCGGTCGCGCAGGTGGCGCCGGCGGCGAGAGCGGCGCGGGAGGCGTCGGCGTTGAGCGTGGTCATGGTGGCGACGGCGTGGTCGAAGCGTTCGCCCGTCGCCTTGTGGCGGGAGTTGAGCACGCCGACGCCGAGCGGCTTCGTCAGCGTGAGCGGCACGCCCGGTCGGCCGGAGTCGTTGCGCAGCAAGCGGCCCGGGTCGGCGATGCCGGTCACGGCGAGGCCGTACTTGGGCTCGGGGTCGTCGACGCTGTGCCCGCCCGCGAGGTGGCAGCCGGCCGGGCCGCAGACGTCGAGGCCGCCGCGCAGGACCTCCGTGGCGAGCTCGAACGGCAGCACCCCGCGCGGCCAGCCGAGCAGGTTCACGGCGACCACGGGAGTGCCGCCCATCGCGTACACGTCGGACAGCGCGTTGGCGGCGGCGATGCGGCCCCAGTCGTACGGGTCGTCGACAACGGGGGTGAAAAAGTCGGTTGTCGCGATGAGGGCCGTGCCGCCGGAGATGCGCACCGCGGCCGCGTCGTCGCCGTCGTCGAGGCCGACCAGCAGCTCGCCGGGCGAGTTGACGGGGGACTTGCCGGTGAGGCCGCGGACCACGTCCTCGAGCTCGCCGGGAGGGATCTTGCACGCACAACCGCCGCCGTGGGCGAATTGCGTCAGCCGGTATTCCACGCGCCCCATCGTGCCCGGGCTGCGGACGCGCCGCGACCTTGGCAGGATGGCGGCATGCTCCAGGGAGGCGTCTCCGGCCTGGTGGCCGGCGCGGTCTTCAAAACCGTCGGGCGGCAGACGCTGTCGCCGGCGGGTTCGATTCCCGTCCGCCTCCGCCGGGAGCGCCGCGGGTGACCGATCCGCGCCGGGCCGTGCCCCGCACCGACGCGCTGCTCGCCGACCCCCGCATCGCCAAGGCCGCCGAGCCGCTCGGTCGTGACCTGGTGAAGTCCGTCGTCACCGCCGCGCAGCAACGGGTTCGCGAGGGCCTGCTCACGCCCGAGGCGATCGTGGACGACGTCCTCGCCCACCTGCCCGGGCACGCCACTTCACTGCGGCCGGTCGTCAACGCCACCGGTGTCGTGGTGCACACCAACCTTGGCCGGGCGCCGTTGTCACGGGCGGCGGTGGACGCGGTCGCCGCGGCAGCGGGGGCCACGGACGTCGAGTTCGACCTGACCACCGGCCGGCGCGCCCGCCGGGGCCGCGGTGCGCTCGCGGCCCTGGCCGACGAGGTCCCGGCGGCCGGCGGCGTGCACGTGGTGAACAACAACGCCGCCGCGCTGCTGCTGTGCGCGCTGGCGCTGGCGCCGGGCCGCGAGATCGTGGTCAGCCGCGGCGAGCTCGTCGAGATCGGTGACGGTTTCCGGATCCCCGACCTGCTGGCCTCGACCGGCGCGCGGCTGCGCGAGGTCGGGACGACGAACCGCACGCACCTGGCCGACTACGCCGGCGCGATCGGCCCCGGGACCGGGTTCGTGCTCAAGGTCCATCCGTCGAACTACCGCGTCACCGGCTTCACGGCGGAGGCCTCCGTGGCGGACCTGGCCGGGCTCGGCGTGCCGCTGGTCGTCGACATCGGCTCCGGGCTGCTCGCGCCGCACCCCCTGCTGCCGGACGAACCCGACGCGGCCACGGTCCTCGCCCAGGGCGCGCACCTGGTCACCGCGAGCGGCGACAAGCTCCTCGGCGGCCCGCAGGCCGGCCTCTTGCTCGGCGACGCGGCGCTGGTGGAGCGGCTGCGCCGGCACCCGGCGGCGCGGGCGCTGCGCGTGGACAAGCTGACGCTGGCGGCACTCGAGGCGACCTTGCGCGGCCCGCTGCCCCCGGTGCGGGAAGCGCTGCGGATCCCGCTGCCGGAGTTGCGCGGCCGCGCGGACGAGCTCTGCGCGACGCTGCGTGCGGCCGGAGTGGCCGCCGAGGTCGTCGAGTCGGCGGCCGCCGTCGGGGGCGGGGGAGCACCCGGGGTCGAGCTGCCGAGTGTGGCCGTCTCGTTGCCCGCGCACTACGGCGAAGCGCTGCGGGCCGGGCAGCCACCCGTTGTCGGCCGCGTGGTCCGCGACCGCTGCCTGCTGGACCTGCGGACCGTCCCGCCCGGCGACGACGCCACGATCGCGGCCGCGGTGCGCCGGTGCGGGTGATCGCCACCGCCGGCCACGTGGACCACGGCAAGTCCACGCTGGTGCGGCGGCTCACCGGGATGGAACCCGACCGCTGGGCGGAGGAACGCCGCCGCGGCCTCACGATCGACCTCGGCTTCGCGTGGACGCGGATCGGCGACGAGGAAGTGGCGTTCGTCGACGTGCCCGGCCACGAGCGGTTCGTCCCCACCATGCTCGCCGGTGCCGGACCGGTGCCCGCCGTGGTGTTCGTGGTCGCGGCCGACGAGGGCTGGAAACCGCAGTCGGCCGAGCACCTCGCCGCGCTCGACGCGTTCGGCGTGGACCGCGGGCTGCTCGTGGTGACCAAGGCGGACCGCGCCGGCCCGGGGCCCGCCACCGCGGCGGCGCTGCACGAGATCTCCGCGACCTCGCTGGGTCCGGTGCCCTCGGTCGCGGTCAGCGGCACGACCGGCGCCGGGTTCGACGAACTGCGGGCCGCACTCGGTGAGCTCGTCGCCGGGTTGCCGGCCCCGGACGCCGACGCCGACGTGCGCCTGTGGCTCGACCGGGCGTTCACGATCCGCGGCGTGGGCACGGTCGTGACCGGGACCCTCGCCGCGGGCACGATCACGACCGGCGACGAGCTGGACCTCGAAGGTGCCGCCGTCACGGTCAGGGGGATCGAGGCGCTGGGGGAGCCGCGCGACCGAGTCGCCGGCGTCGCGCGGGTGGCGTTGAACCTGCGCGGGGTCGCCCGCGAGCAGGCCCGGCGCGGCCACGCTCTGCTCACTCCCGGAGCGTGGCTGACGACGACCGAAGTGGACGTCCGCCTGCGCGGTACCCGGTCCGCAGACCTGCACCAGTCGCTGGTGCTGCACCTGGGCACCGCGGCCGTGCCGGCGCGGGTCCGTCCACTCGGGACGGACACCGCACGGCTGACGCTGCGGACTCCGCTGCCCCTGCGCGTCGGCGACCGGGGCCTGGTCCGCGACCCGGGCGCGCACCTCATCCCCGCCGGGGTCGAGGTGCTCGACGTCCGGCCGCCCGAGCTGAGGCGCCGGGGCGCCGCTCGCGCCCGAGGCGACGAGCTGACCCGCGAGCCGGCGCCGGCCCATCTGGAACGGCGAGGTTTCGTCAAGGCGACGGAGTTCCGGGCGATGGGTTTCGCGCCGGCGGGCGAGCAGGTGGGTGAGTGGCTGGTGGATCCCGCCCGGCTCGCCCACCTCAAAGCGGTGGTCCGCGAGGAGGTCGCCGCCTGGACCCGGGAGCATCCCGTTGCGGCGGGCATGCCGGAAGAGACCCTGCGGCAACGGCTGGAGCTGCCCGCGCCGGAGCTCTTGCCGCCGTTGCTCACCGGTCTCGAAACCCGTACCGGGCTGGTGCGCCTGCCCGGCACCGGCCTCGAGCCGCGCGTCGCGGAGGCCGTCGCCGAACTGGACAAGAAGTTCGCCGAGCACCCCTTCCGCGCCCCCGAGACCGATCACCTCCGTGAGCTGGGGCTGGGCCGGCGGGAACTCGCCGCCGCCGTCCGCCACGGCCGCCTCACGCTGCTGGCCGAGGGCGTCTACGTCGCCCCGGGCACGGAGGAACGGGCCGCGGAGGTCCTGACGAGCGTCGCCCAGCCGTTCACGGTCGCCGACGCCCGTCGCGCCCTCGACACGACCCGCCGGGTCATGGTGCCGCTGCTCGAACGCCTCGACGCGGCGGGCGTCACCGAGCCCCTCGGCGACGGCACCCGCCGGGTGCGGTGACCGGGTTCGGCCGTCCGGGGGTAGCCGCACCCCGCACGGGTGAGCAACCTGCGCCGAGGGCGCGAAGGGATTAGGTTGACGAGCATGGGTGTCCGGCGGTGGATCGAGGGCTGGCCCGTGTACCGGCAGCTGACCGGTCCCGACCGGCTGGCTCGTGGTGCCGCGGCGAAGTCCGGCGGCTCCGAGGCCTGGCACGCGCGCACCCAGGACGCGGACCGCGTCGTGAAGTCGGTGTGCCCGTACTGCGCGGTCGGCTGCGGGCAGAAGGTCTACGTCAAGGACGAGCGCGTCACCCAGATCGAGGGCGACCCCGACTCGCCCATCTCGCGCGGCCGCCTGTGCCCCAAGGGCTCGGCCAGCAAACAGCTCGTGACGAGCCCGAGCCGGGTCACCGAAGTGCTCTACCGGCGCCCGTACGGCACCGATTGGGAGCGCCTGCCGCTCGACGAGGCGATGGAGATGATCGCCGAGCGGGTCCTGCGCACGCGCGCCGAGACGTGGGAGGAATCCGACGCCAACGGTGTGCCGCTCAAGCGCACCCTCGGGTTCGCCAGCCTCGGCGGCGCGACGCTGGACAACGAAGAGAACTACCTGATGAAGAAGCTCTACACCGCGCTCGGCGCGCTCCAGATCGAGAACCAGGCCCGTATTTGACACTCCGCCACGGTTCCCGGTCTGGGGACCTCCTTCGGTCGTGGAGGCGCCACGACGTTCCAGCAGGACCTGGTCAACGCCGACTGCATCGTGATCCAGGGCTCCAACATGGCGGAGGCCCACCCCGTGGGGTTCCAGTGGGTGATGGAGGCGAAGGCCCGCGGGGCGAAGATCATCCACGTCGACCCGCGGTTCACGCGCACGAGCGCGGTCGCGCACACCCACGCGGCGCTGCGCGCGGGCTCGGACATCGCGTTCCTCGGCGGCCTGATCAAGTACGTCCTGGACCACGAGCTCGACTTCCGCGAGTACGTGCTGGCCTACACCAACGCCGCCGCGATCCTGCGTGAGGATTTCCGCGACACCGAAGACCTCGACGGTGTGTTCTCCGGCTACGACGCCGAGAACAACCAGTACGACGTGTCCACCTGGGCCTACGAGGGCGTCGACACCCTGCCGGCAGCGGGCAGCGGTGAGGCCGAGCTGCCGGGCGAGCAGCACCACGGCGGGGAGGGCCACCAGAGCTCAGCGCGCGCCGAGTCCTACGGCAGCGGCGGCGCCGCGGTGGGCGGGAAACCTCGCACGGACGAGACGCTGCAGCACCCACGCTGCGTGTACCAGGTCCTCACGCGCCACTTCTCGCGCTACACGCCGGAGGTCGTGGCGGACATCTGCGGCATCCCGGTGCCGCAGTTCCTGGAGATCGCCGAGGCGGTCACGAAGAACTCCGGTCGTGAGCGCACCACGGCGTGGGTGTACTCGGTGGGTTGGACGCAACACACGGTCGGCGCGCAGTACATCCGCACCGCGTCGATCCTGCAGACGCTGCTGGGCAACATCGGCCGCCCTGGCGGCGGGATCCTGGCGCTGCGCGGGCACGCGAGCATCCAGGGCTCCACGGACATCCCGACGCTGTTCAACATCCTGCCCGGCTACCTGCCGATGCCCCACGCGCACCAGCATTTCGGGCTCGCCGACTACGTCGCCACCGACGCCGGCGCCACCGGTTTCTGGGGCAACATGGACGCCTACATGGTGAGCCTGCTCAAGGCGTACTGGGGCGACGCCGCCCAGCCGCACAACGACTTCCGCTTCGGCCACCTGCCGCGCCTGACCGGCGACCACGGCACGTACGCGACGGTGCGCAACCAGATCGAGGGCACGTGCAAGGGCTACTTCCTCGTCGGCGAGAACCCCGCCGTCGGCTCGGCCAACGGGAAGATGCAACGGCTCGGGCTGGCGAACCTCGACTGGCTCGTGGTGCGTGACCTGCAGATGATCGAGTCGGCGACGTTCTGGAAGGACGGGCCGGAGATCGAGACCGGTGAGCTGGCGAGCACCGAGATCGGCACCGAGGTGTTCTTCCTGCCCGCTGCCGCGCACACCGAGAAGGACGGCAGTTTCACCAACACGCAGCGGCTGCTGCAGTGGCACCACAAGGCCGTGGAGCCGCCCGGGGAGGCGCGCAGTGACCTGTGGTTCTACTACCACCTCGGCCGGCGCATCCGCGAGAAGCTGGCCGAGAGCACGGATCCGCGGGACCTGCCGGTGCAGGAGCTGACCTGGAGCTACCCGACGGAAGGGCCGCTCGACGACCCCTCGGCCGAGTCCGTGCTGGCGGAGATCAACGGCCACGGCCCCAAAGGTCCGCTGTCGGCGTACACGCAGCTCAAGGCCGACGGGTCCACCGCCTGCGGCTGCTGGATCTACTGCGGCGTGCGCGCCGACGGCCACAACCACGCCGCGGACCGCAAGCCCGGGTCCGAACAGGACTGGGTGGCGAGTGAATGGGCGTGGGCGTGGCCGGCGAACCGGCGCATCCTCTACAACCGCGCGTCGGCCGATCCGGCCGGGAAACCGTGGAGCGAACGCAAGAAGTATGTCTACTGGGACGAGGAGCAGGGCCGCTGGGCCGGGCCCGACGTCGCCGATTTCGAGGCGACCAAGCGTCCGGACTACGTCCCGCCCGAAGGCGCCAAGGCGCAGGACGCGATCGGTGGTGCCGACCCGTTCATCATGCAGACCGACGGGCGCGCTTGGCTCTACGTGCCCGCCGGGCTCACCGACGGGCCGCTGCCCACGCACTACGAACCGTTCGAGTCCCCTGTGGACAATCCGCTGTACGCCCAGCAGGACAACCCGGCGCGCCAGACGCTGGTCACGCCGTCGAACCCGTACAACCCGGCCCGGAGCACGGTGTTCCCGTACGTGTTCACGACCTACCGGCTCACCGAGCACCACACCGCGGGCGGGATGAGCCGCACGCTGCCGTATCTGGCGGAGCTGCAGCCGGAGTTCTTCTGCGAGGTCTCCCCGGAGCTGGCGGCCGAGCGCGGGCTGGAGAACGGGGGCTGGGCCACGATCGTCTCGGCCCGGACGGCGATCGAGGCGCGGGTGCTGGTCACGGCGCGCATGAAACCGCTGAAGGTGCGCGGCCGCACGATCCACCAGGTCGGGCTGCCCTACCACTGGGGGCCGAACGGGCTTTCCCGCGGCGACGCGGCCAACGACCTGCTCAGCGTGGTGATGGACCCGAACGTGCACATCCAGGAGGCGAAGGCGGCCACGTGCGACATCGTGCCCGGCCGGCGCCCGCGAGGACCGGCGTTGCTGGACTTCGTGCAGGAGTACCGCAGGAGGGCGGATGGCTGAATACGGCACGCAACCGCGGATGGGGTTCTTCACCGACACCTCGGTGTGCATCGGCTGCAAGGCGTGCGAGGTGGCGTGCAAGGAGTGGAACGAGGTGCCCGGCCGGGACCTCGACCTGCTCGGCACGTCGTACGACAACACCGGCGACCTCGGGGCGAACACGTGGCGGCACGTCGCGTTCGTGGAGCAGGAAGTGCAACCCGTGCCACCGGCGCCGCCCGCGGTGGATCTCGGGATGCCGGCGGTGGGTGCGCCGGCGCAGGACGGCGAAGAACCCGGCGTGCGCTGGCTGATGTCGAGCGATGTCTGCAAGCACTGCACCAACGCCGGCTGTCTCGACGTGTGCCCGACGGGGGCGTTGTTCCGCACCGAGTTCGGCACCGTGGTGGTGCAGCAGGACATCTGCAACGGCTGCGGCTACTGCGTGCCCGCCTGCCCGTACGGGGTGATCGAGCGGCGCGAGAGCGACGGCCGCGCGTTCAAGTGCACCCTCTGTTACGACCGGCTCGGTGCCGGGCTGGAACCGGCGTGCGCCAAGGCGTGTCCCACGGACTCGATCCAGTTCGGCGTGCTCGACGAGCTGCGCGAGCGCGCCGACGAGCGGGTGCGGGACCTGCACGGCTCCGGTGTGCCCGAGGCCCGGCTCTACGGTCGCGACCCGGACGACGGCGTCGGCGGCGACGGCGCGTTTTTCCTGCTGCTGGACGAACCGGAGGTCTACGGCTTCCCGCCCGACCCCGTCGTGCCGACGAAGCACCTGCCGCAGATGTGGAAACGCGCGGCGGCCGCGGCGCTCGGCGTGGCGGGCACGCTCGTAGTCTCGTTCCTGGGGCGGCGCCGATGAGCCCGCGCCGCGAACCGACGATGGTCGACCCGGTCGAGTTCACCTCGTACTACGGGCGGCCGATCCTGAAGGAACCGGCGTGGAAGCAGCCGGACGTGCCGCTGTACCTGTTCCTCGGCGGGGCCGCAGGCTCGTCCGCGACGATGGCGAGCCTGGCGACGCTCACCGGCCGGCCCGGCCTCGCGCGTGTCGGCCGCCTGGTCGCGGCGGCCGGCGCGAGCGCGAGTGTCGTCGCGCTGATCCACGACCTCGGCCGGCCGGAGCGGTTCCTGCACATGCTGAGGGTGCTCAAGCCGACCTCGCCGCTTTCGGTGGGTTCGTGGATCCTGGCGCCGTTCTCGGGGCTGGCCGCGGTGTCGGCCGGTTCCGCGGAAACCGGCCTGCTGCGCCCGGTCGGCAAGCTCGCGGGCGCCGCGGCGGGTGTGCTGGGGCCGGCGATGTGCACCTACACCGCGGTGCTGCTCGCCGACACCGCCACGCCGTCGTGGCACGAGGCACGGCGGCACCTGCCGGTGCTGTTCGCGGGGAGCGCGGTGACGAGCGGCGCGGGGGCGGCGTTGCTGGCGGCGCCGTCCGCCGAGCTCGGGCCGGTGGTGCGCGCGGGTCTCGTCGGCGCCGTGGCGGAGCTGGCGGTGGCGCGGCACCTGGAACACGGCCTCGGGATCGTGTCGGAGCCGTACCGGACGGGCCGCGCGGGCAAGCTGATGAAGGCGGCCCGCGGTCTGACGGCCGCCGGTGCCGCGTTGTCCCTCGCGGCCCGGCGCAGCAAGGTGGCGGCGGTGGCGAGCGGTGCGGCCTACCTCGCGGCCGGCCTGTGCACGCGGTTCGGCGTCTACCAGGCGGGGGTGGCCTCGGCGCAGGACCCGAAGTACGTCGTGGTCCCGCAACGCGAGCGGCTGGCGCAGGCGCGCGGCGACTGACCGGCGGTGGTTGGCCCGGCGGCCCGCGGGTACCCGGCGGGCCAGGAGGTGTTCCCATGACCGACTACCGCCACAGCGCTACGGTGGAACTGCCCGCCGACGAGCTGTTCGCGTACCTGCGCGAACCCCACAACCTGCCGCACTATTTCTCCGGGATGCAATCGGCGCACCCCGAAGGGGGTGACACCGTCCACGTCGAGGCCGAGGTCCACGGCCGGCACGTCGAAGGCGATGCCTGGCTCAAGGTGGACGAAGGCACCCGCACCCTGTCCTGGGGCGCCGAAGGCCCCGACGACTACCACGGCACCCTCTCGATCGATGCGGCCGGACCCGCGGCCAGCCGCGTGGAGGTGACGTTGAGCAGCGTCCGCGAGGGCTCCGGCGACGAGATCCAGCGTGGCCTCGAGGAGACGGTCGCGGCACTGGCCCACACCGCGGTCGCCGACTCCACTGTGGACCCGTGATCGGTTCTCAGCGCTTCGCGTGAACGTTCACCTGCACGAGGGCAGCGGCGAGACGGGCCACGTCGGCACCGGCCACCAGGCCCGCGAGCTTTTCGGGATCGGCCGGCAGCCCGGCCTTCTTCGCACCGGCCAGCGCCCGCTTGTCGAAGTAGGGGCGCACCCACGGCCACACGGCCTGGACCTCCTCGCAGAAGATCTGCGCGCCGGTCGGGCCGATGCGGGGGAACTCCGTGAGCAGCTTCTCCAGACGTTCCGGCGAGCCTTCGGCGGCTTCGGCGAGGTTGCGCAGGTCGTCCCGATAGCGCTCGTGCAGGAACTCCGCGCTGTCCACGAGGTAGCGGGCGGTGCTCTCGTCGTAGCGCACGTACCGGCCGCGTCCCAGCGCGTGGACGCGGTCGGTCCACTCGGAGCCGCGCATGGCCTTCGGGGTCCGCCAGCCCGCCCGCCACAGCTCCTTCGCCGCGGCCACGGCGATGTCGGAACCGATGCGCGCCGACATCAGCGTGGTCAGGACGAGAAGCTGGTAGAGCGGCTGGGGCTTGTCGGCGAGCTTGATGCCGGCCTGCTCAGCGTGGGTGGTGCCGTACTCGGCCAGTACGTCGTCCACTGTGGTCATTCGCGGGCTCCTCCGGTGGTGCGCCTCAGCGGACGGCGGTCAGCGCCGCCCGCACGCGGTCGACGAACCCCGGCCCCGTCCGCAGCAGCGCGTCCGGGGGTGTGCGGTCGGCGATCGCCGGGTGGGGCAGCGAGTCCGCGGCCTGCCGCGCTTTCAGGACCTCCTGGCCGAGCTCCTTCAACCGGTCGGCCGGGCAGCGATTGCGCAGCCCGGTGACCGCGGGGCCGGCCTCACGCAGGTGCTGCCGCACGGCGTGGATCAACGTCGCCAGCAAACGCTCGAACCGCGCCTCCTGCGGTCCCAGGCCTTCGAGCCGGCGCATCAGATCGTCGACACCGCACAGGGCGGGGCCGAGCGGCAGGTGCGGCTCCTCGGCCACCTCGTGCCGCACGAGCTGCGCGATGAGGTGATCGGCCACTTCCCGGCGGTTCTCCGGGCTGGTGTGGTCGGTCTCCAGTTCCGTGCAGATCCGGCTCAACACCAGGTGGTCCTCGGTGAGGACGGAGGCGAGGTCGTCGGTGCTCATGTTCGTGCTCCCAGCGTTTCGCCCTGTCGGGTACCCACTCCGAATCGGGTCAACCGCCCGGGCTCAGTGCCTGGGCAGGACACAGAATTCGTTGCCCTCGGGGTCGGCCAGGACGATCCAGTGCTCGTCGGCCGGGTCGTCGAGGATCTTCGCGCCGAGGGTGACGAGGCGTTCGACCTCGTCGCGCTGCTCGATGGTGCCGGGCGCGACATCGAGGTGCAGCCGGTTCTTGACGGTCTTGCCCTCGGGTACCGGCTGGAACAGCAGCGACGCCCGGCCGGGCGCCTTGAGCTCGATGTAGGTCAGCCCGTGGCGGTCGGTCCAGCGTTCGGTGGCCGGGTAGTCCAAGGCCTCGCGCCAGAACTCGGCCAGTGCCTCGGCGTTGCGGCAGTCGATGGCGACGGCGATCAGCCGGCTGCTCAAGGGTGCCTCCCTCGTCGGGACAGGGGTCCACAGCAGACGAGCCGAACCCGTCGGCAGGGGGCTGCCGACGGGATCGGGCCCGGGCCGTCCGTCAGCGGCCCAGGGCCTTCTGCAGTTCCTTCTTCGTCATGCTCGAGCGGCCCTTGATGTTGCGCTGCTTGGCCTCGTTGTAGAGCTGGTCCTTGGTCGGCCCGCCCGGGCCGAGGCCCCGGCCGCTGCGTTCCCCGCCGCGCTGTTGCGGGCTCTTGTCGCGGATCGAGGTCTTGCTGGCGGTGCGGGACTCGCCGGAACGGGCGCGGTTCTTGTTCACGGTGCGGGCGGCGATCTCCTCGGCCCGGGAGGTACTGGCTCCGCGGTCTTTCTGTGACGACTTGATGTGCTCGTACTGACGCTCGCGCTTGTCGCTCCAGGTTTCCTGAGGCACGGCTCCTCCTTCGCTCGTGAGCGGCGGATACCCGGGGCGCTGTGGGTCAAACCCGTCAGGAGCCCGACTGCGGGTCGGTGTCGTCGTGCGGGTCCCGCGAGGTGCCTTGCTCGCCGCGGACGGTCTCGCGCTGCTCCTCGGCGGACTCGCCGTAGGGGTCGTCGCGTTCTTCGTGCTTTTCCGGGTCGTTCATGGTGTTTCCTCCTGCCGCCGGCCGGAATCCGCCGCCCCGGAACCGTCGCCCATTGGATCAGGGCGCGAATCGCGGGCTTCCTGGGCGGCGTCCTTCGCCTCGCTGATCGCGTGGCGCACTTCTTCGAGCTGCTCGTCCAGCTGCTTCTCGTCGGCAGTCATGGGTGGCTCCCTTCCTGCCTGCCGGTTACCCCGCGCACGGGCGGTGAAACCGGGTCAGTGCTGCGGCGGGGGAGCGACGTCGCCGCGCCAGGCGCCGGTTTCGCGCCCGTCGCGGTGCTCGATGAACGTCTTGAACCGCTGCATGTCCTCCTTGACCCGCCGGTCGAGGATGCCGAGCTTGTCGGCGGCGGCCTCGGCGAAGCCGTCGGGGTCGAGGTCCATCTGGGCCGTCACCCGGGTGGTCTTGTCGTCGAGCCGGTGGAACGTGATCACGCCCGCGTGCTTCGGCCCGGAGTCCGACGCCCACGCCACGCGCTCGTCGGGGTGCTGCTCGGTGATCGTCGCGTCGAACTCCCGCGTGACCCCGCCCATGGCGATCTTCCAGTGCGTGTGCGTGTCGTCGACCTGGCGCACTTCCTCCACTCCGTCCATGAAGCGCGGGAACGACTCGAACTGCGTCCACTGGTTGTACGCGGCGGAGACCGGCGCGTGCACGTCCACGAACTCGGTGATGGTGCTCATGGGACTCCCTTCGTCTCGTTTCGTTCCTTCGCGGCCTACCCGGTGCGCGAGGATCGAAACGGACGCGGGCGGGATCATGGCTCGTTCGTCAGCGCCGCAGCCCCGCGGAAGTCGCCCCCGCCACCCGGGTGGGTTCTTTCTTTCGAAAGTTACGTCGGAAGCCTGTGCGTCACAGTTCGATTTGTGGTCTGATATGCCCCGCTATCCGATATGCACGGAGGGGGATGAATGAAGAGCGTGGTGTGGTGGTCTGTCGGTTTGCTGTGCGGGCTGGGGTTGATGGCGATCGGCCTGTTCGGTACCGGGTCGTCGGGCAAGGTGCTGTGCGGCAGTGATGAGATGCGGCCGGGGCAGACCTGTGAACGGACCCAGTACGGCGTGACGTCGAGTGAGACTTACGAGGAGAAGTTGCAGGAGTCGATCGAGGACGACAAGACGTTCGAGGGTGGCGGCCGGTGGGTCGCGTTCGGGATCGGCGTGGGGATCGCGGCCGCGTGCGGTTGGCGGCTGGTCGTCGCGATCCGGCGACGGGCCAACCAGGGTCCCGGCCCGGTTTCCCAGCCGGTGTCCGAGCAGCAGCCCGGCTTCGCTCCGCCGGCGGGATTCCCGCCGGCGCCTGGATACCAGCAGCAGGGATACCAGGAGCAGCCCCGGTACCAGCCGCAGCAGGGGTTCCAGCCGCAGCAGGGGTTTCAGCAATCCCCGCCGCCGGGGTACCAGCAGCCGCGTCCTCCGTATCAGCAGTAGCGGTTCAGGCCGCCGCGGGCAGGAACTCCCGCAGTACTTCGGCCAGGCGGTCCGGCTGGTCTTCCGAGACGAGGGTCCACGAGTCGGCGATTTCGACGAGCCGGCCGGCCGGGAAGAGTTCCGCCAGGCGGCGGCCGTGGGAGGCCGGCATCATGCGGTCCTCCGGTGCCCACACGACGAGCACCGGCCGGTCGAAGTCCGAGAGTCGCGCGGTCCAGCGCAGCAGGACGTCGCGGCCCGGGGTGGAGACGGCGAACTTGGCGAGGTCGCGGCGGATGGCGCGGTCGCGGGTGGCCGGGGCGAACCAGTCGTCGAGCACGGCATCGGGGATACCGTGCTTGGCGAGGGCGCCGTAGCTCTTTTCGTTGTGGCGGAAGAACTTCGTGCGCAGCAGGCGCATGAGGATCCAGGCGCCGCCGGGCACTTTGGCGAGCCGCGCCGGCGGCCGGGCGGGTGGCGGCCAGAAGTTGTCGAATGCTTCGCACGCGATGAGCACCAGCCGGCCGACGCGGTCCGCGCGGCCTTCGGACACGAGGAATTGCGGGCCACCCCAGTCGTTGAGGACGAGGGTGACGTCGGTGAGGCCGAGGCGCTCCAGGAACTCGCCGAGCAGTAGCGCCTGGCCGCGCTGGGAGAGGTCCGCGTCGCGGCGCATCGGTGTGCGGTGGGCGCCGAGGGGGAGCGTCGGCAGGACACAGCGATAGCCGTCCAACCGGGGCAAGACCTTGCGCCACTGCGTCTCGTTCATCGGAAAGCCGTGGGTGAACACGACCACGGGCCCGGTGCCGCCGGTGTCGACGTAGTCGATCGGCCCGGCGGACAGTTCGATCGTCGGCATGGCGCCTCCCACTAGAGCGATCGCTCTAGTCAGGCTAGGGGCGCGAGACGGTCCTGTCGAGCGCGGGCGCCTCGCCGATCTGCTCCTCGTCGGCGGCTTTCAACACGGCGTCCAGGAGGCCGGGGAACCGCTGGTCGAGCGCCTCGCGACGGAGGGTGACGAAGCAGCGGGTGCCGTCTTCGCGGGTTTCGGTGACGCCGGCGCCGCGAAGGGTCTTGAGGTGGTGGCTGAGCGTGGACTTGGCGACGGGCGCGCGCAGGTCGCCCCACTTGCGTTCGGCGCCGTCGGCGAGCTGGCGCACCAGGCCGAGGCGGACGGAGTCGCTCAACGCGGTGAGCACCTCGGCCAGCGTCATGTCCTCGGGCGCCGGCGGGGGCGTCGGGTGCCTCATGCGGATCCGTTCGTCAGAGGGAGTGCCGACCGTCATTCTACGACGGCCGAACAACGTGCTACGTTCGACGTTCGCAGAACATCGAACGAAGGAGCAAGCCCGTGGACCCGACGTCGAGCGACCTGTCCGGACACGTCGTGATCGTCACCGGTGCCGGATCGGGCATCGGCCGCGCGAGTGCGGAGGCGTTCGCGCACGCGGGGGCGAAAGTCCTCGGCGTCGGACGGCGGGCCGAAGCCCTCGCCGAAACCGCCGCCCGGCACCCGGCGATCGTGATCCACGCGGCCGACCTGGCGGAAACCGGGGCCGCGGAGTCCGTTGTGGACTCGGCGCTCCGCCGCTGGGGCCGGCTCGACGTCCTGGTCAACAATGCCGGCATCTTCACCGGGATGCCGCTGGCCGACACCTCCGCCGAGGGGGTCGAGCGCCTGTTCGCCGTCAACGTCGTCGCGCCGAGCCTGCTCGCGAGGGCCGCGCTGAAGCCGTTGCGGGAAAGCCGGGGCGCGATCGTCAACGTCTCCAGCACCTTCGGCCACCGCCCGCTGGCCGGCGCGGCCCACTACGGCGCGTCGAAAGCGGCCGTCGAATCCCTCACCCGCAGCTGGGCGCTCGAGCTGGCGCCCGACGGAGTGCGCGTGAACGCGGTCGCTCCGGGACCGACAGAGAGCGAAGCGCTGGCGTCGGCGGGCCTCTCGCCGGAGGAGGTCGACCGCGTCAAGGCGGCCGAGGCCGAGCGCATCCCGCTGGGCCGCCGTGGTCAGCCGGCCGACGTGGCCGCGTGGATCGTCCGGCTGGCCGACTCGCACGCGGCGTGGCTCACCGGTCAGGTCCTCGCGGTGGACGGCGGGCTGGCGCTGGCCGCCTGAGCGAGAAATCCGACGACTCCGGCCGGATGGTCGCGGCACCCGGCCGGGGAAGTCGCCGCTTGAGGACCTAGCGCGTCGCGTACAGCGCCCGCTCGAAGTTCTCGTAGAGCTTGATGAACGGCGGCGGCACGAACGGCAGCGACTGGCTGTAGATCGCGCCCGTCACCCGGTTCACCGGGTCGACCCAGAAGAACGAGTTGCACAGCCCGGCCCACGTCCCGCTGCCGGCGGCGCGCATGCCCGGCCGCTGCTCGCTGTTGACGACGAGCCCCAGCCCCCACTTGTTGCCGGGCCCGGCGGCGAAGTCGTACGACGACGTCGGGTCCGCGGTCGGGATGCGCGCCGGGAAGTCCAGGTCGCCGATCTGGTTGGTGAACGCGGCGTCCACAGTGGAGCGTTCCAGCACCTTGGTGCCGTCGAGCGTGCCGCCGCCCAGCAGCATCCGCTGGAACTTGAGGTAGTCGCGTGGCGTGGAGTACAGGCCGTGGCCGCCGGCCCAGTACTCGGGCTGCTCGGGGATGTTGATGTCGGTGGCCAGCCACTTGCCGTCCTCGCCCAGGACGTGCACCGGGGCCAGGTTGGCGCGCTGCGAGCCGGTCGGGGCGAACGACGTCTCGGTCATCCCCAGCGGCCCGGTGATGTGCTCCTTGAAGAACACGTCGAGCGTCACGCCCGCGACGGCCTCGACCACCTGGCCCAGCCAGTCGGTGTTGGTGCCGTACTCGACCTTGGTCCCGGGGTCGGCGATCATCGGCGCGGTCAGCACGATCTTCTGGCCCGACAGCACGTTCGGGATGCCGGTGGCCTTCTCCCACTTCACGATGTCGGCGTTCCAGAACCAGTAGCTCAGGCCCGACGTGTGCGTCATCAGCTGCCGCACGGTCGCCTGCGACGCCGGCGCCCGCAGCCTGGGCTGGTCACCGTCGAAGCCCTCGAGCACCTTCATCTCGGCGAACTCGGGCCGGTACCGCTCCACGGGCGCGTCGAGGTCGAGCTGTCCTTGGTCGGCCAGCTTCAACGCGGCGGTGGTCGTGACCATCTTGGTCATCGACATGATGCGGAAGTGCGTGTCCGCGGACGCCGGGTCGGCGCTGCCGGCGGCGCGCGGGCCTGCGGCGCCTTCGTAGATGATGCCGTTGTCGTCGGCGGCGATGGCCACGACGTTGGGCACATCGCCGGCGTCGACGGCGTCGCTCAGGATCTTGTCGATCGGGGCGGTCGAACTCATCGTTGAGTCCCTTTCGGATGTGTGGGTGGGTTGTGCTCGGCCCGGCGCAGGCGCCGGCCCCATTCCCGGGCTTTCGCCACGAGAGTGGCTGCGAGGAGGGCCAGTGCGCCCGGCGGCTTCCTTGCCGTCGTGCGCACCCCGGACACCGCGGTCTCCTCCACGGCCGCGGCGAACTGCTCGAACATGCGCCGGCTGACGTCGCCGGCCAGCGCCCGGCCGAACTGCGCGATCCGGCCGGTCAGGTACACCTGCGCGGTCGCCCGCAGTCGCGTCCCGGCGCCGGCTTCCTCCGCGACGAGGAGGATGTCGGCCTGGGTGCGCCCGCCCCCGGCGTCCTCGCCCTGGCCGATCACCCGCAGGCGGTGCGCCGCCGCGTCGCGTTCGGTGACCTGCGCCAGCCCCACGAACGACAGCCGGATCGGCCCGACGGAGACCCGCGCCCGGCCGCGGTACTTCTCGTCGCCGAGGTGCTCGGTGAGCTCCGCCCCGGGCAGGCACGCGGCGACGAGGTCGATGTCGTCCAGCACAGCCCACGTCTTCTCCAGCGACGCGGTGAGCTCCTGGGTGACCTCGACGGTGAACGTCGGATCCCCTTGCGGCAGCTCGATCTCCCGGACACCCACCGGTTCGGGCGCGGACTTGGCGCCGGGCTCGGCCGCGGTGTGGCCCATCAGCACGTGCCGGCCGCAGTTGCGCGGCCCAGGGATCCCGTCGCGGTGCGCACCGGCCACTTCGGACACCGCCGAGAGGATGTTGCGGTACCCGGTGCAGCGGCACAGCACGCCGGACAGCTCCACGGGCAGGTCTTCCTCGGCGACGTCCGGCTTGTGCGCCAGCAGGTCGTAGGAGCTGAGCAGGAACCCCGGCGTGCAGAACCCGCACTGCAGCGCGTGGTGCGCGCCGAACGCCTCCTGCAACGGGTGCAGGTCGTCGGGGCGGCCGAGGCCCTCGACCGTCACGATGTCCGCGCCGTCGAGCTGGCAGGCGAACAGCAGGCACGCGCGGGCGGCGGAGCCGTTGACCAGCACCGTGCACATCCCGCACACGCCGTGCTCGCAGCCCAGGTGCGTGCCGGTGAGGCCGAGGTGGTCGCGCAGCGCGTCGGCGAGCGTCACGCGCGCGGGCAGTGACAGCGACACCTCGGTGCCGTTCACGGTCATCGTCACGTCGAGGGGCTCGCCGGCTTCCGCGCGGACCGGGCGTGGCAGTGGCGGCGGGGAGGTCATGCCGATCCTCCTTCCGCCGCTCGTCGGGCCCGGGCCAGCTCACGCACGGCCAACGCCGCCACGAGCCGCTGCCGGTACTCGCGCGAGCCGTGGGTGTCGCCCGCGGTGTCCACGAGGCCGCGGGCCAGGTCGGCCACCTCGTCGTCGCCGAGACCGGTGACGTCGCGCGTGACCGGCCGGTCCGACACCCCGAACGCGGTCAGCACGGCTTCCCCGTCGCCGGCCCGGAACCGCGTGGCCACCCCGGCCAGCGCGAAATCCCCGTGCCGGCGCGCGATCTCGGCGAACCCGAAGCCCTCACCCGAGCCGGCCACGGGGAAGCGTACCGCGGCCAGCACGTCCTCGGCGCCGACCGAGGTGGCCATGGCGCCGTGGAAGAACTCGGCCGCCGCCACGGTGCGCCGGCCGGCCGGACCGGCGATCTCGAGCGACGCGCCGAGGCAGCAAGCCACGGCGGGCAGCTCGGCGGCGGGGTCGGCGTGCGCGATGCTGCCGCACACCGTGCCCCGGCTGCGCAGCTCACGGTGCCCGATCCACGGCAGCGCCAGGAGCAGCAGGGGCACTTCCGCGGCGAGCGGGTGGCCTTCGAGCGTCCGCTGGCGTACCAGGGCCCCGACTACGAGCTCGTTTCCCTCGCGGCGCACGAAGTCCAATTCGGACAGTGCCCCGATGTCGACCACAGTGGACGGACGGGCCAGCCGCATCGCCAGGATCGGCACCAGCGACTGGCCGCCCGCGAGCACCTTGCCCTCGCCGGCGCTGCGCACGAGCTCGGCGACGGCGTCGTCGAGCGTCGCGGGCCGGACGTAGGCGAACGGTGCGGCTTTCACGGCTCAGCGCCCCTGGAACTTCGCGGGCCGCTTCTCGATGAACGCCGCCACACCTTCGGCGAAGTCGTGGCTCGCGCGCAGCATCGCATACGCTTTGCGTTCCAGCTCGATGCCGGTGTAGAGCGGCCCGTCGACGCCCTTGTCGAGCACTTCCTTGGCGGTGCGCGCGGCCATCGGTGAGTAGCCGAGCAGCGTCTCGACGACCTTGTCCGTCTCCGCGTACAGCTCGTCGCGGTCGGCCGCGAGCTTGGCCACCAGGCCCCAGTCGAGGGCCTGTTCTCCGGTGATCCGCTCGGCGGTGAGGATGTGGAACTTGGCGCGCGACAGGCCGATCAGCCGCGCGAGCCGCTGCGTGCCGCCGCTGCCGGGGATCATGCCGAGCTTCATCTCGGGCAACGCGAACCGGCTGCGCGGCGTGGCCAGCCGGATGTCCGTGGACAGCACGAGCTCCAGGCCCACGCCGAAGCAGTAGCCGTCGACGGCCGCGACCACGATCTTCCTGCTGCGCGAGGGCGCGGTGACGTTGTGGCCGAGGTCGGTGAAGTCGACCGGCTCGACCTCCATGAAGCCGGGGATGTCGCCGCCCGAGGAGAAGTGCTCGCCGTCGGACTTCAGCACCACCACGCGCACGTCGTCGTCGGCGTCGATCTCGGCGAACAGCTCCGCCATCCGCTGCCGCATCTCCCACGTGATGATCGTGAAGCGGCCGTGGGAGAGCGTCAGCTCGGCGACCTGGCCGTCGTGGGTGCGGCCGAGCCGGATCTCGCCTCCGGTGAGCGCCATCAGGCCTTCCTTTCCAGTAGTTCGTGCACGACGTTGCCGTGCAGGGGCAGGGTCGTGACCTCGACGCCGAGCGCGTCGGTGACCGCGTTGGCGATCGCCACCGGCAGGCTCATGCTCGAGCCCTCGCCGCAGCCCTTCGCGCCGAGCGTGGTGAACGGCGAGGGCGTCTCGAGGTGGTCGCTGATCAGCGGGTAGCTGGCCTCCGCGCTGGTGGGGCAGAAGTAATCCATGAAGGTCGCCGACGTGGGCTGGCCCGAATCGGCGTAGCGGAGCTCCTCGTAGAGCGCGCCGCCGAGCGCGTGCGCGAGAGCCCCGTGCACCTGGCCTTCCAGCAGCTTCGGGTTCAGGATCGTGCCGGCGTCGTGCACTGTGGACACCAGTTCGACCTCCACGGCGAGGGTCACCGGGTCGATGCGCACCGCGACCAGCTCGGCGACGAAGCCGTAACACAGGCTGGAGTTGATCTGGTCCCCTGTGGACGGTGCCTTGGCCTGGGGCGGGTTGAACGCGGCCTCCTCGTAGAGCCGTGCCGGCACCCCTTCCGGCAGCGACCCGGGGTCCCAGTGCACCAGTCCGGCGGCGTGCCGGAACGCCACCCGCTCCTCGGGCGCGTCGCGTTTGCGCACGAACCCGTCGGCGAGCTCCAGCCCGGCGGGGTCCGTGTCGAGCAGCACCCCGGCCGCCGCCCGGATCGTCTCGGCGATCTTGTCGGCCGCGGCGACGAGCGCGCTGGTGAGCAAGGGAGCGAAGCGTGAGGAGTAGCTGCCGGAGGTGATGGTCCACGGTGTGGTGGCCGTGTCCATCTCGACCACCGGCCGCACGGACTCCTGCGGCAGCCCCAGCCGCTGCGCCACGAGCTGACGCGCGACCGTGGCGTGTCCCTGGCCTTGGGGCACGGTGCCCAGCAGCACCGACACCACGCCCTGCGGGTCGACGCTGATCCGGACGTGTTCCGTGCTGCCCGACTTCCCGCGCCCGGTCGCGCGCTGCTCGGCCGGCGTGGCTAGGCCGACGTAGCCGATGTTGGTCGCCGAGGGGTCGACGATCGTCGCCATGCCGATGCCGAAGTACTCGCCGGCTTTCCGGGCCTGGCGCTGACGCTCCCGCAGTTTCTCGTAGTCGGCGTTGCGCAGGGCCAGCTCGAAGGCCCGCGGGTAGTCGCCCGAGTCGTACACGCCGCCGCTGGGCGTGTGGTACGGGAACGCGCCGGCCTGGATCAGGTTGCGCCGCCGGATCTCCGCCGGGTCGAGGTCGAGCTCACGGGCGACGCGGTCCATGATCCGCTCGAGCCCGAAGTAGAGCTGCTGGCCGCCGAAGCCGCGGTTGAGGCCGGTGGGCGTCTTGTTCGTGACCACCGCCCGGGCCCGGATCGCCACCGCGCCGATGCCGTACGCGCCGGTGATGTTGCCGAAGCAGCGGTAGAGCGTGCTGGGCTCGGGCGGGCGCAGGTACGCGCCGACGTTGTCGACGAGGTCCGCGCGCAGGGCCTCGACTTTGCCGTCGGCGTCGACGGCGGCCTCGAACCGCATCCACCGGTCCGACCCGGCCGAGCTCGACAGCAGGTGCTCCACCCGGTCCTCGGTCCAGCGCACCGGCCGGCCGCAGTGCTTGCTGGCCAAGGCCATCAGCGCGACGTAGGGATAGATGCCCGACTTGATGCCGAAGCTGCCGCCGATGTCCGCGGGCACGCGCAGCCGCACCCGCGACGTCGGCAGCCCGAGGCCCGCCGCGAGCACCGGCACCATGGAGAACGGCCCGTGGAAGTTGGCCCAGGCGGTGACGCCGGGTCCGTCGACGTCCTCCAGCCACTCCGCGACGACCGAGTAGCACTCCATGGGGGCCGAGGTGTAGCGCGGGAACCGGTATTCGCCGGTCACCACGTGGGCGGCGCCGGCGAAGATCTCGTCGACCGAGCCGAAGCTGAACGTGCGGTCGGTGGCGACGTTGCTGCCGAGCTCCTCGTGCAGCAGCGGTGCGTCCTCGGCGATCGCGCGCGTGGAGTCGACCACGGGCGGCAACGGCTCGTAGTCCACTTCGACCAGTTCCGCCGCGTCCTCGGCCGTGTAGCGGTCGGTCGCGACGACGACGGCCACGGGCTCGCCGACGAACCGCACCTTGTCGGTCCCGGTGGGGTAGTAGCGAATCGGCGTCTTGAGCGAGAGCGGGAACGGCTTCAGTGCCGCGAGCACGTCGTCCGGCCCGAGGACCACCGCGACGCCGGGGTGGGCGCGGGCACGCGACAGCTCGACGGACCGGATGCGCGCGTGCGGGTGCGGGCTGCGCACGACCGCCGCGACGAGCGAGCCGCGCATCGGGTCGAGGTCGTCGAGGAACTTCCCTTTGCCGCACAGCAAGGGGACGTCTTCGATGCGGGCCGCCGTCATGCGCGCTCCCCGCCCGGCACGAGCTGCGCCAGCTGGCGGTAGTGGCCCGCGGTCAGCTCGCGGCGCAGGATCTTGCCGACGGCCGACTTGGGGATGCCGGCCACGGCCAGGTAACGCTTGGGCCGTTTCAGCGACGGCAGCCCCGAGTGTTCGCGGGCGTAGGACTCCAGCTGTGCCAGCGTTTCCTCAGGCCGGTGCCCGGCCGAGGGCACGACGAAGGCGGTGACCGCGCTGCCCCAGCGGTCGTCGGGGAGCCCGGCGACCACGATCTCGGCCACGGCCGGGCAGCGCACGAGGGCGTCTTCGATGTCCTCGGGGTAGATGTTCTCGCCGCCGGAGTTGATCATGTCGTCCACGCGGCCCGCGACCCACAGGTCGCCGTCCTCGTCCTCGGTCGCGAGATCGCCGGTGAAGTACCAGCCGGCGCGCAACGACTTCGCGTCGGCGTCGGGGCGGTGCCAGTACCCGCTGAACGCCTCCGGGCTCTCGAGCGACACCGCCACCTGGCCCGGTTCGCCCGGCGCCACGACGTCGTCCGGGGACGCGCCCTCGGCCGGGCTGACCAAGCGGACGCGGGAGAAGACCCCGGCACGGCCGGCGCAACCCGGTTTGCGGCGCACGTCGGGCCCGATCGTGAAGGTGTAGATCTCCGTGCTGCCGAAGTGGTTGACGAAGACCTCCGGGCTCAGTTCGGCGTCGAGCCGCTCGGCGAGGGCCGGCGTCATCGACGCGCCCGCGTAGGCGAGGCGGCGCACGGACTTCGCCTCCGCCAACCGTCCGGTGTGGACCAGCGACCAGTACGCGGTAGGCACCAGGTAGAGCGCGCTCACGTCCTCTTCGGTGATGAGCTCCAGCGACTCCTCGGCGTCGAACTTCTCCTGCGGCACCCAGGTGCCCGCCGCGACGATGCTGGCCAGCAGCGCGCGCATGCCCATCGTGTGGAACATCGGCATCACGCCGAGCGCGACCTCGCCGGTGCGGTGCTGGGTCTGGATCAGGTGCGCCACCGCGGCCGCGTGCTCGGCGGAGTGGCGGCGGGGCACGCCTTTCGGCCGGCCGGTGGTGCCGGACGTGTAGAGCATGACGCTCGTGTCACCTTCGGCCGGCTGGTGCTTCGGCGCGGGGGAGTCCAGCAGCCGGGCCAGCGGCGTCACTCGCTCGGGTGCATCCAGCGCCGCTCCGGAGTGCGCTCGGACCGGCAGCTCGGCGATACCGGCGACGGTCGGGTCGGTGGTGCTGTCGGTGATCAGCAGCGCGGGGGAGCAGTCGCGCAGGCAGTAGCCCACGTCGTCGGCACTGAAGCGGGTGGACAGCGGAACGGAGATCGCGCCGGTCTTCTGCACGGCGAGGTGCAGGCTCGCCAAGGGCTCGCCACCAGCGAGAAGGAGGGCGACGTGGTCACCGGGGCGCACGCCCAGCCGCGTCAGCGCGCCGGCGAGGCGGTCGGTGCGTTCGTCCCATTGCGCGTAGGTCATCGGGTGCCGGCCGCCCACGGCCCGGCGATGCGGATAGCGCTCCGCCGTCCAGCGGAACGATCTCACCAAGTCCATCGTCGCACTCCCGGAGATCGATAATCCGAATCGTATCGTCTGTTTCGGACTGTGGGCGAAATTACGGTAGGGTCGAGGGCATGTCAAGCGGACGGTTGAGCACGACTTCCTACGTCGTGCTGGGGACGATCGGGCTGCGTGGCCCGTCCACGCCGTACGACCTCAAGCGCGCCGTCGGCCACTCGGTGGGGTACTTCTGGTCCTTCCCCCACGCGCAGCTGTACTCGGAGCCGGAGCGGCTGGAGCGCATGGGGCTGCTGGAGGTCGAGACGGAGCAGACCGGGCGGCGCCGCAAGGTCTACAGCCTCACCGACGAGGGTCGCGAAGCCGTGCGCGCGTGGCTCGCCGCGCCCACGCACGAGCACTTCGAGATGCGCGACATCGCCGAGATGAAGCTGTTCTTCAACGAGCTGGGCGACTCCGGCAACATCGTGAACCTCGCGCGGGAGCAGATCAAGCAGCACGAGGAACGCATCTCGGTGTACGAGGACATGCAGCGTCGCTTCGGTTCCGAGCCGACGTACGCGCGCCGCATGATCCCGCTGCGGCTGGGGTTGGAGATGGAACGAGCGGCACTGCGGTTCTGGTCCTCGATCGCCGAGGAGTTCTGAGCCGGCCGGTCGCTTCGGCCGGGACCGAAGCGCGGCGCGCCTAGCGTGGGCGCTCGTGAACGATCATGTCGCGATTGCCCCCTGCATCCTGTATTTCGGCACGCCGGTCGCCTTGCTGACCACGGATAACGCCGACGGCTCCCCGAACATCACGCCGATGTCGTCGGCCTGGGCGCTCGGTGAGGTCGTGGTGCTCGGCTTGGCCCGCAGCGGCCACGGCGCGCGCAACCTCGGCTCGCGTCCCGACCTCGTGCTCAACCTGCCCGGCCCCGGCCAGTGGGCCGCGGTGGAGCGCCTCGCCCCGCTGACGGGCGCGGACCCGGTGCCCGAGCACAAACGCGACCGCTTCCGGTACGAGCCGCGGCCGGTCTGCGGTCGCAACCGGCCGAGCTGGTCCGGCCGCCGCGCATCGCCGAATGCCCGCTGCAGCTGGAAGCCCGCGCGGCGGCCGTCCGCGAGCGCGCCGGGTTCGTCGTCATCGAAGCCGACGTGCTGCGGGTGCACTCCGCGCCGGAGCTGGTCGTGCCCGGCACGCAGCACGTGGATCCCGCGAAGTGGAGCCCGCTGATCTACAACTTCCGCCACTACTTCGGCCTCGGCGAGCAGCTCGGGCGCAGCTTCCGCTCCGAGACACCCGCCGTCGCTTCAGGCCGTCACCGTTAGCCGGCCCCGGCGCCGGTGCTGGACCAGCCCTGCCGCCTGCACACCGACGGCGACCACGACGTACGCGATCAGCCACGGCGCGAACCCGGGCGGCTGGCGGTTGGTCGTGGCGAGGTCGGCGAGTACCGGCAACGCGTAGAACGCCGGCAGCGCGAGGAAGGTCTCGGTGCGGCGGAGGATCCCGTCGACGGAGCGGGAGAGCTCGTCGTCGGCGAGCACCGGCCGGGTCAGCACGCCGATCAGCACTGCCGCCACCACGACCGTGCCCAGCGCCAGCAGCCCGAGCCACAGCAGTGCCCAGACACTGCCGGACGAGAGGACCATCGCCACCGCCAAGGCCGCGCCACCACCGAACGTGATCACCAGGGCCGCGACGAACCACCCGTTGAGCACCCCGCGCCACGAAGGTCGCGGCGCGGGTGCGGTCGAGCCGAGCCAGGCCGCGGTGCGCCGGTCGGCCCACCGCACCGGCAACCAGAGGAGGAGCTGCAGCCCGGCGAAGAGGCAGAAGGCGGCACGGCCTTCGGGCAGGTCGTCGTGGTCGACGCCGGGCAGCAGTGACAGGAACTGCACCGCGAACGAGCCGAACGCGATCAGCAGCAGTCCGGCGAGCATCCCGGTCCACGTCGGCCCGGGTCGCGCGCCCGCGCGCACGCCGAGCCGCCGGACGAGTAACGGCGTGAGCCGGCTCGCCGGGACGTCGTGTTTCGCCAGCCATCGGCCGGCCGCCTTGACCTCGGCTTCGGTCGGGTCGGTCATCGGTTCCCCCTCGGTTCGAGAGGTATACGCGCGGAGCGCGATTTGCGTTGCCCGGTCGGCCGGGAAATCTGCCCGGCCGGGCCTCGGCCGGGTGGGCGTGCGGCTCTAGGGTGGTCGTGCCGTTCACCGCCTGCGAGCCGAAGGGGCCGGCCATCACCGACGTGTTCACGCCCGGACCGGGGACGACGGTGTTCAGCCTCCGGCCGCCACCATCCGTTGTGGACCGCTTTCGCGCGGAAGGCTTCTGGCGGGAAGGAAATCCGCTGCAGGACCTCGTGCGGTGGCGCGACGAGACGCCGGACGCGACCGCCCTCATCGCGCTTCGGACGGCGACCGGCGAAACGACCCGGCTGACCTATCGCGAGTACGCGCGGTCCGTCGAGCGCTACGCCGGGGCGCTGACCGAGCTGGGCGTGGGGCCGGGGCAGGTCGTGGCCGTACAGCTGCCGAACGTGTGGCAGGTCAATCCGTTGCTGCTGGCCTGCTTCCGGGTCGGCGCACTGGTGGCGCCCGTGATGCCGACGATCCGGTCGCGTGAGCTGGAGCGCGTGCTCGCCCGGGTCGGCGCGTCGGTGTGCGTGACGGCCGACGTCTGGGACGGCTACGACCACGCGGCGGCTTTGACGGAGCTGGCCCCGCGGCTGCCGAAACTGCGGCACCGGGTCGTGCTGGGCTCGCGGGTCGCGGCGGACGAGGTCGATTTCACGCGGCACTTCGAACAACCGTGGGAAACGCGGCACGCCGTCGCCCTCGACGACGCCCGGCCGGATCCCGACCAGGTCTGCCTGGTGTTGTTCACCTCCGGCACCACCGGCCGGCCGAAGGGCGCGCTGCACACGCTCAACACCGAGTACGCGACCGCCGCCGCGCACCTCACGGCCGACGACCAGGGACCGGCCGAGCGGTTCTTCACTCCGCACTCCCTCACGCACACCGGTGGCATCTTCTACTGCCTCATGCGCCCGCTGCTCACGGGTGGCTGCGGGGTCGTCGCGGACCGCTGGGAACCCGAGGTCATCGGCGCGTACCTCGAAGAGACCGCCGTGACGCAGCTGTTGATCGCGCCGGTGTTCCTGACCCAGCTGCTGCCGTACGCGCGGCCCGGCCGGCTGCGGACGGTGACCACGCTCGGCACCGCGACTCCCGCCGTCCTCGTCGCCGACGTCGCCCGCGTCCTGGGCGTGCCGCTGCGCACGTGCTGGGGCATGACCGAGTCCGGCGGCACTCTCATGCGCGCCGACGACCCGCCGGACTGGGCACTGCACAGCGTCGGCCGGATCTCCCGGGACAGCGAACTCGATCTGCGGTCCGACCTGGGGGAAATCACCGCGGAACGGCCGGGCCGGCTCTACGTCCGCGGCGCCACCGTCTGCCTGGCCACCGTCGGCCGCGACACCGGTGAGCTCACCGTGCTGGCCGACCACGACGACGGCTGGTACGACACCGGTGACCTCGCGATCCCCGACGGCCGCGGCGGCATCCGCCTCCTGGGCCGCGACGCCGACCGCATCGGCGGCGTGCTCATGATCCCGGCCGCCGACGTGGAGTCCGCGCTGCTGGCGCACCCGGCCGTGCGCGACGTCGCGCTCGTCGGCTACCCGGACGATACGGGTGGCGAACTGCCTGCGGCGGTCGTCGTGGCCGTGGCCGCGGCCGAGCCGCCGACACTCACCGACCTGCGCGCGCACCTCGGCGCGCTCGGCATGACGGAGTGGTACTGGCCCACCCGCCTGGAGCTGGTGCCGGAGCTGCCGCGCACCGCGATGGGCAAGGTGCGCAAGGACGTCCTCGCGCGCAGCCTCACGTGCTGAGGTGCCGGCCGCGTCCCTCCACAGTGGAGTGACCGGCCGGTTCCTCCGCCGGGCTGATCCGGAGCGTCGCGGCTCGCGCCTCGGCGTTGACGATGAGGGCAGCGGCTCCGTACTTGACCTGGTACGCCTCGTCGATCTCGGCCGAGTGCCCGCCGTCCGCGGCGAACGCGACAGCGCGGCTCAGCGTCCCGCCCCGGATGCGGCCCCGGCGGTGGTCGGCGGCGGCTTGGAACCACTGGGAGCGCCGACCGCGGAACGCGCGGACGAACAGCATCCCGTCGACGAGGACGAAACCGACTTCCACCCAGGCGTCGCCGGGTCCGGCGCTGAGCTCCAGCGACTCCGAAGCCGAAAGCGCGGCCAGTTCCCGAAGCGGTCCACGTCACCGCTCGGCCGCCGAGTGCTCAGCGTTCCAGGACAGCAGGATGTCCAGGGCGTCTCGCGAAGGGGTGCCAGGCTCGGCGGTGAGGACCATCAGGCGCTGGCCGGAGTCATCGGGGCTGAGCCAGGTGTCGCAGTCCAGCGTGAGGTCACCGACGAGCGGGTGCCGGTAGTTCTTGGTGCCGAAGCCCGCGCTGGTGACGCGGTGCTCGGCCCAACATGTGCGGAAGTCCACGCTCTGCACGGAAAGCTCGCCGACGAGGCGGGCCAGCTCCGGGTCGTCGGGATCGGTGGCCGCCTCCATGCGCAGGGCGGACACGGCGATGCGCGCGTCGCGCTGCCAGTGCGGGTGCAGGTCGCGCAACGCCGGCTCGGTGAACAGGAGGTGCACGTAGTTGCGCCGCGCGGGCGCGATCTGCGCGAAGTCGACGTACAGGGCGGTCGCGGCCGTGTTCCAGCCCAGGATGTCGAGGCGTTTGCCGAGCACGATCGCCGGGGTCTCGGTGAGCTGGTCGAGCAGCCGCCGGATGGCGGGCCGCATGTGCTGCCCGGTGCGGCGCCGGCGCGGGCGGGCGTCAGCCTTGCCGGCGAGGTCGTAGAGGTAGGTCTGCTGGTCGTCGTCCAGCAGCAGCGCGCGGGCGAGCGTGGCCAGGACCGTCGCCGACGCCTGCACGCGGCCCTGTTCCAGCCGGGTGTAGTACTCGACGCTGATGGCCGCCAGCTGGGCGACCTCGGTGCGGCGCAGCCCCGCGACCTTGCGGCGGGCGCCGCTCTCGGCCAGCCCGACGTCGCGAGGGGTCAGCTGGGCGCGGCGCGCCTTGAGGAAGTCGCCGAGCCGCGCGGGGCCGGACGGAGTGGTCATGCGTTCATTCTGCGCCCGGCCGGCTGCGGGCAAGAGGGCCAGGATCTTAGCCACCCGGAAACCTGTCTCTGTTGGTCTCCTCGGTCCGGCCGGATTGTGGAGCCAGGCCCCGGCACCCCGCCGGGCACAGTTTCCCCAGGGAGCATCCCGTGCCGAAGATCGACGTCACCTTCGACAGCGCCGGCGTCCGGCTCGCCGGCCACCTCCACCTCCCGGCCGAGGCCGGTGGCCCGAGCGCGGCCGTGGTCGTCGGTCACCCCGCCAGCGGGGTGAAGGAGCAGGCCGCCGGCCTCTACGCGGCGCGCCTGGCCGAACGCGGGTTCGTGACGCTGGCGTTCGACGCCGCCTACCAGGGCGAGAGCGGCGGCGAGCCGCGTGGCCTGGAAGACCCGGCCCAGCGCGTCGAGGACTTCAAGGCCGCCGTGTCGTTCCTGACCACCCGTTCCGAAGTGGACGCCGAGCGCATCGGCGAGCTCGGCATCTGCGCGTCCGGCGCCTACGTGCTCTCGGCCACCGGCAGCGACCGCCGCGTGAAAGCGGTGGCCACCGTCAGCGCCGTCGACATGCACCGCCAGTTCCGCTTCGGCGCCGACGGCACGCAGGACCCAGCCGTGTTCGAAGGCATGCTGGGCGCCGCGGCCCAGGCCCGCACCGCGACCGCTGCCGGTGAGAAGCCCGCGCCGCTCACGCTGTTCCCCGAGACCGTCGAACAGGCCCGCGCTCTCGGCGGGGAGCACGGCGCGGAGGGCTTCGAGTACTACCGCACCGCGCGCGGCCACCACCTGCGCTCGGCCGAGTTCTTCGACTGGACCAGCATCGACAAGTTCGCCACGTTCGACACTTTCGCCGCCGTGCCGCTCATCGGCTCGCGGCCGCTCCTGATGATCGTGGGGACGCGCGCGGTCACCGCGTGGATGAGCATCGAGGCCTTCCAGAGGGCCACCGGCCCCAAGGAGCTGCACCACGTGGAGGGCGCGAGCCACGTCGACCTCTACGACAAAGAGCAGTACGTGGCCCCAGCGGTGGACAAGCTGTCGGCCTTCTTCACCGAGAGCCTCTGAGTGAATGGTCCACGGTGGACTTCGGTGTCGACGGGCCGGATGAGCCCGGCCGTGGCACCAGCAGCTAATCCGGGTGTCTTGCGGCCTGCAACGGAGGTTCACCGCCCGTTCTCACGAGTGGACGACGCTGGCGACCACCACCGTGCGGAGGCTGGAAATGGAGTTCAGGCATCTGGAGGGCTTTCTCGCCGTCGCCGAGGAGCTGCACTTCGGGCGGGCGGCGGCGCGGTTGCACCGGACGCAACCGTCCTTGAGCCAGCAGCTGCAGCGGCTCGAGCGGACGCTGGAGGTCCAGCTCGTGGACCGGACGTCGCACGAGGTGCGGCTGACCTCGGCCGGGCGGGCGTTCGAGGTGGACGCCCGCGCGATCATGGCGCAGGCGCAGAAGGCGGCCGACTCGGCCCGCGAGGCCGCCGCGGGGCGGACGGGAACGGTCCGCGTCGGCTACAACTTCCCGGCCGGGCGGCACATTCTGCCGGCGACGATGGCGATGATGCACACGCAGCACCCGCAGCTGTCGGTCAAGCTGGAGGAGAAGCGCACCGGGGCGCAGCTCACCGCCCTGGCGGAGGGGGAGCTCGACGTCGCGCTCGTCTACGGGCACCCCGTCACCAGCGACTTCCGCCACCGGCGGCTGATGAGCCTCCCGATGATCGCCATCGTCGGGCAGGGGCACCGCTGGGCCGGCCGCCCGGGCGTGCCGTTCGCCGAGCTCGCCCGGCAGGCGTGCATCCTGTTCTCCCGCGACAAGTGCCCGGCGATGTACGACGCGATCATGACCGCGGCCGAGCGCGCGAGTGTGCGGCTCAGTGTCGCGCACGTGGTCGACGACCCGGTGGCGACGGGCATCCTCGTCTCGGTCAAGCCGCTGGTCGGCTTCGCGTCGGTGTCGCGCGGCATCTTCGGCATCGGGACCGCCGGTGGCGTGCGCCCGACGTGGGTCCAGCTCTACGACCCGGTCCCGATGATCGACCTCTACGCCGTCTGGCGCGAGGGCGACGGGCCCCACGGGCCGCGCACCGCGTTCCTCGACTGCCTGGAGGCTGCCGGGCCGTTCGAGGCGCCCGCGCGGGAGGAGGCGCGCATCGCGTGAGCCTCACGCGAGGAACTTGCCGAATCGCTTGCGGCCGGCTCCGGCTCCCTTGAGGTTCGTCATGCCGCGCCCGGGTTCGAGGTCCGTTCACGGCGTGTTCGCCTTGGCGGGCGAAGATGACTCACCACGGGTCGCGGAGGTGGTGATGGAGTACCGGCACGTGCTGGCCTTCCTGGCGATCGCGGACGAGTTGCACTTCGGCCGCGCCGCCCTGAGGCTGCACCTCACGCAGCCATCACTGAGCCAGCAGCTGCAACGTCTCGAGTGCACCCTCGGCGTGGAACTGGTCGCGCGGACGACCCACGAGGTCCACCTGACTCGGGCGGGGCAGGCGTTCGAGGTCGAGGCGCGTGAGCTCGTGCGCCTGGTCGAGCAGGCCGGGCGACCCGCCCGCAAGGCGGCCGCCGGTCGCTCCGGCACGATCCGCGTCGGCTACAACTTCCCCGCGGCGCAGCACGTGCTGCCGTCGGTCATGGAGAAGATGCAGGCCGACCGCCCCGACGTGGCCGTCGTACTGGAGGAGAAGCGGACCGGGCCGCAGCTCCAGGCGCTCGAGCGCGGCGCGCTCGACGTGGCGCTGGTCTACGGCCGCCCGGCCACGGCGAAGTTCCGCTACCGGCGTTTGATGCGGCTTTCGCTTGTCGCCGTCGTGCGGCAGCGGCACAAGTGGGCCGGGCGCCCCGGAGTGCCCTTCGCCGAGCTGGCCGGTCAGCCGTGCGTGCTGTTCGAACGGGAGCTGTGCCCGGCCATGTACGACGCGATCGTCCGGGCCGCCGACGAGGCAGGCATCGGGCTCGACGTCGTGCACGAGATCGATCACCCGGCTACGACCGAAATCCTGGTGACGGCGCGATCCCTCGTGGGTTTCGCGTCCATCTCGCGGGCGATGCTCGCCGGTGCCGTCGCGGGTGGCGCGCGGACGGTCGCGGTTCCGCTCTACGATCCGGTGCCCGCCGTCGACCTTTACGCGGTGTGGCGTGACGATCAGGACGATCGGCTGCGGGATTCGTTTCTGGAATGTCTCGACGCCGCCGGCCCGTTCTCCAGTCCGCCGGCACACAAGTCGATCAGATCATGACGACCGGGCCGACGACACCGCTGCCGCCGGTGCGCTCGTCCAGCGAGTTCGCCGCGTGTCACTTCAGCCCGGACCGCACGAACGCGTTCACGATGTGACGGCGCAACACCAGATACAGCGCGAAGATCGGCAGGCAGGCCAGGCCGGCCACCGCCATCAGCGGTCCCCAGTACGTGCCCTGGCCGCCCTCGCTGATCATGAAGCTGCGCAGCCCGAGCTGCAGCACGTCGTTGCTGCGCTGCAGCACCATCGCGGGCCAGAAGTACTCATTCCAGGCCGTGACGAACAGCAGGATCGCCAGGGCGGCCAGCGGGGCGCGCAGGTTGGGCACCACGACCGTCCACAAGGTACGCCAGGAGGAGCGACCGTCCATCTTGGCCGCTTCCAGGAGCTCCTTGGGGAAGCCGTCGAGGTGCTGGCGCAGCAGGATCACACCCAGGGCCGAGCAAAGGTTCGGTACGACCACGCCGCCGAGGGTGTTGAGCAGGCCCAGCTGCAGCAGCAGCACATAGTTGGGCAGCATCGTCACCTGGAACGGCACGAGCCAGGTGCCCACGAACAGCAGGTAGCACAGCCGCTTGAGCGGGAAGTTCCACCCGGCGAACGCATATGCCGCCAGCAGCCCGGTGAGCAGCTGGCCCAGCGCCGTCAGCAGTGCCACCAGCGTCGTGTTGATCAGCAGCTGCGGGATGTCGACCAGCTGGATCGCCTCGGCGTAGTTGCCGAGCGACAGCGGCCACGGGATCGGCGAGAGCGACAGCACCTGGTCGGGCCGGCGCAGTGAGGTAGCGTAGAGCCAGTAGATCGGGAACACGCACAGCACGCCCAGCGCGCCGAGCGCCAGGTGCCCGGGCAGGGCCCGCAGACGCGAGCTCGCACCCGGAACGAAATCCACCATGGACGCCTCCTCAGTCGTCGTGGACGGACAGTTTCTCGCTGAGCAGCACCAGCCCCGCGGCGACGATGCCGAACACCACGAACAGCACCATTCCCGCCGCCGTGCCGAGCCCGGCGTCGAAGGTGTGGAAGCTGTAGTCCCACAACAGGTAGTAGACGTTCGTGGTGGCGCCCGACGGGCCGCCCTGCGTGATCGTGTCGATCAGCGGGAAGGTCCACTGCGCCGACAGCAGCGCCGTCATCAGCGCCAGGAACACGAGCGTCGGCGACAGCAGCGGCAGCGTGATCCAGCGGGTGATCTGGCCGCGGGAGGCGCCGTCGATCATGGCCGCCTCGGTGTAGTCGCTGTTGATGTTCGACAGCCCCGCCGACACCACGAGCACCGCGAACCCGATCAGGTGCCACCCGGTCACGAGGATGATCGCGGGCTGCGCCCACGTGATGTCGTGCAGCCAGTTCACGTGCGTGCCCAGCACGCGGTTCACCGCGCCGCCCGACGGTTCGAGCAGCCACTCCCACACGGTCGCGCTCGCGACCGGCGCGACCAGCAGCGGAGCGAACACGAGCGCCTGGTACACCGCCCGCGCCCGGCCCCGCACGCGCTGCCCGAGCAGACCGACGAGCACGGGGACCAGGAGCGTGAACGGGATCAGGCCCCCGATCACCTCCAGGGTCCGCAGCGCCGACTGGCCGACGGCGGGCAGCTGGAACAGCCGAACGTAGTTGTCCAACCCCACCGGAGTCGCCGGCTGCGTGGGCAGCAGGTTCCAGGAGAAGAACGACAGCTGCGCTGTCTGCACGAGCGGCCGGTAGGTCCAGATCACCAGCAGGGCCAGCGCCGGCAGGAGGTAGAGGTACGGCGGCGCCCCGCGCAGCAGCCGCCGCGCAAGGGCCGGCCGGGCCACGCGCGACGGGACCACCACCACGGGCGCCGGGATTTCGACGAACATCGCTCACTCGTCCTTGAAGAACTTGTCCAGGGCGTAGCGCACGCGTTCCTCCTTGTCCTCGTCGTACACCACCGGCGCGTCGCCGAGCTCGACCGCCGTGGCGACGAACGTCCCGTCGATCAGGTCGATGCGGCTGATCCCCGCGCCCACGCGCCCGCGCATCCGCCCCGGCGGCGGGAGCGGGTCCGACCGATACGCCAGCGCGGGCCCGACCCACACCGGGATCCCGGCCAGCGACCCGCAGCCGGTGTGGTGGGCGTGGCCGGTGACGATCATCCGCACGTCCGTGCCGGCCAGCGCCGCCGCCAGCTCGTCCGCGTTGTGCAGCCGGAGCAGGTGCGCCGACGGCACGGGCGAGGGGAGCGGCGGGTGGTGCACGACCAGGAGCGTGCCGCGCGGGGCCGGGCTCGCCAGCTCGTCGCGCAGCCACTCCAGCTGGGCGGGCTCGAGCCGCCCGTCGGGCCGGGCCGGTGTGCTGCTGTCCAGCACGACGACCCGGACGCCTTCGATCCAGTGCACCGAGTCCACCGGGGCCATCGGATCCGGCGACCCGGGCAGCAGCTCCCGGCGGAACGCGGCGCGCTCGTCGTGGTTGCCCATGGCGTACACGACTTCCGCGCCGAGCTCGGCCGCTGCCGGGACCAGCGCCGAGGCGAGCCTGCGGTACGACTCGGGCTTGCCCTCGTTGGCCAGGTCGCCGGTGAGCAGCAGGCCGTGGACCCGCGCCCGGGACGACCGGATCGTCCCGAGCGCGGTGTCCAGCGTGGCGAAGGTGTCGACGGCCCCGTGCAGGAGCGCGCCGTCGGCGCAGATGTGCGGATCGCTCAGCTGGATCAGGGTCAGCTCGGGCGGCGCGGGCCTCACTTGCCGCCGCCGGGCAGGAGCGCGGCGGTCTGCTTCGCCGCGGCGGTGAGCGACGACTGCGGGTCCGCGCCCTGGAACACCGACTTCTCGACGGCGTCCATCATCGTGTCCCGGATCTGCTGGAAGTTGGTGCCCGGGAAGGCGACCCACGGCTCCACGTGCTGTAGCTGCGCCACGTTGGGCTTGATCATCGGGTTCTTGTCCGCCCACGGCTTGAGGTGGGCCGGGTCGTCGAGCAGGCCGAGGCGCAGCGGCAGGTAGCCGATCTTGCTGGTGATCACGTCGTACGCCTGCGGGCTGGTCAGGAACTTGATGAGCTCCCACGCGGCGCGCTGCTTGACCGGGTCCTTGGAGAAGACGTACAGCGCGGCACCGGAGTTGGTCGGCACGGTCGGCTTGTCCGCGAAGCTGGGCATCGGCGCGGCGCGCAGCTCCCAGCCGGCCCCCTGGGCGCCCTTGAGATAGCCGCCCTGCGCGGCGCTGCTCTCCAGCATCATGCCGAGGTCGCCACGCGGGAACGCGGCGGTGGCCTGCACCTGGCTGAGCTTCGGCATGGCACCCGAGGTGACCATGTCCTGCATCTGCTTCACGGCCTGCACGGTCGGCGCCTGGTCGTAGGTCAGCTGCTTGCGGTCCTGCGACAGCACTCGGCCGCCGGCCGAGCGCACGAGGCTCTGGAAACACCAGTCGCTCGCCGAGCGCACGAGACAGTCGGCGTAGGCGCCGTCCTTGCCGGTGGCCTGCTTGATCTTGGCGCCGTCCTGCTGGACCTCAGCCCACGTCTTCGGCGGCTTGTCCGGGTTCAGGCCGGCTTGCTTGAACAGCGCGGCGTTGTAATAGAGCACCGGCGTGGAGAGCACGAACGGCACACCGTAGGTCTTGCCGTCGACGTTGCCGATGGCGCGAATGGCGTTCGCGTAGGGGAACTGCCCGCCGAACTCGGAGTCGACCTCGCTCTTGCCGAACAGGTCGTCGAGCGGCTGCGCGCCGAGCTGGCCCGAGGCGAAGGCGAGGGTGTCGAAGCCGAGCTGCGCGACGTCCGGCGGGTTGCCGGCGGCGATCTCGGTCTGCACGCTGGAGGTGGAGTTGTGGGCCGGGTTCGGGTCGCTGCCGTTGGGCTTCTGCGGCGTGACCTTGATGTTCGGGAACTTCTTCTCGAACTGGCCGATGAGCTCGTTGAACGTGTCGGTCCAGGTGCCGGCGAGGCCGAAGTTGTAGCTCTCGAACACGATCGAGACCTGCTGGCCGGGGGCCAGCTGCGGGGCCTGGGCCACAGTGGACGGTTGCGAGGCGGTCGGCGTGCCGACGCCGCACGCCGACACGCCCAGCAGCGCGGCCAGCGCGAGCAGGCCGCCGGCGCGGGAACGGGGGACTCTCATGCGGGAACTCCTTGTTCGGTTTCTTCGGAGGGGAGGGCGGCGTCGGCGTGGTCGTCCTGCCAGCGCAGGCGACGGCCGGTGGTGTGGTGGAACACGTGGACGTGGGCGGGTTCGGTGGCGAGCCCGACCTCGTCGCCGGGCTCGAGGCCGAGTGGACGGGGGCCGCGCAGGCACAGGCGCGCGGAGCCGACGGTGAGGTGGGCGATCTCCTCGCCGCCGAGGTTCTCCAGCAGCTGCACGACACCGTGCAGAGCGGGCCGAGGGCCGTGCGGGCGCAGGTGCTCGGGACGGATGCCGAGGACGACCTCGGTGTCGGTCAGCTCGCCGCGATGGCCGAGCGGGACTTCGAGCCCGGGCGCGACCGCGACGAGCTCGCCGCCGCGCGAGACGACGGTGGCGGGGAAGAGGTTCATCGGCGGGGACCCGAGGAACCCGGCGACGAACGCGGACGCCGGCTCGTCGTAGACCTCGGCCGGGGTACCGACCTGTTCGAGCCGGCCCTGGTTGAGGATCGCGATGCGGGTGGCCATCGTCATTGCCTCCACCTGGTCGTGGGTGACGTAGACGAACGTGGTGCCCAGCCGGCGGTGCAGCTCCACGAGCTCGTAGCGGGTGGAGGCCCGCAGCTTCGCGTCCAGGTTGGACAGTGGTTCGTCGAGCAGGAACGCGCCGGGGTCGCGCACGAGCGCCCGCCCGAGGGCGACGCGCTGGCGCTGCCCGCCCGAAAGCTCACGCGGGCGGCGCTGCAGGAGCTCGGACAGCTCCAGCGACGCGGCGACCTCGCCGACCTTGCGCTGCACGTCCTTGCGGGACTCGCGCCGGGCGCGCAGCGGGAAGCCGATGTTGCGCTCCACCGACAGGTGCGGGTAGAGCGCGTAGCTCTGGAACACCATCGCCAGGTCGCGCTCGCGTGGCGGGGTGTGGGTGATGTCGCGCCCGTCGAGCTCGAGCTGCCCGGCCGTGAGCGGGGCCAGCCCGGCGAAGGCGCGCAGCAGCGTGGACTTGCCGCACCCGCTCGGCCCGAGCAGCACTAGGAACTCGCCGTCGGCGATGTCCAGCGTCACCCCGTCGACCGCGGTCACGGCACCGAAACGCTTGGTTGCTCCCCGAATCCGGATGTGGCCCACCAAATTTCCCTTCGATCTCCTCGCTGATGCCGGCGAATTGCAGCATGCCGGAATGTCCGGAGGATGAACGGTGGGGAAGGCTGTTTGCGCTTTTGTATGGCCTCTGAACGGTGTTATTCGTTCTCGGCGGCGGTTGTCGGTCGTTTTCGGCGACGGTGTTATCAGCGTTTTTTATCGGGCCATTGCGAAACAGAATCGGTGCCCCGATCCGGGCCGGAGCGAGTCTATTGCAATTTCCGATCAGGCGAGTCGAAATCGGCGAAGGAGGCCCTCTAGCCCGCGCGGGGTGCCCACTCTGGACGCATCACGAAGCGGAGGAGGACACGTGCGGCAGGTACGGGTGACGGCCAGGACCACGGAGGCCGAGGACGTGGTGTCGCTCGCGCTGAGCGGCGACGGGCTGCCGGCGTGGACACCGGGCGCGCACATCGACGTCGAGGTACGCCCGGGCGTCACGCGGCAGTACTCGCTGTGCGGCGACCCGGCCTCGCGGGACCTCTGGCGCATCGCGGTGCTGCGCGAGGATCCGGGCCGGGGCCGCTCCTAGTACCTGCACGACCCGCTCGAGCCCGGTGCGTCGGTGCGGGTGAGCGACCCGCGCAACAACTTCGAGCTGGTCCCGGCGCCCGCTTACTCGTTCGTGGCCGGCGGCATCGGCATCACGCCACTGCTGCCGATGCTCTGCGCGGCCACGGCTGAGGGGACCGAGTGGACGCTGTACTACGGCGGCCGGCGGCGCTCGCGGATGGCGTCCCTGCAGGAGCTGGGCGCGTACGGCGACCGGGTCCGCGTGCTGCCGAGAGAAAGAGCACGGCCTGCTGCCGCTGACGGCCATCGTGACCGCGGGTCACGTCGTGTACTGCTGCGGGCCGGAGCCGCTGCTCGCGGCCGTCGTGAAGCTGTGCCCGGTGGGCCGGTTGCGGATCGAGCGCTTCCACCCGCGCTCGGTCGACTTCGGACCGGCCGAGTCGTTCGAGGTCTTCGCCTCGCTGTCGGGGCAGACGGTCTCGGTGGGGGGAGACGGAGCCGATCCTGGACGCGCTCGACCTCGCCGGCGTCGGCGTGCCGTGGTCGTGCCGCGAGGGTACGTACGGCACGTGCGAGACGCCTGTGCTGGACGGCGAGGTCGAGCACCGGGATTCGGTGCTGACGGAGGAGGAACGTGCGTCGGGCAAGTCGATGATGATCTGCGTCTCCCGGTCCCGTTCGCCGCGGTTGGTCTTCGACGTGTGAGTGGTGCTCGATAGGCAGTGCCAATCGTGCGGTAGCTCTTTCCCGCGCCGGGCTGTCCCAGTGGTCCGGACCGGTCATGCTGCGCGGAAGCCCAACGAACCCCAGTCGATCGGAATGCGACCATGCACCTCACCGTCCTCGGCTGCCGGTCCGGAATGCCGGCCGACGGCCAAGCCAGTTCGGGCTACCTCGTCGAGACCGCCCGTTCGCTGGCGTTGACCCACTTCGCTTGCGGCGACGCTTCGTGGCTCTCGAACTTGCACGCCACCGCGGCTTCCGCCTTCGACGGCCCGATCCGGCTGGTGCGCGGCGGCGATCGGGTGTCCGTGGGGGAATGACGCCGCGCGCCGCGAGATCATCGGCGCGCGTTCTTCACTCGACCGGCGGCACCCAATCTCGGTTGAACGCAGCCCGCCGGATAGGGCACGCTCAACCGGTGGAGACCGATCCTCCGAGGCCGCTCACCGGCCAGGAACGGCTGATGCTCGACCTCTTGCTCTCGTCCGACTTCGTCGGTGCGCCGGAGCTGCGTGAACAATCGAGGTCCGCCGTCGTCGTCGGGCGCTGCGGCTGTGGCTGCCCCTCGGTGGACCTGCTCACGAGTGACTCCGCGCCGATCGCCCGGGTGGCTTCGCGGCTCGTGCCGTCGGAACTCGAGGTGCTGCCCGCCGGCGAGGAGGCCCCAGGTGAAGTGATCCTCTTCGCCGACGACGGCAGGCTGAGCTACCTCGAGTACGTGTATTTCGACCGTCCGCCTGCGGACTGGCCCGATCCGAGCCGCGTTCGGGTGCTCGGCTAGTCGACTGACACACCCGCGATGAACGGGCAAGCGGCTCACCGGCGATGACTCAGAACACGGTGTGCCAGTCATCGCGGATGCTGATGACCGTCCAGCCGTCGCGGTGGGCCTGGTCGAGTGCCTGTTCGGCGCCGGTGGTGTAGGCGAACTCGCGGTCGGGGTCGTCGTGCAGGACGAGGAGGCGCAGGGTCGGTTTGCCGGTGTGGTGGGTGAAACGGAGCATGGGGACGTCGCCGTTGGCGTTGCCCGCGGCCAGCAGCGGCCGGCGCCCGGTGCGGCTCCAGATGCGGATGGGCTTCTCCGGGCCGTCGTCGAGGTAGTCCAGCACGGGCTGGTGGCGGATGGTTCCGCCGTGTTCGTCGTCCTCATAGGACAGTGTCGCGGTGCTGCCGATGACCTGCTCGCGCGGCACGCCGTAAACCGCTTGGCTGATGGGCCGCATGAAGTCGCGGCCGCCGCCGGACGCGATGTACGTAGTGAAACCGTTGTCCCGCAGGTAGGCCAGCAGCTCGACCATCGGCGCGTAGGCGCACTGCACGTACGGCCTGCGCAACGTGGGGTGCTGCGTGGTGGTGAGGAACTCGTTGGCCTGGGCTTCGAAGTCCTCGACGCCGACGCCGGAATAGGCCTCCAGTATCCCGGCGGCGAGTGCGGGGAGCTGGGTGTCGTCCCCGGCGTAGTGTGCGGCGACCACGGCCTCGAACCAGGCCAGGTCGTTCTCGTACGCGGCTTTCCAGGGCTGGCGCGAGCGCAGTTCGGGCGACTCGTCGGCCACGGCAACGAGGCGGCGGAGGATGAAGTCCAGTTGGATCGGGGCCGGTTTCTCGCACCAGAGCGTGCCGTCGTTGTCGAATGCGGCCACCCGTTCGTCAGCCGGCACCTCCGCTGCCTGCTCGACGAACTCGGTGATGGCCTTCTTCGCGGCGCCGTCGCGCCAGGTGGTCAGCACGGGACAGCTCTCCTTCCGAGGGTCAGGGCCGGACCACGCAGCGGAGGCCGACGTGGCAGGTGGCGGTGTCGATGGGTTGCGCCATGCGGGCGGCTGGGCGGTAGCGGCGGCAGTAGTCCGGCGCGCACAGGTACGAGCCGCCCTTGATCACCTTGCGCGGGACGCGTTCACCGCGTCCGATGCTGCGGTCTCGCGGGCTCGGGCCACAGCACGAACCGGGCCGGGCGTCGTGCGTGGAGTACCAATCCGAGGTCCACTCCCACACGTTGCCGATCATGTCGTGGAGGCCGTGGCCGTTCGGCGGGTAGCGCCCGACCGGCGCGGTGTCCAGGTAACCGTCGGCGCCGGTGTTCGTGTACGGGAACCGGCCCTGCCAGGTGTTGGCCATCCACCTGCCGCCGGGGGCGAGCTCTTCGCCCCACGCATAGGTGGCGCGCTCGAGCCCGCCCCGCGCGGCGAGCTCCCACTCCGCCTCGGTGGGGATGTCCTTGCCCACCCAGCGTGCGTAGGCCTCGGCGTCTTCCCAGGCCAGGTGTACCACGGGATGATCGGGTCGCTTGCGGATCGAGCTGCCCGGGCCGGCCGGGTGCCGCCAGTCCGCACCGGGCACGGAGCTCCACCAGTGGTAGGCGTCGCGCACGTCGATCGCGTGCCGCGGTGCGACGAACACCGACGATGCCGGCACGAGGAGCTCGGGCAGGGCGTCCGGATAGTCCGCCGGATCGGGTGCGCGCTCGGCGAGCGTGACGTGGCCCGTGGCCCGGACGAAGCGCTCGAAGTCGCGGTTGCGCACCGCGGTGGGGTCGATCCAGAACCCGCCGACGGTCACGTCGTGGACCGGGGCCTCCTCCGGGTAGTGCTCGTCGGAGCCCATCGCGAACGTGCGCCCGCCGATCCACACCATGTCCGTGGTCGGGCCGGGCTTCGCGGCCACGGCCTGCCGACGTCCCTGCCCCGTGTGCGCGGTGGCCATCTGTGCCCCTGCCTGCTGTGCGCGACGTCGGCACACGTTCCCAGCGGCCCGGACCGCGCGTCATCACCCTTCCCGGGTGACCTGCGCGGGACTTCTCGCTCGCCAGGGGTGACGCGATCACCCGCGTCGCGCGCCCAGGGTTCGCGAATGACAACTCTCGCCGGCCCGGAACCGGCATTCCGGTCTGACACCGGGCCCGCGCTCGGTCTGCCGAGGGCACCGTGAACGGGGTCATCGGCGACCTGCTGCCGTTCGCCGTCGGCATCGCGATCTCGCCCGTGCCCATCATCGCGGTCATCCTGATGCTGCTCGCACCACGGGCCGGCGGAGCGAGCGTCGGGTACCTGCTCGGGTGGGTCGCCGGAATCGTCGTCACCACCACCGTGGTCGCGCTGGTCCTCGGTGTGGCAACGGGAACGGGGGAGGGCACCGGCCCGTCGACCGTCACGGCCGGCATCCTCCTGCTGCTCGGGGTCGGATGCTTGGCGCTCGCGTTCGGACAGTGGCGCGCCAGGCCGAAGCCCGGCACGCAGGCCGAGCTGCCCACCTGGATGGCGACGATCGACCGGTTCACCCCCCTGAAGGCCGTCGGACTCGGCTTCCTGCTCTCGGCGGTCAACCCCAAGAACCTCGCGATGGCGGTGGCCGCCGGTGCCGTGGTCGCTGGCGGTGGCCTGTCCGTCGCCGAGAACGTGGTCGCGGTGGCGGTCTACACCGTCGTCGCGGCTTCGACCGTGCTCGTTCCCGTCGTCGGCTATCTCGTGGCGAGGAAACGCATGACGCCGGCGCTGACTTCGTTGCGGGCTTGGCTGGAACACAACAACGCCGTCGTGATGGCGGTCCTCCTGCTCGTCATCGGCGCGGTTCTGGTCGGCAAGGGCGTCGGCGCGCTCGCGTGAGCCCGGCACCTGCGATGTTCACCTGGCGCAGGTGAGGCCGGTCGCCGTCGTGCGAGGTCGGATGGGGCACGTGAAGCCGGGCGCCGTCGCGCGAGCTGAGGAGTGACATGAGCAATTCGTTCCAGGGCAAGATCAACGTCGACATCCGCGACTCAGTGCCCGACTGGGCACCGTTCGAGCCACCACAGGCGGCCGAGGGCGCGCCGAACGTGGTCTACATGGTTCTCGACGACGTCGGGTACTCCGCGATGAGCTGTTACGGCGGTGTCATCGACACCCCGAACATCGACCGCATCGCGGCCGACGGCGTGCGGTTCACACAATGGCACACCACCGCGCTGTGCTCACCGACCCGGTCCTGCCTGCTCACCGGCCGCAACCACACTCGCAACGCGATGGCGTGCATCACCGAGGCGGCGATCGGTTTCCCGAACGCCAACGGCACCATCCCGCCGGAAAACGGCATGATCTCCGAGATCCTCGAGGAGCAGGGCTGGAACACCTACAGCGTCGGCAAGTGGCACCTGTGCCCGACCGACGAGATGAACCTCGCCGCGACGCGGCGGAACTGGCCGACCGGCCGTGGTTTCCAGCGGTTCTACGGGTTCCTCGGCGCCGAGACGAACCAGTGGTACCCCGACCTCGTGTACGACAACCACCCCGTGGACCAATTGAAGACGCCCGAGGAGGGTTACCACTTCACCGACGACATCACCGACAAGGCGATCGAATTCATCAAGGACGCCAAGGCGATCGCGCCGGACAAGCCGTTTTTCCTCTACTACGCGCCGGGGGCGTGCCACGCCCCGCACCACGCGCCGCGCGAGTGGATCGAACGGTTCCGGGGCCGCTTCGACATGGGATACGACGCACTACGGGAATCCGTGCTGGCGCGGCAGAAGGAGTTCGGCATCGTGCCGGCCGACACCGAGCTGCCGCCGATCAACCCGATCGGCACGCCCGAGACCCGCCAGGGCCCGGACGGGCAGCCGTTCCCTCCGCTGGACTACACGAAGCCGTGGGACTCCCTGTCCGATCGGGAAAAGCGGCTCTTCGCGCGGATGGCCGAGGTCTACGCGGGGTTCCTCGCCCACGCCGACCACCACATCGGCCGGCTCCTCGACCACCTGGAGGAGACCGGGCAACGGGACAACACGCTGGTCATCCTGGTCTCCGACAACGGCGCGAGCGGCGAAGGCGGCCCGAACGGATCGGTGAACGAGAACAAGCTGTTCAACGGCATCCCCGACGACCTCGACGCCAACCTCGCGATGCTCGACGAGCTGGGCGGCCCGAAGACCTACAACCACTACGCGAACGGCTGGGCGATGGCCTTCAACACGCCGTTCAAGATGTGGAAGCGCTACGAGTTCAACGGCGGCACCGCCGACCCGTGCATCATCTCCTGGCCCTCGGTACTCGGGCACGGCGGCGAGACCCGCCACCAGTACCACCACGCCGTCGATCTGGTGCCCACCGTGCTCGACTGCCTGGGCGTGCAGGTGCCGGAGACGATCAAGGGACACCGACAGAGCCGCCTCGACGGGGTGAGCATGCGCTACAGCTTCGAAGATCCGTCGGCGCAGTCCGCCAGATCCACCCAGTTCTACTCGATGCTCGGCTCTCGCGGGATCTGGCACGACGGCTGGAAGGCCGTGACGACGCACCCCACGATCAGCGGCTGGAGCAACTTCGACGACGACGTGTGGCAGCTCTACCACACCGACGTCGACCGTTCCGAGGTACACGACCTCGCGGCGGAACACCCCGACAAGCTCAAGGAGCTGACCGATCTCTGGTTCACCGAGGCCACCGCCAACGGCGCGTTCCCCCTCGACGACCGGTCACCACTGGAAATCCTCAACACGCCGCGGCCGCAGCTGTCCGCGGCCCGCAACCGGTACGTCTACTACGCGGACGTCGCCGACGTACCCGAACAACAGGCGGTCAACATCCGCAACCGGTCCTACGCCATCGGGTCCCTTGTGGACATTCCGGGCAAGGACGCCGAGGGCGTGCTGTTCGCACACGGCGCGCGGTTCGGCGGGCACGCGCTCTACGTCAAGGACAACCGCCTGCACTACGTCTACAACTTCGTCGGCATGCTGGAGCAGAAGATCGACGGCACCGAGGAACTCCCGTCGGGTGAGAACCTGCTCCTCTCGGCCGCCTTCGACAAGGAGGGCGAGGACCCACCTGGCGTCGCGACCGGCGTGCTGTCCCTCTACCACGGCGACCACAAGGTCGGCGAAGGCCGCATCAAGACACAACCCGGCGCGTTCGAGCTCGCCGGCGAGGGCCTGTGCGTCGGCCGCGACAGCGGCGCCGCCGTCACCGACGACTACCGCGGAGAACGCCCCCACCGCTTCACCGGCGGCACCATCAAACGCGTCGTGATCGACGTCAGCGGCGAACCCTACGTCGACCAGGCGCGCGAGGCCGAGGCGATGCTCATGCGCGAGTAGCCGTCCGGTTGATCGCCGGCCGCGTTAGTCCGACAGTTCCTCGAGCGCACCCCGAAGCTCGTCGGGGTGCGCGAACGAGCCACTGAAGCTGTTGCGCACCAGGGTTTTCACCTCGGCTTCGGTCAGGCCGAGCGCATCGGTGACGGCCGCGTAGTTCTCGTTGACGTAGCCTCCGAAATACGCCGGGTCGTCGGAGTTGACGGTCACCGGGACGCCGGCGTCGAGCAGCCGCTTCACCGGGTACGTCGTGAGGTCGTCCGTCACATGGAGGCGCAGGTTCGAGAGTGGGCACATCGTCAGCGTCACCTGGTCGTCGGCGAGCCGGGCGACGAGGTCCGGGTTCGTGGCCGCCGCGTAGCCGTGGTCGATGCGCTCGACGTGGCACTCGTCCAGCGCCGCGGCGACGTAGGCGGCCGGCCCCTCCTCTCCGGCGTGGCACGTGGTGCGGTAACCGTCCGCACGGGCGGCGTCGAAGTAGCGCGCGAACTTCGATGGCGGGTTCCCCCGCTCGGCACCGCCGAGGCCGACCCCGACGACCCGGTCCCGCCACGGCCGGACCAGCTCGAGCAGCTCCAGCGCGTCGTCCTCACTGCGATGCCGATGCGCGCTGACGAGGAGCGCGCCGTCGATGCCGTGTGTTTCGCGGGCTTCGTCGATCCCGTCGACGATCCCACCGATCTGGTCGCCGATCGCGATGCCGCGGTCGAGGAACGCCTGCGGCCCGAACAGCATCTCCGCACGCCGAACGCCCTGGCCGGCGGCGCGCTGAAGGTACGCGACCGTCAGTTCGCGGAAATCCTCGCGTATGCACAGCACCTGGCAGCCCTGGAAGTACACCGACAGGAAGTTCTCCAACCCGGTGAACGAGTACGCGGCCCGCAGCTCTTCGGGTCCCTGCCACGGCAGCTCCACGCCATTGCGGGCGGCGAACCGAACCATGTCCTCGGGCTCGAGCGTGCCTTCGAGGTGGACGTGCAGCTCGGCCTTGGGCCGCGCGGTCAAGCGTCCCTCCGAGTGTTCGACAAAGTGAACTGACCGATTCACTTCTGGCGGAAGTGTGCCTACGCGGGCAACAGCGCCGCGACGGCCCGCTCATGCGCCGCGTCGACCTCGGCCGGCGGCGTACCGCAAATGAGCAACATCTGCAGTCCCCGCCACAACGCAACGATCGCCACAGCGGTGTCCTCGGGTCGCACGACGGCGGCATCACCCCGAAGGGCGCCCGCCACGACCTCGACCCACCGACCGCGCGTCTGCGCGAGGAACTCCGGATGCCGGCCCGGCACGTCGGCCGCCATACCGAACCTCGCGAAGAACAACTGCAGATGCGGCAGCCGAGCCGGATCCGCAAGGTGCCGCCACGCCGCGGCAACCCTCTCGGCCTGCGTCCCCTCCGCGGTGAGCAGCTCGCCGAGCCGATCGAGCAGCGCGGTTCCGCCGAGAATCTCGTCCACCGCGGCAGCGAGCAACCCATCGAGCGACCCGAAGTGGTACAGCAACATCCGATTTGTTCGACCCGATGCCCCGCGCGAGCTCACTCAACGACAGATCGACCACACCACGGCCGAGGATGAACTCGCACGTTTCGCGCAGAAGCCGCGCGCGCTCGACTGGTCCACTGGCCACGCCGCGATCGTAGGGGAAGGCCTTGACCTGCCCCCTTCGAGCGGCGACGAGGTCTGTTCACCCAGCTACCGTGTGCCCCACGGCGCGCAGCAGGTCGCTGAGCCAGACCAGGTGGTGGGCAAGAGGAGGCCGCTCGCCCTCCAGCAACTGCCGGACATGCTGTTCGCACTCCGACAACTGACCGACGGTGAGCTCTTGGGGCTTCTGGTAGACGTCGTAGAGCGCGTCGGGCGGGATGGCCCAGAAGTAGTCGGCATCTACCTCCACCGTGTCTCCGTGGACCTCCCTGACGTGCTCGAAAAGCCTCTCGGCCGCCGCGGCGAGCTGGTCAAGCCGGATGACGTTTGCAGTGGTCAACTCGATCTGCCTTTCCTGAAGACGGCGCGGCCTTCACCTACGGCCCGAAGCCTGCTCGAGACGTCACCCTCTGTTGTCGGGGTTCCCGCAGGTCAGGGCCTAAATGTGGGCCTCCCTGAAACCCCCCGATCGCGACCCGCTACAGTACTCACATCGCGCTTCACGGAGCACCTCCGGGGAGCACGGGTCCGGGCTGTGGCGCAGTTTGGTAGCGCACTTGACTGGGGGTCAAGGGGTCGCAGGTTCGAATCCTGTCAGCCCGACCGGATCGGCCACGTTCACGTAGGTGGACGTGGCTTTTTTCATTTCCGGCACGGCACCCGAACTGAGACCGTGCGGCGACCTGTGTTGCCAGGGTTTGGCGTCCACCAGCCCAACCAGACCAGACGTCCCGGGTGCACGATTCGCGGTGCGGGGTTGCTGTAAGTCCATGAGCGAGATGGACTTCTGCGCGTAGCGCGCGTCCCGAGTGAGGTACCAGGCCGGGCGGCGATGGCGTCTTCGCGTTCGTCGGTGCAGTCGTTGTGCGGTTGCAGCACGACCCGCACTTCACGGCTGCGCGCACGCGTTCACCTTGGCGCGCACGACAGTTGCGGACAGCTCACGAGCATGCCCGGCTGGGTGGACGTGGCCAGACCGGTGCCGCCGGCAGTCCGTCAGCCCGCTGAATGAACTCGAATGGCGGCGTCTGCGGATAACCCGTGACACTGCATCCGAGAAGGGGTGATCGATGGACGACGCGGGGGTGATCGGCCGGTCCGTGGCCGAGCCCGACTTGTTTGCCGCCATCTTCGACCGGCACGCGCCGCACATCCACCGCTACCTCGTGCGGCGGCTGGGCCGGGACGTGGCCGACGACGCGCTGGCGGACACGTTCCTGGTCGCGTTCGACAAACGGGCCCACTACGACGGCGCGTGGCCCGACGCGCGGCCGTGGCTCTACGGCATCGCGACCAACATCGTGAGCCGCCACCGTCGCGACGAGGTGCGCCAGTATCGCCTGCTGCACGCCGTCGGCCCGCAGGCCGCGGTCGACGGGCACGCCGACCGCGTGGCGGCCCAGGTCAGCGCCCAGGCGCGCGGGCCGGAGCTCGGCGCGGCGCCGGCGGCCCTCAACGCCAAAGACCGCGACGTCGTGCTGCTCATCGCCGCCGAGCAGCTGGCCTACGAGGAGGTGGCCCAGGCGCTGGGAATCCCCGTCGGGACCGTGCGGTCCCGGCTCAACCGCGCCCGCCGCCAGTTGCGCGCCGCCCTCGGTGGCGCCGAACACCCCGACGTGAAGGAGGTTCCGTCCCATGGATGAGCTGCAGCTGGTCCGCGATCGGCGCGGCCGACGTCCCGCTGCCTGACCTGGCCGAGCTGGGCGCCGCCCGCGCCCCCCTGCTCGCGGCTGCGGCGAGTGAGCCTCGCCGCAAGACCGGGAAACGCCTCTGGCAGGCCGGTGCCGCGACGGTGGGGCTCGCGGCGGCCATCACCGCCGTCGTTTCGTTCGCGCCCACCGGCGACGGACCGCTGACCCCGCCGCGAGCGGTCGCCGACCCCGTGCGCGTGCTGCACGGCGCCGCTGCCGAGGCACTGAAGCTGCCCGACACCCCGCCGCGGCCCGACCAGTTCGTCTACGTCAAGACGCAGTACGCGTACAGCGACCGCGAGGCCTGGATCTCCGCCGACGGCAAGCACGATGGCTACGTGAAGCAGGACGGCCAGACTCTCACCTTGCCGGCGTGTGTCGACGGCAAGTACCGCGTTCAGGGCGCCAACAACCCGGCCGCGAACGGTACCGAGGAGCCGTTCGCCGTGATGCCGGCGTACCGCACCGACCTGCCGACCACCGCCGACGAGATGTTCGGCTACCTGAACAAGAACCACAGCGGCGACGCCGGCGACGAGAACGCCATGGGCAAGGACGTGGAGGCGCTCGTCGGCGAGGCCCACCTGCGGCCCGAGACCAAAGCCGCGCTGTTCGACGCCGCCGCGAAAGTTCCCGGGTTGCAGGCCGTGGACCACGTCACCGACGGGGCCGGCCGCCCGGGCGTCGGCATCACCTGGCCCGGCCACGGCGTGACCCTGGTCTTCGACCCGAAGACCTACACCTACCTCGGCACCACTCAGGGCGCCGTCGTCGGCTACGGGATCGTCGACCGTGTGGGGCAGCTGCCGCGCTGAGGCCTCAGCGGCCGGTGAAGCTCGCCTTGCCGGGCCCTTCGGCGAGGAACGACTTCACCGCGCCCCGCAGGTCCTCGGTGTCGAACAGCTCCGCCGCGATCGAGGTGACGTGGGCGTTCGCCTCGGGCACACCGCCGTGCTCGAAGTGCGCCAAGATCCGTTTGGTGGCGGCGTGCGCGCGCGTGGGGCCGGCGGCGAGGCGCGCGGTGAACTCGCGCGCCGCGGCGTCGAAGCCCTCGTCGGGCAGCACGCGGTTCACCACGTTCCAGCGTTCGAGCGTCTCGGCCGAGTAGGTGTCGCCGGTGAACACGAACTCCTTGGCGCGGGCCACTCCGGCACGGGCGGCGAGGCGCTGGGTGCCACCCATCGTCGGTGTCAGGCCCACCACCTTCTCCACGAGCCCGAACTTCGCGCGCGAAGCGGCCAGCAGCAGGTCACAGGCCACTGCCACTTCGAACGCCCATGTGAGGCACAGGCCGTGAGCGGCGAACACCGTGGGGAACGGCAGCGCGGCGATGCGGTCGGGCACCGTGAGCAGCTCGTCGAAGAACACCTTCGCCTCGGCCGGTGAGCCCTGGGCGTCGAACAGGGCGACGTCCACGCCACCGCTGACCACGCGGCCCTGCGCCCGGATGAGCAACGCCCGAGCCGGCCGGTCTTCCAAGGCGGCGATGGCTTCGAGCAAGTCGCGTTGCAGCGAAGCGGTGTAGAGGTTGAGCGGCGGCGCGTCGATCGTCAGCACCGCCAGGCCGTCTTCGCGGTCGAGCCGGGTCACGCGTTCTCCTCGTTGTCCAGCAGTTTGTCCCAGTACGCCTGGGCCGCGGGCCGCCATTCCACGTGCTTGCGGTGGAACAGCTCGCTCGCCTTGCGCCCGCTCCACTCGGCGGGCAACAGCTCGGCCGGCAGCCGCGGGTCGAGGAACGGGAAGCGCCGCCATTCGTGCACCAGCTCGGTCTGCGCGCGCAGCACGGCCGGGTCGCCCGCTGGGCGCAGGCCGGTGAAGCGGTCGATGAAATCCTCGTAGCGGTCGGTCAGCTCCGAGAGGTCCCACGACCGCTCGACCATGCTCTCCTGCTCGCCGACCTCGCCGTACGCGGCCGTGAACGACATCGCCTGGGCGTCGAGCTGCAGCTCCGCCACGATCTGCTGCGCTTCGTGCTGCCGGCTCGGGTCGGGGCTCACCCACACGCCGGCCACGGGCGAGCCGAACCCGGCCCAGGTCAGACGTGTGCGCAGCCGGTGGCGCAGGTCGCGCTTGGCCTCGGGCACCGACACGATCAGCATCAGCCAGCGGCCCTCCCACGCGACGGCCTCGCGCCCGAACGCGTAGATCCGCTCCGCGCCTTCGGTGAGCAACCGGCGGCCCGGCGGCGTGAGCGACCAGCGCACGCGCCGCCCGACCCGCTCGGACACCAGCCAGCCCTCGGCGGCCGAGCGCGCGAGTGCCTGGCGCGCCGACTTCTCCTCGATGTCGAGCATGCCCAGCGCTTCGACGAGCATGGACGTCCACACGGGACGGTCGCGGGGCAGCACGTACTCGCCCAGCACGGTCATCAGCAGGGACCGGGCACTCGCGTGGCTGACCTCCCGGCGCCTGCTGACCGTCGGCCGCGGTGCCGCCGAGCGGGGTTCCCGCTGCTTCGCGCGCTGGCCGAGCGTGACCGACGTGGCGGGTTCCGCCATCGCTTTCACCGACCTCACTGCTCCGTGGTTCGTAACCCGCCCAGGCTACCCACGATGAGTGACCGGGACGACACTGCATACTCAGGCCAGGTCATCGGCGTGTCGCCCCAGGTCACCCGTTCAGAACCGTTCGATTCGACTCGCTTCCGAGCGCTCCAATACGGCCCTGAATCCCCTGGGGGGACAGACTCGGGGGACATCGTTCGCCCACGTCGCCCAGTTCCGCTGCCGACGTCGGGATCATCGGAGGCCGTGCCACTGGCGATGTTTGACTGCGTCTGGAGACATCGGATGTCGTTCTGCTCGGTTATGCAGAGTTGCGACAAAGTTTGGTAAGGTTGCGCTTGTGACCACAACCGAGCCGGCGCCTCTCGTCGCGTACACGCCGAAGGAGGTGGCCGGCATGTTCAGCATGGAGTCGGATCGCTGGCTGCGCGACGGCGTCCGTGCCGGGCGTTACCCTTGTTTGCGGATGGCCAAGAACGCGATCCGACTCACTGCTGCGCACGTGCAGGAGATCATGAAGATGCATGAGGAAATGCAGCGCCAGAAGCCTGAGTCAAAGCATGACCCGCACGCTCTGTTCGGCGCGGTGAAGCCCCGGACAGTAAATCGGACAAAGAAATCCTGAATGCTTGACTATCAACTTCTTGTAGGAAACAAAAACCCCCGGTAGCCGAGGTTCAGGGCTGCCGGGGGTTTTTGTTTTTGCTGGTCAGGACACTGTTGCGCGGGTCCGTCTTTCGTCTCGGAGGGCTTCCACGTCCTTCCGCAATCTGCGCACTGTGACAGCCTCTGCCTTACTGTCCAGTAGGGCACCAATTCGGCGGTCGATGATGTAGATCGCAGCAACAACAGTCATGGTCGATGCGGCGAGAAGAGTGCCGAGTGTCCGCACCCCTGCTCCCCTCGAAGAGTTCCGGTTTAGTTCGCTTGCAGAACGATACGTCGCCAACTGGTAATCGAAAAGATCAACTTGCACCCAGCAACGTACCGGCCAGTAGTGAACTACGCGCGGTAGAGCTACTCCGCGAAATCGCCCAAATCCCCACCCTCGGACGAGTGATCCGCAGCGCCGTTGGCAGCTACCCGTCCCCTTGCCTCGAAGATGTCGGTAATCAACCGACCGAGGTCGGCATGGGTAAAGGTCTGACCTACCCGGCTTGACCAGCGCTCAATAATCGCGAGCTCGGACTCTCCTGGGGGAGCAGTAACCCGCTCGTGTGATCTTCCTTCGACAGTCTGCGACGACGTCCGCGATGGCGGCGCTCCGGAGGGAGCCGGCCGAGATTGGTTCTGACCTTCAAGGGGAGACGGCTCTCCGCCGTTGAGGACCTCTTGGACGCTGCCGCGCTTCCACTTCAATGCTTGCTCGAAGCCTCGTGCAGTCGGGGCTGTGACACCCTGCGCCTGGCCCGACATGATGCGCCGTCGGAGGGTGCCTGAGATACCGGCCGCCTTCTCGACGTCTTTCCATTGCAGTTCGAGGTCCACGCGGCGTTCGCCCATGTGGTGAGAGAGGTTCTCCCAGTCAAGTTCGCCCATGCGGGCGTAGCGTACTGGCTGGAACTGAACACGGCCCACCTACAGTTCCTCTTTCACGATTCAGAACCCGGTCGGGTACGCGGTTGTTGCGAGAACCCCGCGGCGCTTAGGAACCCTAAGTAATCGAGGGTTCGGGTCCTGAGTTGTGACAAGTTGCGTCTCGTGGCGCAACCTTGGCAAGGTTTCGCGCGACCGTCCTCGTGCTCGCCCAGCGCTGGCCGGGCGCAACGCGTCTCGGGGCGCATGCCTTCACTCGAACCGCAGTTCAGCAGGTAGAAGTGGGATTGTCGTGGTGTGGCTGACGTTGTGTGGGCGCCGACGTTGTGGCGACTCGCGCTCCGTAGGCGTCATGACCCGACCGGGTCAGGTTCCGACGGGTTGCGCAACGAGTGTTGCCCTGTTGTGTTGTCGGACTGTATAGTCGAATACAACAGCGAGCGACAACAAGGAGCACACCGTGAACCACACCACCACCTTCATCCAGAAGCCCTCCGACCACCACGGCGAGCCCTGCACCTGGTGCAACCTGGACTACACGGACTGCTCCACCAACATCTACGTCGACGACTACGACGGCAACGAGGACGTCCACCACAGCTGCGTGCCCTGCATCGAGTACGTCATCAAGGGCGCCCACTTCGGCGACCGAGACCCCAAGGTCGAGATCAGCCTCTACCCCCGCCACCAGACCGAGAACGACAAGGCGGCGGCGTGACCCCGTACCAAATCGATCCCAACCTCGCGCGGGTCGTGCTTCCCGCCGGTGCCCCCGAAGACGTTTGGCTCGCCGAACGCCTCAAAGGCATCGGCGGGTCCGACATCGCCCAAGCCATCGGGATCGCGAAGTGGGGCACCCCGTTCCAGCTGTGGATGCTCAAGACCGGCCGCATCGACCCTGAAGAGCTGCTCGACGACGACGCGCGCCGCCGCTTCCACTGGGGCCACAAGCTCGAACCCGTCCTCGTCTCCGAGTTCGCCGAACGGCACCCCGAGTACGGCGTAACCCCCGGCGCCGGCACCTACGCCCGCGTCGAGGCCGAGTGGCAGCGCGTCAACGTCGACTCCCTCGCCTGGAACTCCGATGGCTCGCTCGCTGCCGTCATCGAGGCCAAGACCGCGAACCATCGTGCCCTGAGTGACTGGAACGGCGAGGAGGTCCCTGTCTCCTATGTCGCACAGTGCCAGTGGGCGATGTGGGTCACTGGGGCGCCGCGCACGTACATCTGTGCCCTGGTCGACACGCACACCTACATCGAGAAGGACATCGAACGCGACGACGACATGATCGGCGACCTTCTAGAACTCGGCGCCGAGTTCTGGCAGAAGGTCGTCGACGACGTCATGCCCGAGGTCGACGGCAACGACGACACCAGCTCGATGCTCGCGATCACCCGCTACGAACCGGGCTCCACGGTGGAACTCGGCCTGGAGTGGCTGAAAGACATCGCCCACCGCGTCGAGCTGGTCGAGCAGATCAAGGACCTGACGGAGAAGAAGCAGCAGATCGACAACCGGATGCGGGTCGCCATCGGCGACGCGGAGACCGCCTGGGTGGGTGAGGACAAGGTCGCGACGTTCAAAGCCTCGTCCAAGCCGACCCGGAAGGTCGATCCGGAGCTGTTGGACATCCTCTCCGAGGACTTCCCCGAGGTCTACGCCGCTGTCGTCACTGAGAAACCCGCCTCGCGCCGCCTGACCTATGCGAACAGCACCACAACCCCTGAAAGGAACCACGAGTGAGCAACGAAACCGCACGCAACGCCATCGCCCAGCGAAAGGACGCGAACAACGGCGGGGGGCAGGTCGTCAAGGCGAAGGACCCGTGGCGCGACCTGATCGACAAGCAGAAGACCGAGATCGGCCGTGCCCTGACCGGCACCGCGCTCGACCCGGAGCGGTTCACCCGGGTTGCGCTGACCGTCATCAAGAAGACGCCCGCCCTAATGCGGTGCGACCCGACCTCAATCCTGGGCGCGCTGATGACCTCGGCGCAGCTCGGGCTGGAGCCCGGCCCGCTGGGTGAGGCCTACCTCGTGCCCTACGGCAAAGAGTGCCAGTTCATCGTCGGCTATCAGGGCATGATCAAGCTGGCCTGGAACTCCGGCCAGATCCGCCACATCGACGCCGACGTGGTCCACGAGAACGACGGGTTCATTTACCAGAAGGGCGCGGAGCCGAAGCTCGTGCACGAGCCGGCGCTGTCGAACCGCGGCGAGGTGCGCTGTTACTACGCGGTCGCGTCGTTCAAGAACGGCGGCCACGTCTCCGTGGTGCTGTCCCCGGATGACGTCGAGAAGTATCGGCAGCGCTCGGCGTCGGTGAAGGCCGGGCGCAAGTCGCCGTGGGACACCGACTACGACGCCATGGCGAAGAAGACCTGCATCCGGCGTCTGGCGACGTTCCTGCCGATGGCGACCGGGCTGGCGCGCGCGATCACCGCCGACGAGTCGGTACGGCGCGACCTGGGCGCGAGCATCGACGAGATCACGAGCGACGTGATTGACGCCGAGCTGGTCGAGGAGCCGAGTGGGCAGGCCGAGGCGCCGGTCGCGGCGGGCGCTCCGGCCGAGGGGGCGTGGGGTTCGTCCTACGAGGACGGCGAAGGCGAATAGCGGTTTCGGTGGGCCCGGTGCGTGGCCGGGCCCACCTCTCATTCGGTTCAGCACTACCAGAGGGAGTCACCGTGAATGCACCGAACCTGAAGGGCCCGGCCGAGGCTTTCATGATCGCGGCGTCCAAATTGCACGACATCAGCGATGACGAGCTGCGCGCGTTCGGGGAGGACGTGGTGTGGCTGATGTCGCGATACTTCGAGGAGACGGAGCGCCGGAAGTACCACTCTCTGTCGGATCGGCCGGTCACGGCAATCGATGACCAAGACACAATTTTCGGTGACATTGTCGCCGAGTTCGGGTATGCGCCGGATTGGTGGTACGCGCCGCCGGCCTACGTCACGGATCACTTGGGCGACGGAGAAGGAGAGGGTGGGAGTGAGGCTGAGGATGAGGCTGCATCGGAGGCGCCGGTGGTGCCGGTTGTCGTTGGTGAGGCGACCGTTCAGGCTCCGCCGCTGTTCGTTCCTGGCCCGGAGGACACGCAGCTGATGCCGCGGATCATCGACGTCTCCGGCGGCGAGGAGCTGGAAGGGGACGCCGGTGAAGGCCCGGCCGCGTGACCTCGGTGACGTGCTCGTGGACGTCGGCGAGTGGGCGACGACAGTGGGCGTGATCCTGGTCGTCGTGTTCGTAATCGGTTCGTTGGTCGAGGGACTCGTTTCTCTCGTGTTGTGAGGGGTCCGGCGGGCCGGAAGGTGTGGCCGGTCCGCCGGATTTGAATGGGGTTGAACTCGTAAGGGTTCAACGAGGGGGCTTTCGTTGTGCGGCGCCGTATTGCCGTGTTTCTTGATCGCGTTGAGGTTTTCTCGCGCCGTTTTTTCGTCTGGCTCGTCGTCGGCGAGTTCGTATTAGTAGCCATCCAATTCATCGTGAGGTGATTCGTCATGCCCATCAACAAGACTTGCAAGCGTTTGTCGATCGAAGTGCACCCGAGTCGGGCTGGGTTTCAGGTCATACTCTGCCGTGGCGGTAAGGCGATGGAGATGCTCGACGTCGATGCGGCGCAGTCCCGCGCCGTCGAGCTGGCCCAGCAGTGGGCCGACAAGTTCGGCTGCTCGCTATCGCACGGCGGTGCTGCGTGAGCACGCCGCGAGGGATCCACAAGGACCTCCATCCTCTGATCGCTGCAGCTCAGCGGCAGGGCTGGGAGTTGCGGAAGGGCGGCAAGCACTGGGCGCTGTTGTCGCCGGACGGAACGGACAGGGTCGTGTTCGGCAACTCCCCGGGTGACCAGCGGACGGTGGCGAACACGCGGTCTCTGCTGCGCCAGAAGGGCGTTGATGTGTGACTCTGTTGCGCTAAGTTGCGCAACGTATGTATAGTCAACGGATGGAGGTGATCTCGCGCCACAGTCACCCAATCAGCCACGTGGACGCACCCAGCACAGTGACCACCCGAACCCAACGCAGCTCGTCTAACCAGGCGCGGGGCGGCAGCAACACCGCTGCCGCCCCACCCGACGAACACCCCCAGGACCCCGACCAGATCGACATGTTCCCGGCGCTCACGCCAGTCGAACCCGAACCTCTCACCCCCGGCGCCAGGCGAACCCAGCGGAACTCGCAACTGGCCGCCGCACGTCTACACCCGCTCACCGCCGTCCTGCGCAGCGCGCTGAAGTTGCACCTCGACGCCGCACCCCACGACGACCGCGACGCCCCAGGCCTTCGCTGCGGCACCTGCCGCTTCCGTCGCCCCGTCCACGCTGGAGCCGGGAACTACCCCAAGTGCACCCGCACCCCGCTGCTCATGACGCACTCCGACGCGTCCGACTGCCGCAGCTTCTGGCCCGCCTGCGCCTTCTACGAAAACCACGGAGGAACCGAATGACCGTGGACGACACGGCAACCCTGGCGACATTCGCGGCGAGCGGGTTCATCCTGCTCGTTGCGCACAACCTCGCCGACCACGTCACCGGCCAGACCGACTCGCAGGCCGACAACAAAGCCGCTCCCACGCCGGACGAGGTCGCGGCCGGCGCGAACCCGCACCAGGGGTGGCCGGCGATCCTGGCCCACGTCGCCAGGTACCACGTGACGCTGGTCGTGCTGGGCCTGCTCGCCTGGCTCGTTCTCCCGTTGCACTGGTCCGTGCTGGGCGTGGTCCTCGCGCTCGCGTGGTCGGCCGCAACCCACGCCCCGCTTGACCGGCGCTGGCCGGTGCGGTGGCTGCTCGAGAACACGGGTTCGCCCAAGTTCGCGAATCTCAACATCGGCGGCCTCAACGGCATGTACGCCGCCGATCAGGCCCTGCACTGGCTAGCGCTCGCCGTCTCGGCCGTGCTGCTGGCGGTGGTTCGGTGACCGCCACCCAGATCACCGACGCAACCCGCCGCGCGCTCCGCCAGCGTTCGCAAGGCCGGTGCGAGCGGTGCAACGAGACCGAAGCCGTCCAGGCCCACCACCGCAAGCCCCGCGGCAGCGGCGGAACGATGCTCAAGACCTCCCACCTGCTCTCGTGCCTCCTGCACGTGTGCGTGCCCTGCCACCTGGCGATCGAACGCAACCGGGCCCGAGCTGTCGTTCACGGCTGGCTGGTCGAGCACCCGGGCGAACCGGCCGACGTGCCGGTGCTGATGCACAACGTCAACTACGTCGGCCCCGGCAAGTACCTGCTGCACGACGACGGCGGCGTCACCCGTGTCTGGGATGAGGAGGCCGCATGACGGCGCACGGCGCGTTCGTGAGCTTCCGAGGACACGAACACCACCACACCCTTGGGCGACGCTTCGAGTGCATGGGCGGTTGCTCGATCGACCTGAGCTACCTCGCGTCAAACCCGTACATCGTGGAACTGGAAGTCATCCGCGACGGCACCTACCGCCGATGGGAGATCTCGCGGGAGCTGCTGGTCGAGGGCATGACCGAGCCGGCCGGGCTCGGCATGGTGCACGTGTGCCCGACCGGGGGAATGCCCGGACGGGTCTCGGTGATCAAGCGGGTCGCGCTCGCCACGCACGTCGAGCTGATCCTGCCGCGGCGCCGGCTTCAGGAGCTGCTCGACCGGTCGCACGACATCGTCCCCGCTGGAGCAGAGTCCGACCACTACGGGTGGGACGCGGTGTTCGCCGCGTTGGGCGGTGGCTGCTGATGGCGTCGAAGGTCGTGTACGCGCGGGGCCGCAAACCCGCGGCGCCGGCGAAGAACGCGCGCAACCGGATCGCGCCCATGACCGAGGACCAGTTCCAGGACCGGGTGATGAAGACCGCGAAGGCTTACGGCTGGATGGTGGTGCACTTCCGCAAAGCCATGCGCCAGTCCGGCAAGTACTCCACTCCCGTGCAGGGCGACAACGGCTCACCGGACCTGCTCCTCGCCCGGAACGGGGTAGTCCTGTGGGCGGAGTTGAAATCCGACACGGGGCGGTTGAGCCCGGAACAGACGGAGTGGCGCGACGCGATCGGCGACGGTTGCTGGCGGCTGTGGCGCCCGCGTGACTGGGACACGCTCGTGCTTCCCGAGCTGGCCGGCGGCCGCGTGCGGGCGGTGGTCTCGTGACCGCGCGGGAGCCGGAACAGTTGGCGGCCCTCGGTCGGCGCGTGCAGCAGATGGCGTCCGATCCGGAGTTGACCGGCGAGCTGCTCGCCGTTGGGGTCGCGATGGCCGCGATCATCGACGCCGGGGTGTACGAGCGGCTCACGCTCGAGAACATCCAGAACCTCGCGTTTGGCGCGAGCTCGGCGCGGCCGTGGCATGTCGGTCAGCTCCGCACCCTGCTGTGGCGCGACGCCCGCCGGTACAAGCCGCCGGCCCCGATCGGGAAGTGCGGGGCACCGACACCCCGGAAGCCGCGTTGCGGGCACAAAGCGAACCGATTCGCCCTGGTCACGGACTGGGCCACGGGTGAACGGCACCGGATTGAGGCGTGCTCGAAGCACGGCGAGTGGTTCGACCGAACTCACCAGGAGAACCGCGCGGCCAAACCGGAGATCGGCGGGCCGCGTCCGTACGCGAACACCGGCGGCAAGCTCGCCCGGCACTTCCCCGAAATCGACTGGCCGCACCTGTGGCGCACGTTCGACTCCAGCTGGAAGGCGATGCCCGAGCGTGAACCGGCGGCTCCGACCACGCCGAGGCTGCGTGTCCTGGCGACTGAACCGCGGAAGCGCGCCACGCCGCGGAAGACCAGTGGCGGAACAGCACCTCGTCGAGACAACCGAGGCCTGTTCGCGGTGCCGACGCTGGAGGAGCGCTGATGAGCTGGCACAAGGGCCCGCTGGCGGCGTTCGATCTGGAGTCGACCGGCCCGAAGCCGACGGACGATCTGATCGTGACCGGCACCGTCTGGCGGTACAGCCCGGGGGCGCAGGCCAGCGACACGACGCTGCTGGTGAACCTGGGCGTGCCGATCCCCGAGCAGGCCACGAAGATCCACGGCATCACCACCGAGCAGGCACAGCGGGAAGGGATCCCCGCAGGCGAGGCGGTGCGGGTGCTCGCGGCACTGCTGGCCGACCACATCGCCGACGGCGCCCCGATCGTCATCTACAACGCCCCGTTCGACCTGACCATGCTCGACCGCGAGTGCCGCCGCCACGGGGTGCCGACGCTGTTCGAGCTGTGCGCCCGAGACCAGCTGACGCCGTACTTCATCGACCCGCTGGTGCTGGACCGGCTGATCGACCCGCGCCGCACCGGGTCACGCAAGCTCGCGGCGGTGTGCGCGCACTACGGCGTCGACCTGTCGGACGAGGACGCCCACACCAGCAACGGTGACTGCCTCGCCGCCGCCCGGCTCGCCTACCGGATGGCGTCCCGCTTCCCGAAGCTCGCCGCGATGCCGCTGCCGGAACTCCAGGCACGCCAGACCGCCGCCTACCGGGAGCAGGCGCATCAGTTCGCCGCCCGCGTTCAGGGGATGGGCATCGTCCGGGACGTCCCCACCGAATGGCCGTACGTGCCGGTCCGGCCCGTGCAGGAATCCCTGATCTAGCCCCACCCGAGGGCTAACGCAACACAACACACGACGCACGAAAGGAACCACACCATGGCCGGAGTTGAAGAGGTCCGCGCTGGCATCGCTGTCGCGAACGAGAAGGCGTCCGCGGGCATCGCCGCCTTGCAGCAGGCTGCGATGGCCCTCGAAGAGGCCCAGCTGTCGCTGTCGCAGGCAACGCAGGGCAGCCAGCAGCACGAGATCAACCAGGCCCACGGCCTGCTCGCGGAAGCGCTGAACGGCATCACCGGGATGCAGAGCACCATCCAGGCCGGCATCTCGTCCGCCGACGCCTACTCGTCACGGCTCTGACCGTCGGCACGCGACCGCCAAGAAAGGAACCAGCCACCATGACCATCCGCATCGACACCACCGGCGACGAGGCACAGCTGACGGCAGCCATCGACAAGGCCACCCTCGGGCCCGCCCGCGTCACAATTCTTTCGCCGGGCAGCGACCGCGAGACGGCGCTGGTTGTGCTCGAACCGACGTCGCCGACGAAGGCTCAGACCCTCGCGCGGTGGCTCGACCTCATGGACCCGATCGACGCCACATCCGGCAAGTGGAAGAAGCGCGACCCCCGTGTGCGGCTCAACCTCCGCGGCCGGTTCCCCAGCGGCATGTATCTCATCGTCGCCTGCGAGTTCGACGAGCGCACCGAGGCGGCGCAGACCGACTTGATCAGCGAGCTGATCGAGCCGCAGCAGATCGTGAAGCTTGTCCGCGCGCTCGCCGACATGGAATATCGGGCCAAGTAGCCCCCGCGCCTGCCTGGACCAGGCGACTCAGGTCCAGGCAGGCGCACCGGGGCAGGACGCTCGCGTGTGAGGATCCCGCGCCAATCATCCTTGGACAGCGCAAAGTCGTCGCTGGCATGCCACCAGATCACCCATTTCGGCTACCGTACTAAGCTCCCTCTCGCGAAGGGTTACCACACCGGAGGTGAGTGTGAGCACTATCACCAAAGTAGCACTCACGGTAGGGCTATTAGTCATCGCGACCATCATCGCAGTGTTGCCACGGAAGGCGAGCACAGATGAAGGTGCCGGCTCCACGGAGAATCTATCCGCCTTGCGTGCGGCGACCTCGCTTGCAGAATGCCCCTCGGGCGACGGGCAGGACGTTCACAAACTTGAAGGTGTGCTCACTACCTGCCTCGGCGACGGCAGTCGAGTTGAACTAGGCCAGGCGATCGCGGGGCGCGACACCCTCATCAACGTTTGGGCGCCGTGGTGTCAACCATGCAAGACGGAGTTGCCCGTACTAGCCAAATACGCAACCGAGCAACACTCTGTGCAGGTACTGCTTGTGGAGGTGGCCGGCTCGGAAGCTGACGGCCTTGCTCTCCTTCAGGGCCTGGGAGTGCATTTGCCGTCTGTGTTCGACGGCGAAGGTGCGACCGGCCCGGTTCGAGAGAAGCTCGCTGTGGCTCTCTTGCCTTCGTCCTACTTGGTTACCGCCGACGGCCGAGTCCGTTATATACACAATCCGCCAGTTTTTCCGAATTCGGACGCTATTCGGGCAGCTATCGACCACATTCGGTAAGAGACTAGTACTCTACGCGTCGCCCTGTTGGCGGTAAATCACGCCTCGGATTACTGACATGATCTTCCCTCGAAGGGGAATTCCGATTTCAGTAGATCGAGGAGATGTACGTGAAAAGATCAATTGTGACCGTTTCCTGCGCATTGACCCTAGCGGCAGGATGTTCCTTCGTTATACAAGAGTCAGCTTCAGCGTCGCCAAACGCAAACTGCGTCGTTAACAGAGACGCCGGTGCCGTGGGCGGCTCTTCCCAATGCTTCGAATCGAGTGGAACCCAGCAGGTAGTGCTGACTTGCAGCAATGGTGCGTTGGTTTTCGGCCCGATGGTATCCGCGGTAGGAGGGGTAGTGTCTCACGCGGTTTGCCCCAGCCCTTCCCTGGTGACCCTAGTGAACTTCCGTTACGACGTGTTACGTTAGTCGTAAATCAATCCGGACATTGATTAGTCCAAAAGAAGCGTAAGTCTTTCCTTGTGTCGTGATTCTTCTTTTGCTACTAGCCTGCTCTTGAAAGCGGGCCTGCGCGAGTCGACCTGGCCGCGTCTGCAAAAAAGAAGCAGAAGTGGTCAGGTCGATTCCGGCACCGTCTTCCCAATGATCAGCAGTTGCTCCCAACCCGAGCCAGGCGACCGTCAGGCGCCGCGCTTCGTTGTGTAACCGGGGCGAGCCCCCTTCGGCCGCAGGCCGTCATGGGGTCACCCGGATCGGGTACACAAACTACTCCGTTGGCATCGCTGCGAAACTCGCAGTCACTCACCGCATACAGTTGCGGTGCGTTTCGTTACGAGTTTCGAGGGGTTTTCGGGATGACTGCTGTATCGGTGGCTGCCGGGGTCAGCCAGTTCAACGACCAGCCGGCCGCCATGTACAACCGCATGTTCCCCCGGCTCACCCCGGCAACACCGCGCGGCGTCCGCGAGGCCGAGAAGCTGGGCCTGCCGGGCGGGAAGATGGACGGCGGCCCAACCACAACCGCTCAGGACAACACGAACGTGCCGGCCGGGTTCGCGGTGTTCGGCCAGTTCGTCACGCACGACATCGCCGCGGACATGACTCCGATGCCGGACCACGCGATCCTCCCCGAGGGCCTCACGTCGTTCCGATCGCCCCGGCTGGACCTGGACCACGTGTACGGCGGCGGGCCCGGCGTCATGCCGGCCCTATACGCCAAGGCCGACCACCGCACGAAATTCCTGATCCCCGACGGCGGCCACGACATGCCCCGCGGCCTGGACGGGGCGATCATCTCCCCGGACCCGCGCGACGACAACAACATGCCGCTGGCGCAGCTGCACCTCGGGTTCATGCGGTTCCACAACGCTGTCGTCGACGCCCTGGCTGCCGGGAAGATCACCACCACCGCGTCGGACCAGCTCACCGCGTTCCCGGGGAACGACGGCGCCACCGCGGATCCCAACGCGTCGCTCGGCGGGCTCCTGCGCACCGACGCGTACTGGAACCGGCTGTTCGAGCAGGCGCAGCGGATCGTGGTGTGGCACTACCAGTGGATCGTGCTGCACGAGTACCTGCCGCTCGTATGCGGCGCGGACCTCGTCGACGAAGTGTTCACCAACGGGCCCCGCCACTACAAGCCCGGCCGGCACTCCTTCATCCCGGTCGAGTTCGCCACCGGCGCGTTCCGCTACGCCCACGCCGTGATCCGCAGCGAATACCAGGTCAACGACGGCCACACGTTCCCGATGTTCAGCACCGCCCCGGACGTGCCAGGCATGGAACGCGTGGACCTGCGCGGCGGGCCCGTGAAACCGGAGCACGCGATCGACTGGCGGTACTTCTTCCACGTCGACCCCGACCACGAACCGCAGTACGAACGGCTCATCGGCACGACGATGTCCGGGCCGATCCTCGAGCTGCCGGTGTCGTCGGTGCCTGGCGCGAAGCTCGACGCGCTGTCCAAGCCGATGTCGTCGATGGCGATGAGGGACCTGTGCCGCTCGGAGGTGCACCAGCTCCCCAGCGGGCAGGACATCGCCCGCGCGATGGCGGTCGAGCCGCTCACCGACGAGCAGCTCGGGTTCGACGGGCCGTGCCCGCTGCTGTGGTACGTCCTGCGCGAGGCGGAGCTTCTGGCCGACGGCCGGCACCTCGGCCCGGTCGGCGGCCGGATCGTCGCCGAGACCATCATCGGCCTGCTGCGCGCCGACCCGTTCTCAGTCCGTCCGTCGTGGAAGCCGACGTTGGCCGGCGAGGACGGCGACTTCACCATGGCGCACCTGCTGAGGTTCGCCGCGTGAACGGGCTACCTCAGTCCGCGCCCGATGTCATCGAGGATCAGGCCAAAGGTGGTTCGCAGCGTGCGGATCGGGTGGCGCACGAGCGTGACGCATGCGCGCCCAAGTTCGGTGTCGGCCACGGCTCGCGCGATCTCGACGTTGGCTCGAACCGGGTGGCGCACGAGGTGGCGGAGTTCATCGAACAGGTCATCCATGCTCGCCATCCTGTCATTGCAGCCGTGGATCAGCGGGAACCGCGCTCAGCTCGCGCGACTGTCCTCGTGAGGTGCGCGGCGTGAGCGACTGCGTGTTCTGCCAACGGATCGAGCAGGGCGCCTTCGGCCGGCACGACAAGTGGGCTGTGGCTTTCGAGCCGCTCAACCCTGTCGCCCTCGGCCGGCACATCCTGGTCGTCCCGCGCCGCCACGCCGCGAACGTGGGTGCCGACCCCGACGGCGCCGCCGTGGCGATGCGTTTCGCCGCAGAGCTGGCCGCCGAGATGGGCATGGACTTCAACATCATCACCAGCGCCGGGCCGGCCGCGACCCAAACCATCCAGCACACCCATCTGCACGTGCTGCTGCGCGAACACGGCGACGGAATCACGCTGCCATGGACAGGCCAAGATCGGAGTAAGCAGTGACCGACACGTACACCCTGTTGTGCGAAGGCGTGGGGGCCAACCCGAGGATTCCCGTCGCGGCGCGGCCGTGCGCCAGCTGCGGCACTGGCCTGTGGGTCAGCAGCTCAATGGTGGCCCGCGTCGACTCCGGCGAGGTCAAGCCGACGTGCTTCAAGTGCGCTCCCGGCCGGCTGTCCGAGGACGCTGTCGCGGTGATCCACCCGGGCCAGGTCGACGAACTCCGCAGCGCCGGCGTGCTCGACGCAGCCCGGGACCTGCTGATCGCGCTCAACACCGGTTATCAGCGGCCCGGCACACGACAGCCCTGAGACGGAGGGGCCAGCGAAAGGGGTGGGCGCAGGCCGATCGGCCTGCGCCCACGTGGAGCCGGTGAATCGTTCAGCTATTAGTGCCGTACTGGCTGTGCACAGCCTGCTATAGCCCGCAGGGGATGAAGGATTTGACCTGGTGGTCAACCCAGGAATAGTTCTGGTTATTGCCCTGCTCGGGAATCCAGTCCGCGACGTGACCGTCGGGCGTGAAGAAGGCTCCCTGGGCGCCGCCGTACTGATTGCTGCCCCATGAACCGGTGAAAGTGTTCCAGAAAATATCTTGGTTCAAGTAATAGTTCTGATTGCAGTAGTAGCCGGCAACAATGGATCCGGCGCCCCATGCGTCGCTGTAGGCGCAGACGTACCCGAGCGCGGTCCCTCCGGCGCAGGGGTCGGGGAGTCTGCTGCCGGGGTGCGCGAAATCGCGGGGGTGTTGCTCTCCTGGTAGGGCGATTTGAACCTCCCCAGTACCGTTGAGGTCGATGGTGTTTGGACTGGTCTGCTTGCCTTCCGTTTTGGACAGGTAGGTATCTACGGCACGCTGCAGCCAATCGACCTGAGCATGGCTGAGGCCTGCCGCCGAGGCATCGGCCATGAAGTGCTGGGTCGCTGGTGCTGCTCCGGCCTGACCGGGCTCGATGAGCAAGAGTGCCAATAACACGCCAAAAATCAGTTGCACTGAGCGCTTCACTACTGACATTAAGTTGACCCCCAACGTTAATTAAGCAGGAAGTAAAACGTATCCATATCCCTGATAGGCTGGTACCGCCAAATTGGGGATTCCTGACAACCTGCCCGCGCAGCGTGTGACCGGCTGGCAGTGCGGTGCCGGACCGCACTGCCAGCCGGTCAGGTCGATGACCAGCAGGCCGGGGTCGGCGCGGACCACGTCCGGGCCAGGTCGACGAACTCCGCGGCGCCGGCGTGCTCGACGCGGCTCGCGACCTGCTGATCGCGCTCAACGCCGGCTACCAGCGATCGGGCACGCGGCGGCCCTGAGATCGCAGTGGTTCAGACCTCGTGCGCCGCGAAGACCAAAATTCAGATCGATTTTCCAATTTCGCATCTCGCGACTCAATACTTGTCGAGTTCCGCACCCCGGGAGGGGTATCACGCTAGAAACATCATCCACAACTGCGGTGAAGGCGCTGCCGGTGTGCCCCGCTGAGTGGTATGCACGTTGACGCACTAGTTGCTTAGCAATAACATGTAACGGCTCAATCGCAATTTGAAACCGGCCTCTTGGAGCGACGCTGCAATGCGTTTTCGAAGATCTATCATTCAGGTAATCTCATGCCTTGCCTTCACGACTGCATTGGCTACCCTGGGGGTGAGCAGCTCAACGGCGGAAACAAATGATAGTTCCCTGGTTGATCGAACTACGACCCACAAAATCGTCTTCGACCTAACCGGAAGTAAGTCGACCCAGTGCTCGCTTCCCATTTCGCAGAGGAAGGGCCTGTGGGTCTGCCTGTCGCAACAGCCTGACAGTGTCACGAGAACTAAGTTGGCACCACCTGATCCGCCGCCTTATCGTGACCGGTGGTGCTTCCCGGGAGACGGTGCGCACGGGACGGCGTGTTGGACGATCCTTGATGACTTCCAGGGCTACTTTGAGATGTGGACCACCGTCGGCGCAGATGACGACATCATCGGCACGCTCAACTATGACATCGAGTGGACGCTGGTGGGAAGCAACTTCACTTCGAAGCCTGTTGCCTTCAACGCGACATTTCCGGTCCAAGGCTTAGTACTTGAAGGCCTGCTAACTGACGCGTGTGGCGGCCAATCGGGGTCAGAAATAAGCGGAACGCACGGCTTCTACACGGCCGGAGACGTACCAGCGAACAAAGCAGCTTTCTGGGAGCCAAACGGATATAACAGCTACTGGGGGAATGGTGCCTGCAAGTCCCAGTGGAACCAGTTCAGCTTCTATATTCCGCAATACCCAGACACGAATATCTGGCTTATCGTCAAGAGTCCCGTGGTCTACAGTCTCGATGGCGATCCGCTGTACCGCTTCCACACCGCGCAAACCAATGATTTACCTGACACGCCTCTGTCGGGCGACTGATCAGTCCCACTTTCACCCCGGACGGGCGCGGTTCGCGGGCAGTAGGATGCAGCGGTGAACAGTCACGAAGCACCTCGTCAGCGGTTCTTCCGAGAAGAGCAACGGGGTGGTGCCTACACGCCACTGAGCCCCAGTGTGGCACGCGCCGGCATGCCACCAGATGGTCCTGCCCGTCGGGCCCGCGTGGCTGGGTACGTGACTATCCTGCCGCCAGGCAGGCGTAGGGCGTGGACCGCAGCTTGGTCCGAGCAGCCCGACGGTGAATTTCTGGACATGTTCGATGCCGCCACGCTCGAAGAGGCGTTGTCATGGTCGTTCGGTCAAACAGCTGAGGTGTTCATCCGCCAAGCAACGGGTGAACTCGTCCGCGCAGAACGACCTGACGCTACCGAACAGTAAGAAGGTACGCGCTGCAAGACGCGCTTTGACCCTGCGTGGGGCCGTGAACTGAGGTCGTTCACGGCCCCACGCGGCGTCGGCGATCGTGTGGAAGGTGTCGCTGAGTTTGGCCGTGTGGAGCGGGCTCAGGCGATGACGAGCGACGCCGCGCCCATCGCACGCGTCAGCCCGCCCGGTGAGTTGCACTCCTGGGCGTCGTACGGGGCGAAGTTGAGCGTCAGCGAGTAGGAGTGCCCGGCGAACCTGCCGTCGAGCACCATGCCCGTCTCGACCGCGACACCACCGATACCGCGGGCGGTCGCGGCCCCAGGCGTTTCCAGCTCGCTGGTGGTCCCATCACCCCACACAACCCAGTAACGCGCGCCAGTGACGTCACCAGGGTCCAGACACGACGTGTTCCCGGCGGAGGTGGACACCGTCGACACCGAGTAGGCGCCCGGGTCGGCCGCGTTGCACGACAGGTCAGTCTCGACACGCGTCGTCGTGTCGCCCACCCAGTCGTGGATACCGGGGGAGTAGTCGACGGTCGTGAGGCCGTCGCACGTCGCAGAAGCGGCCGCGGTCGTGGTGGCGGCACTGGCGGCCGGCGCGGCACACGCGAGGCACGCGGCGACTGTGGCGAGGGTGAAGACGGTTCGGCGCAAGGACTTGTCTCCCTGGTCAGTTCGCGGTCTTGAGATGGCTGTAGACCCACAGCGCCAGGCGCGCGATCGAGACATCCAGCTCCGACGCGATCCGCACGATGGCTTCCAGCTCGGTGCGGTACTGGTGCCTGCGCTCGACGTAAGCGGCGACGGCGTGGGCGCGGATCCGGCCCGGGGAGGGTGTCACGTTGTGCTCCGTTGTGGTGGCGTAGCGGTCACATTCGGTGACAACGTAGCAGGTCAGGGGCACCTTTGCGCTTGATCGTGTTGCGCGTGGTTTTGACAAGTTGCGCAACTCATGATGTATAGTCAGTTTCTATGAGCGCACGAACCACTACCAACGGCGACCCCGACGTCCTCCTGACCCCCACCGACGTCGCCAAGCTCTACGGCGTCAGCCGCCAGACCGTCGAAACCTGGATCGCCAACAACGTCATCCCCTACGTCCCCGTTCCGAGCGGACGCAAGAAGATCCGCCGCGGCGACCTCCCGCTCACCCCCCGCTACGCCGACGGCCGCACCGCCAACTGACACCAAGCCACGGGGAGTTAGCAACCATGAACACGAACGATGAAGCAGCGATGACCAGGCGCTTTCCCGGATGGTCGTGGCACCGCCAACGTGAGTTCGACGAGCAGAAGCGGCGGCTGACAAGCAGCGAATACCAGTGGGGCGCATGGGACAGCGGCAAGCTGCACCGGCTGGACAGGAACTGTCTGGGCAACTTGAAGACCTACGTAGCCTCCGACTACGTCCACATGCACGCGAAACTGCTGCTGTACACCACCGAGCAGGCCTGCCAGAGGGTCGCATCGGGGCGCGACAAGTTCTGCACCACGTGCGACCCGAGTGCCAAACCTGCCGTCGAGAAGGCTGGCCGACAGGATGGCGACAAGGTCGGGTACGTGTACGTCGTTGGCGCTGCCGGTAGCCAAACCGTCAAGATCGGGTTCTCGACCGACGTCACAAAGCGACTCCAGTCCCTCCGGAACGCATCTCCTGAAGACCTCAAGGTGCTGTGGCACGCACACGCGAAGCTCAACACGGAGTTCCAGCTCCACCAGAAGTTCCGGAAGAACCGACTCCGTGGCGAGTGGTTCCGATTCGACGACAACCAGAACCCAATCGATGTAGTGCGCGCCGCGGCGCTTCGGCTAGGCGCAAGGGAGGTGGAGAAATGACCGACGACATCGAGATCGAAGGCCCCGACAACGGCGGCTGGTACTGGACCATGGTCCACGACTGGATCGTCCTGAACCCGGACATCCCGCACTCCACCCTGCGCCTGTACCTCGTGCTGCGGTCGCTGTGCTCGGAGAAGCGCGCGCCCGTCCGACGCTTGTCGATCGAGCAGATCCGCAAGCTCGTGCCCGGCGTGAACGGTCGCGAAGCCGGCCGCTCCGTTGTGGAGGAAGGACTGCGCAAGCTCAAGGACCTGGGGCTGATCGAGGCACTCGACGGCGCTCGCTCGGGCGGGATGCTGCGGTACCGCATCAACGACTTCCCGGCCGACAAGGACGGCTACGAGGGATGGCGCAACAGCTACGCGAAGTTGCGTGCGATCGAGCACGACGGAGAGGTACCTGGAAAACCGAGTACCCCTGACCCGAACGGGGAGGTACCTGGTTTTCCGGGTACCCGGGATTCCGGGCAGGATACCCAGTTTTCCGGGTCACCTACCTGGTTTTCCGAGACGGACACACCGTCTGACCAGGGGAAACGTGACACCCAAAAAGGGTATACAACAGGTACTAAACAACAAGAAGAAACGTCCTCGCGCCAAAGCGCGAGCACGGCGTCGATGCCCTCGGTCCGGGACTTGAACGATGGCAGGGACGACGTCGAGCGGCTGTGCGAGCACCTCGCGAAGCGAATCGAGGATCACGGGTCGAAGCGGCCCACGATCACGAAGGCATGGCGCGACGCCGCCCGGCTGCTGCTGGATGCGGACGGTCGCACTGCGGAGCAGGTGCACACGGCGATCGACTGGTGCCAGGACCACGAGTTTTGGCGGTCGAACATCATGTCGATGCCGAAGCTCCGCGCCCAGTACGACCGGCTGCGGCTTGAGGCGAAGCGTCCCGGGTTGCGGGTCGTCAACGGCGGCAAGCCGACGCAGGACGAGAAGATCGCTCGCCTGCTCGCGCTCGGCGGCGCGGACATGAGCTCGCTCTCCTCGGGCGACACGACCGTGCACGTGTTGCCCGGTCACCAGCCGCGCCAGATCGTCGGCGGTGACGTCGGATGATGTCCACGCATGAGGCAGCGCGGGTGATGGCGCTGCTGACGGCCTACGACAACCGCAACGCCGGTGAAGGTTCGATCTTCGCGTGGAGCGAAGCGTCCCGGCGGGCGGGCTGGTCGTTCGATGAGGCGATCGAGGCGGTCCACACGCACTACGCCGAGACGCGACAGTTCATGATGCCGGCCGACGTCACGCGGATTGTGCGGGCGCACCGGGCAGCGCGGAGCCTGCCGGAGTGGTGCGGGAAGTGTGGCTCGGAATGGCCGGACGACCGCGCCGCGAAGAACCCGCGGTTCCGCTATCACACGAACCAGGAGACCGAGGAGCGTGTGATGTGCATCTGCCACCCGAACAACCCGCAGCAGAAGCGTTTGCCCTGATACGAAAAGCGCCCCCGCCCAGCTGGTCAGAGCTAGGCGGGGGCAGCGAACACACGCGATACCACGGAAAGGAACCATTCAAACCGTGACACCGGAAGAGAGCATCGCACAGGACGGGTCGAGTGTCGACCCGGAGGGGTGGATGCCGAACGAAGCTGAGCGCGAGGCCGAGCAGGTCGTATTGGGCGCGATGATGAGCGCCTGGAGCCGCAAGGCCAGCAGCGGCGAGTCGGTGCCGATGAACTCGGCGGCGATCTCCGAGGTTCAGCGGATCATCTCCGCGGAGCACATGTTCTCCGGCGCGCACCAGGCGATCTTCAGCGCCATTGTGCGCCTGGAGCAGGCCGGGGAGACCGGCATCGACCCGGTGATGGTCATGGGCGAGCTGCAGCGGGTCGGGCTGCTCGGCAAGATCGAGGGCCACTACCTGCACACCCTGTTCGCGCGGGTGACGACGGCGACGAACGCCACCTACTACGCCGAGATCGTCAAGGGCGCGGCGGATCGGCGCGCGGCGTTCCAGTTCGCGGAGCGGGTGCGGCAGTTCGCGATCGGCGATCCCGAGCGGCTGCAACAGGCGACCGATACCGCGTACGCGGCGTTCATGCAGGAGGTCGCCGGCTCGGCGGCGGATTCGTTGAAGTCGGTGTCGGACGACTCGTGGCTGCTGACCGACATCCTCGATACGTGGGGCCAGCAGTCGCCGTCGGCGATGACCACGGGCCTGATCGACGTCGACGAGCTGCTCAACGTCAACGTCGGTGGCCTGGTCGTCGTCGGCGCCCGCTCCGGTGTCGGCAAGAGCGTCTTCGCTGCGCAGATCGCCCGCCACTACGTCTTCGACAAGTCGTTGCCGGTCGTGTTCTTCTCGCTCGAGATGACCCGCCGCCAGCTCTACGAGCGTGACCTTGCGGCGCTGGCCGGGGTGCCGCTCGGCTCGGCCGAGGGCAAGGTGGATTTGGATGACTTCCAACGCCACAAGCTCGTCAAGGCCGCAGCCAAGTACGAGGCGGAAGGGTCGCTGCTGTTCTATGACGACACCCCGCACATCAGCTTGGCGCACATCCGCTCGACGCTGTCACAGATGCGCCACCAGTGGGGGAACCCCGGCCTGGCCGTCGTCGACTACATCCAGCTGATGGACCTGCCCCGTCGAGACCGTGAGGACCAGGCCATCGGCGAGGTCACCACGGCGCTGAAGCAGATGGCGAACGAGTTCGAGTGCATCATCATCGCCGTCGCCCAGCTCAACCGTAAGGCCGAGGAACGCACCGGCGGCGTGCCGCAGTCGTCCGATCTGCGCGGCTCGGGCCAGATCGAGCAGGACGCCGACGTGATCTTCCTGCTGCACGACGCCGGGAAGTACGACGAGGCGCGCACGGGCGAGGTGGACATCATCCTGGCGAAGCAGCGCAAGGGCCAGTCCGGTGTGCCGGTGACGGTGGCGGACTACCGCAACCAGGCGATGTTCAAGAGCATGGCGAAGGAATGACCGGCGGGAAGTGGGTACAGCCGCCGCGGGCGCACATGGACCCGGAGGACGCCATCGCCGAGTACCTGGCGTCCTCCGCGGTTCCCCGCCCGCGCCCGGCCGGTGACGACAAGTTGCGTTCCGCAACATCCGGTTTCACCCAGTGGCGCAACCCAGAGCCCCACACGGCGGCTGAAACCGCAACCGGGTTGTGGAACCTTCGGACCACGTGACCGAAACCCTGACTGCCGAGGCAGCCACCTTTCCCCGCATCTGTGTCCGCAAGCCCTACTACGCGCTGCGTGGTCTCCGGATCGACGAACCCGGCACCGCGACCTGCGAGCTCCCTGTCGAGCAGCTGGTGACCGGGGTGGTGTCGCCGATTGCTTTGGGCGAGGCGGGGCGGCACATGGCCATTCTCGGGTTGTGTGCCGCCGCGTCCCTCGCCCCCGATGACGCCCGCCGCGAGGGAGCGCTCACCGGACGCGTTACGGCCGCACTCCCCACGTCGAGGAAGGCGACCGCCGCAGGGCTTCTGCGCGCCGGCGGCGTCGCGCTCGCGGCGTTCTCCCTCTCCAACGACGTGCTCAAGGCGCCGGTGTCCGAGCGGATGTTTGCACATGCACAACCCGACACCGGGACTGAAACCGGTTCTAGTACTGCAACGGCAGTTGGATGAGCGGGTGCTGCGTCTTTTGTCGTGGCCGGCGCGGGCTTGGTGTTGTTGTCGGCGGCGGAAGCGGGACCAGGTCCAGACGTGGTCGGCGACGACGGTGACGTCGGGGGGCGTCAGCTGATCCGGACCGGCAGCCGGGCCCAGTCCAGCCGCACGTCTCGGGCGACACCGTCCGCTCTCAGCTCGTTGCCTGGGTGCGTGCGTATGATGCGCAGCGCCGCGCGGATTGGCTCGTCCAGGTGGCCAGGTCCAGGGGTTCCGAACTGCTGGAAGTCCTGGCACCTGCTCAACGTCCTGGGCTTCAGGGGGCCGATCCAGAGAGTTGTGTCGCCCTGTCGACAAGGGCCAGAATCTTGACAGTAAATATCCACGTTCAATAGAGTCCACTATGGCGACCGTGTCTGGGGGTGGTTCATCTCGTGCTTTGCTCGAGACGTATGGAAGGAAAACCTGGATGAAGAATGTCCTTATTGTGGGTGGCGGGTTCGCGGGAGTGTGGAGCGCGGCGAGCGCGGCCAAGTTGCGCCAGGAACGGGGGCTGGTTGAAGAGGAGTTGCGAGTCACGGTGATCAGCGCCGGTGACGATCTGGTCATCCGGCCGCGGCTCTACGAAGCTGATCCCGACCGCATGCGGGTGCCGCTGGACCGGGTGCTCGGGCCGATCGGCGTCCGTCGGGTTGCCGGCACGGTGACCGATATCGACACCGGCGCACGGATGGTCACCGCAATTCGGCGCGATGGCACCACATCCAAGCTGGGCTACGACCGACTGGTGCTCGCGTCGGGCAGCCAGGTCGTCCGGCCCGGTTTGCCCGGCGCCGAGCACCTCTTCGACATCGACACTCTGGCCGGCGCGGCCACACTGGATGCTCATCTGCGTCGCCTTCCGGAACGCGCGGCCGAGCCAGGTCAGTTCACCGCAGTGGTCGTCGGCGCGGGATTCACCGGGTTGGAGATCGCGACCGAGCTCGTTGCCAGGCTGAAGGACCTGGCGCCGACCGATCAGGTCCGGGTCGTGCTTGTCGAACGGCAGGACGCCATTGGTCCTGAACTCGGCGAGGGACCCCGCCCGGCGATTCAGAAGGCCCTGGCGGAACTCGATGTCGAGGTGCGGCTCGGGGTCAGCGTCGAAGAGGTCGCGCCGGACAAGGTTCGACTGTCCGACGGGACAGCGGTTCCAGCTGCCACCGTGGTGTGGACAGCGGGCATGACGGCCAGTCCGCTCACTTCGTTCATCCCGGGAGACAAGGATCGACTCGGCCGACTCGATGTGGATGAGTATCTGCGGGTGCGTGGACTTCGGGACGTGTATGCCGCAGGGGACACCGCGGCAGCTGTTTCCCCTGCGGAAGGGCGGGTCGTCATGCAGAGCTGCCAGCACGCACTCCCGCAAGGAAGGTTCGCAGGGCACAACGCGGCTGCCGATCTTCTCGGCGAGGAACTCGTGCGGTTCGAGACGGCCCCCTACTCCACCTGCCTTTCTTTGGGACCGGCGGGCGCGGTGGTGACATCGGGCTGGGACCGCGACGTGCAGATGACCGGGCACGCTGCGAAGGAACTCAAGCACGCGATCAACGAACAGTGGATCTATCCGCCGGTGGACGACCCCGCGGAGTTGCTGAACCAGGCGGGGCCGAAAGCGGAGGTGGCCGGTGCACAAGCCAGCTGATCCTGGATCAGGGGCCAGTCGTCGATTGTCATCCAGACGGAGTCGCGGCATCTCCGGCATTTCATAGCCGTCACCGAATAGTGCCGCTTCGGTAGGGCATGCTGATCCGCTGCACGTCGCACAACCTGCGTTGTCGCAACAGTTCAAACTGCTCGGGACGGGCTTGTCATCCAACTATTGGTCCGCACCACACGCACGGTAGGTGCAACCTACGGTGGCGGGCCTACGGTACCTCGAGCAGGCCAGGGCCGTGCTCGCCTCGATGAGGACTGCAGCCGTGGATGCCGTCCGGGATCGCCAACGGTGACGTCGGCCGGGTGGCGATTGGGTTCGCGGGAGCGGCCACGTACGAGCTGCTGCCCTGATTGCCCGGGTGCCGCTGCGGGACTTTCCAGGAATCGAACTGGTCCTCAAGGCAGAGATGCTGCCCCCGACCAGGTGCAGGCACTGCCGGAGGAGATCTTCGACGTCGGGCTTCTCCGACCACCAGTCCGGGAGTTCGGGCTGGTGGCCGGAGTCCTGCGACGCGAGTGTCGCTGATTGCTGCGCTTCCTGCCAATGCCAACGCGATCCTCCGGGAGCACGGCCAGGTTTTCAGACCGATCGACGACATTGACAGTGGCGCGCTTGCCGTCACCGTCGGCGTCTCCGAGGTAGTGCGCGAATTCGCGCGTCGAAGACGAAATCGCCACGGCAGTCAACGACGCGCTTATCCCTCGACGTGACCCCAAACGAAGACGGCAGCGATCAGGTCCGCGACGACTTCGTGCTCGACCCGGCCTGAGGTCGCGATGCTGCAGCCACCAAACTGATCGAGCTCCTGGCCGTGAGGGCGTCTTTGCCCGCACACCCCCTCCGGTCGATCGTCATCGGGCAGTGCGGAGCGGCGCTCCCAGGCGACGTCTCGTGATGCTCGTCGACCGAATCCCCCCGAGGCATGAGACGTCGCTCGCCGGTGTATTGCAGCCGCCCGAAGCTCCGGTGGGCTAACGCGGCAGCGAGCTGAATGGACCTTCGCGAAGGTGGCATGGGCTCATGACCTTTGAGTAGCGATGCTGAACCCAGCAGGCTCCGGCCTCGAGATGGATCGGTATGGATCTCTTCTTACGATGTGGAGTGTCGGCGTCCGCTCGAACCTTGACATGAGTTATCCGGGATGTTTAGGTTCGGGGTTATGCGGATGAACCAGGGGGTCGAGTGGGCGGCGCATGTGCTCCTGTCGCTCGCCTGGGTGGACGACGGTGAGCCAGTTTCAACGGCGCGCCTGGCGGCCAGCTACGAGTTGCCCCAGGCATATCTAAACAAGCAGCTGCAGGCCCTCGTCAAAGCGGGCCTCCTTGAGTCGTTGCCTGGTGCGCGAGGGGGATTCCGGTTGGCGCGACCCGCTGACAAGATCACTCTGATGGATGTGGTGGTCGCGATCGAGGGACCCGAACCGGTCTTCCAGTGCACGGAGATCCGCAAGCAGGGCATGGGTGCGAACATTCCAGCACGCTCGTTCCGCTACGCCTGCGCTGTGAACACATCAATGCACCGCGCCGAGCTGGCCTGGCGTAAGGTTCTTGCTGCGCAGACGATTGCCGACATTAAGGCCGAGGCAGAACTGCATGCTCCCGCGGTCGCAGGTGTTGCGCGACGTGCCTATGGGCGCGACTGAAGTTCCAGTACGCGCGGGCTAGTACCGCAACCGCAGTTAGGTGAGTGGGTAGCCGCGGCGTTTGTAGTGGCTGAGGCGGGCTTGGTGTTGTCGTCGGCGGTGCCAGCGTGACCAGGACCAGACATGGTCGACTGCGTCAGCGACACGCAGGATGAGTTTGGTGAGCAGGCGTCGGATCTCCGGTAGCGTAAACCCGATCATGCCTGGCCCGTCGACACCAGTTCCCCTTTCACGGCAAGGGATTTGAATACGGCGAGCCAGGCGTGGGCGAGCATCGACAGGGTGATGTGGGCATACCACGCCCGCCAAGACCGGACCTGGTAGTGATCCAACCCGGCTTCGTTTTTGGCCTGCTGGAAACACTCCTCGATCCGCCATCGGGCCCCGGCGATCCAAGCCAGATCCAACAGGGTGAACCGGCGGGGGCCGTAGCAGACGTAGTCGGCGATCTCGGTCGGAGCCGAGAGTGAGCGGCGGGCAAGCAGCCAGTGCCCGCGCCCGGCCTGCCAGCCAATCCGGATCGGGACCCGTGCCCAGTCATATTCGTGCGCGCCGGCACCGACCGACAACCGCCGCCACGCCCGGACGGGCAGGTCCGCGATCCGCTCATGCACCCGGTCCAGCTGAGACATCACCGCATCGACCACCACCAGGATGATCTACCACAACACCACCAACTGCCGTTGCAGTACTAGTCCCTACGCGCAGGGACTGGAGCTGACCAGCGTGAACGTCGGTGCCCAGTCGCTCACCGCGACCGTCACCGCAACCCCGGCGGACTGTGCCGGGCACTTCCCGGGCTACCCGGCGCTGCCGGTCGCGGTGCTCGGCACGGCGATGGCTGACGCCACGAGCCGCCTGATCGAGGCCACCACGCACCGGCCGATGATGCGGTGGGTCCCGAAGGGACGGTTGGTGTTCGAGGCACACCGGTTCGTTCAGGCCGGCACACCAGTCGACATCGACGCGCGGATCGTGTCGAGCGCGGGACCACGGCGAACCATCCTCGTCAATGCATCCGCCGGCGAGCAGGTGGCCGCGTCGCTGTCGATCAACGTCGTCACGGTGCACCCCGAGATGCTGACCCCCCGCTGACCCTGTGTGCGCGCCCGCCTGCGGGGCGCAACCGAGCGCAACCGATACTGACCCGGTGAGTCGTGAGGGGAAAACACCTGCTCCTGCCGTGCCAGCTCGGCATCTGGTGCTGATGCACCCGTACGCCGGGGTCGACGGGATCCGTGAGTTACACCAGCGGGCCGGAATTCGCGTCGGCAACGACGCCGACGTGTCCGGCCCGATCACCGCCCGCCGCTCCTATCGGGCGTCACGCGGGTTCTACCTGTCCGATCTGGACGTCGCCGTGGTCAACGCCGACCCCGATCAGGCCGCCGCGCTCGCCCGCGGCGCCCGGGAACCGGGGCCAATCGCATACGTCGAACCGGAACGCACCCTGCGGGTGCGGCCGGTTACGCCGCCGGCGACCGGGGCGGGGGAGGACAGCGGCGAGTTCCAGGTACCGCACCTGCCCTTCACCTGGGGGTTGCAGGCCGTCGGCGCCGCCGCAACGCGCGCGACCGGAAAAGGTGTGCGGCTGGCCGTACTGGACACCGGAATCGACATGGAACACCCCGACTTCGTCCACAAGCTCGGGATCGCACAGTCGTTCGTGGCCGACGAGACAACGCAGGACGTCATCGGCCACGGCACCCACTGCGCCGGCATCGCGACCGGACCCCGGACGCTCGAGGTGTTCCCCGGCTACGGGGTCGCGCCGGAGGCGAACCTGTACGTCGCCAAGACCGTCGACAAGGCCGGCGAGGGGCAGGACGGTGCGGTGCTGTCGGCGATCGCGTGGGCGGTGCGGCACAAGTGCGCCGTCGTGTCGATCTCCCTCGGGTCGCCGGTGCGGCCGGACGAGTTCTACTCCGTGGTGTTCGAGCAAGTCGCCGCCCGGGCGCTGCGGGCGGGGACGCTGATCGTCGCCGCCGCTGGGAACGACTCGGACCGCATGAAGGGCCTCGCCGCTCCGGTGGGCCATCCGGCGAACTGCCCGAGCGTGCTCGCCGTGGGCGCGATCGGGCAGGACGACACGGTGGCACCGTTCTCGAACATGACGGTGAACCTGTCCGGCGGCGCCGTGGATGTCGCCGCACCCGGCGTGGACGTGTTCTCGGCGTGGATCGGCGGGTACCGGACGCTGTCGGGCACGTCGATGGCGACACCGCACGTCGCCGGGGTCGCGGCATTGCTGGCGCAGGCGACCGGGGCACGCGGGTGGGAGCTGTGGGCGCGGTTGCAAGGGTTCGCGCGCCGGCTGGAGGCGCCGTCTCGCGACGTCGGCGCCGGCCTGGTGCAAGCCCCGCGCTGACCGCAGCCGGCGAGCCCCCGGCCGAGTGCGGCGGTTGCGGCAGGAACGGTAGAGTTGCGGTGCGTTCCAGTGAGCGCGGACGTGGCGTTTCGGGTTCGTCCGCGTGGGGACAGCTATAGCTGGTGGAGCTGTGAAGTGGGCCCGCATCCCTGGTGGGGGGTGCGGGCCTTTCTCATGCGTGCAGTGTCGATGAGCTGCACGTAATAGTCGGCGATCCGCAGTGTCAGGGTGATGATGGTGTGGTAGCTCTGTTGCGGTATGTTGCGCAAAGTCCGATCGGCAGTGTATAGTCACTATCAGTGCCGCTTAAAGCCCCCCGACAGCGACACCCACCACCAACACACGCGAGAGCAGAGCACCAGCGGGGCGGGCTCCCGATACCCGCCCCGCCGCTCACCTCCCACACCACGAAGGAACCAGCAACCCCATGACCCAGCCCACGCCCATGACCCCGCACAAGGCCCTTGCCGCGTGGGTCAACTTCGCCAACCTCTTCGACCAGCTGGTCAACAACCTCGACGAATACCTCCCCGAGATCGACGGCAAGCCCGCCATCGACGACGGCGCCGGCCACGACGGCGAAGACGACAACGACCGCAAGACCGTCCTCGACGCACTCAAGGACGCCCGTGCCGCCGCCGACTTCGTCACCGGCCGCTACGCCCGCTACGCCTTCAACTCCCAGCCCCAGCCCGCCCAGCAGCCCGTCCAGCAGCAGCCCGCCCAGTACACCTACCCGCAGCAGTAACCCAGGAGCACCACCACGCCCCCAAGGAACCCGATGGCCGACACCACCAGCACCGGCGCCAACAGCAAGAACACCAAGCCCGATCCGAAGATCCCCACCCCGGACAAGCCCGCTCCGGCCAAGCCGAAGATCTGGAAGTCCCCGCGCGCGCTCGCCGTCGCTGTCCCCGCCACCGTCGCCGGGGGCGCCACCATCGGCACCCAGTTCGGCCCCACCGGGCTCCTCGCCGCCGGAGCCATCACCGCCGGAACCGTCGGCGGCACCTACGCCGTCAAGAAGTTCGGCCCCGGCATCTCCGCCCGCCTCGGCCTCCGCAAGGCTGCGAACGCGCTGGGCAAGGCCGCCGACCGCTCCAAGGGCGGACGCGAGCGCGGCAGGATCCTCGGCTCCCGCTCCGGCAGCACCCGCACCACGCGCACCACCAGCGGTGGCGGCGGTGGTTCGCGTCGCGGCGGTGGGCTCTCCGGCCTCGTCGGACGCGGCGGCAAGGGCGGCGGCATCGGTGGCTCACGCGGACGCGCCGGGGGCTCCCTGTCCCGCATGTTCGGTGGCGGCGGCCGTGGTGGCGGCAAGAAGACCGGCCTCGGCACTCGCCGCGCCGCAGCCGCCGCGATGCAGCGCTCCCGAGGCGGCGGCATCGCCTCCCAGCTCCGCTCCAAGCGCACCGCCAACCCCCGCCCGGCCGGAAGCACCAAGAGCAGCTCCCGACCCGGCAGCGGCGCACCCAAGGGCCGCGCCACCGGCAGCAAGAGCAGCAAGAGCCGCGCCGACGGCCTCGGAGGGCTCATGGGACGCACCGCCGGCACGAAAGGACGTGGCGGCACCACCGGACGAGGCACCGGACGCGCCACCGGCCGCACCACCGGCCGCGCCAGCGGCGGCGGTGGCCGGAACGGCGGCAAAGGCCTCTTCGGCGGCCTCGGCCGCAACCGCACCAACAGCACCGGACGCAACACCAAGGGACGAGGCAACAACACCACCGGCGGCAAGAAGAACCCGACCAGCCCGAACAACACCCGCAACCTCGGCGACGTCGCAGACAAACTCCGCAACCTCCACAAGCCCCGCCAGCCCAAGTGGACAAACGGCGACCCAGCCCGCCAACACCAGCCCACCGCCAAGGCACTCCGCGACATCGACAAGCTCGAACAAAACACCGGAAAACATGGACAAACCGACGACGCAACAAAGTCGGACCATCCTGATAACATGGTCAACAGGCCAAACGACACCAATTCCGCAGGAGCAACAGGAGAAACCATGGCCCCCACCGGCAAGCACCGCGTCGTCCGCACCGCCGACGCCACCGGAACCAGCACCGGCGGTTCCGCAGGTCGTTTCTCCGGCTTCGTCGAGGCCGCCAGCGCGCCCGTGGAGCACTTCGAGTCCGCGAAGGAGCTTCACCGGACGCTCGGGGACGCAGCCACGGCCACCGAGAGCTACGGCGAGTACATGAAGCGAGTCGCTGAGGCCGGCAAGGGTTCCGTGCGGCTGGAGCCGGCGATGGCCGATGCCCTCGACAAGTTCCACGGGGTGGCGAACGACTTCGCCGCGAACCTGCGGGAGTCTCAGTCCGACTTCGACCGGATCCACGCGGATGACTGGCAGCGGCTTGAGCACCCTGGGCAGGCGGCGTGGGACGTCGCTCGCAACCAGTAGCAGAGCTGTCTGTCCCGGAGGTCGAGGCCCCCGTACCCCAGTGCAACGGGGTGCGGGGGTCTTTTCGTTGGTCGTGATCTTGGGAAACGCTTGCCCCGTACGGGAACCCCGGCGAGGAGGAGTGCTCCGGTGGTGGGTGTCCACTGTGGGCCGTGTTCAATATGGCGCGTGAGGTTCGTTCGTCTGGCCCTGGTCGTCGGGGCGTGTGTCGCGCTCTCCGCGTGTAGCTCGTCGTTGCCGAGCCTGCCGGGGCTGCCGAGTGTCCCGCAGTTGCCTGTCCCGTCGTCGCTGCCCGGTCTGCCTGTGCCGGGTCTGCCGGGTGCGCCTGCCTCGTCGGGCGCACCCGCATCGACGACGAGTGCCGCACCGTCCGCGCCGGCCGACGGGGATCACCTCGCCGAGCTGAAGACGATGCTCGAGAAGGCTGGCTGCACGACGGCGCCGGCCGCGAAGGACGGAACCGCGGGCGCGGCGCGATGCCAGGTTGGGGATGGCCTGGTGTTCGTCGCGGTGTTCACCGATGCGACGCAGAGGGACGCGTGGGTGAAGCAGTATCAGGCCGTTGGGCCGACGCGGACGGGGGACGCCCCGGTGTTGTGGGGAGTTGCGGGGCTCGATGAAGGGTCCGTCGACACGTTCGCGAAGGCGCTGGGGTAGGCCGGCGGTCACGTAGAACGGCCCACCGCCCTGCTTCGGGTGGTGGGCCGTTGTGTTTCTCGGGGCGCCGTGTTTCGCAAAGGCCAGTTCAGTCCGCGCGGCGCGGAGTGAACGGGGCTGGGTGTCGCGTTTGTGGAGGTCGCATCAGTCCCGCTCGGGTGTTGGGACTGATGCGACCTCGTTCAGCCCCGGGAGGGGGGAGGCGGGGCTGAACCGTCGCGCGGGTCCGGCAGGACTTACGCGGACGTCGACGACGACGTACCGGCAGATGGTGCGGATCGGCAGCACCGTCCAGAGCGTCGCGGCACAGCTCGCACCGGTCGACACCGGCCGGCTGCGGCAGTCCGGCTCGGTAGAGATGCGGCCGAAGTACCCGCGCATCGACGCGCGGATCCGGTTCAGCGCCCGATACGCCCGCATCGTGCACGAGGGCCACGGCCCCATCGTGCCGCGGCGGAAGAAGTTCCTGGCCTGGAAGGACAAGTCGGGGAAATGGATCTTCGCCAAGCGTGTCCGGGCGGTGCGGGGCCGGCCATTCCTGACGCGCGCCGTACAGCTGGTCACGGGCAAGAAGCCCTCGGGCGGAAAGTAGAGAAGGGGAACCATGGCAGTGAAGACATTCAAGGTGGCGGCGCGGCGGGCCGGGTCGAGCAAGAAGAAGGCCGACGTACCGTTCAAGCTCACCGGCGATTCGACGATCTACCACATCAACGGTGAAACCTCCGGGGACGCATTGGCGGTGCTGTCTGCCGAGTTCGCGCAGGCCGAGGACGCCAAGGACAACGTCAAGCTGACGTCGGCGTTCCTCGAGATGTTGCAGGCGATGTTTACCGAGGACACCTACCGGGCGCTGACGGCGAAGATCCGCACCGGGAAGCTGGCCATCGACGAACTCACACCGGTGATCGAGTGGGCCGTCGAGGAGCTGTCGGGCCGCCCTACCACGTCGCAATCCGCCTGATCGCGTGGGTTGCGACGACTTGGGATGAGCTTGACGGGACGTTGCTGCTGCAAGGGATCGACTTCTTCGGCCTGCCCATGGATCGGGCGCTGAACGTCGCCTACTCGGTGCTGATGTCCTCCGCGCAGGAAGAGAAAGACCGCTTCCGGATCGAGTCGCAGCTGAACCAGCCGATCGCGGCGCAGGCGAGCCGGGACCGAGACGATTTCTGGTCCACCGCCGAGGCCGATGGACAGGCGTTCATGGCTGCCATGACTCAGCAGCCGTCCTTGTCGAAGTAGAAAGATCTTGATCGGTACAGTTGTGGTTGGTTGCGCTGGGGGGCGCAACCGGCGCAACGCCGACTTTCCATGTCGGCGTGCAGTTGCGGCGGTTGTGAAGGGGAGTAGTGACCACACCGAACCTGGGCAGTGTTCGGGTCGATGTCGAACTCAACGTCAACGACATCTCCTCACGCCTGCGTACCGCCGTCCGCCGCCCAGCAGAGGACATCGGCAAGGACCTGGAGAAGTCGTTCGCCAAGAGCGGCGACAACGCCGGCCGTAGCTTCTCCGACCGGCTCGGCCGCGCGATCGGCAGCGGAGCCGGCCGCATCGCCTCCTTCGCCGCGTCGTTCCTCCGCACCAACGCCACCGTCACCGCCCTCACCGGCGCAATCTCAGTGCTCGGCACCGGCCTCGGAGCGCTGGTCGGAGTGGTCGCGCAGGCCTCCGGAGCGATCGCGCTGCTTCCCGCTGCCCTCGCCGCCGCCGGAGTCGCCGCCGCAACGCTCGCCGTCGGCTTCAGCGGCGTCGGCGACGCGCTTAAGGCGGGCATGACCGGCGACGCCGACAAGCTCGCCCAGGCCCTCGCCAAGCTCGCCCCCTCGGCACGCTCCGCCGTCCAATCGTTCCTCGCGTTGCGGCCCGCGCTGACCTCGATCCGCACCGCCGTCCAGCAGAACCTGTTCGCGGGGATCGACCAGCAGATCACTCGCGTGTCGAAGGTGCTGCTTCCCCAGCTGACGTCTGGGTTGAGCCGCGTCGCCACGAGCCTCAACCACCAGTTTCAGGCGCTGTTCCAGGGACTCAGCCAGCAGGCGAACACCGGCAACTTCACCGCCCTGTTCAACAACATCGCCCGCGCAGCCGACGCCCTCGTCCCAGCGATCGCGCCGGTGATCTCCGCGTTCGGAGACCTCGCCACGGTCGGGTCGGGGTTTCTGCCCGCGCTGGCCGCGGGGCTGGCTGGGGCCGCACAGCGGTTCGGCGCCTTCATCGCGACCGCGCGCGAGACCGGACAACTTCAGACCTTCATCGAAGGCGCACTCGGCGCGCTGCGACAACTCGGCGACCTCGCCGCGCAGGTCGGCGGGATCATCGGTTCGATCTTCAAAGCCGGGTCCGCCAGCGGCGGGGGCCTCTTCGGCGGCCTGCTCGAAGGACTCCGACAGGTCAACGCGGCGTTTGCGTCGGTGTCCGGACAGGCGGCCCTCGGGTCGTTCTTCACCTCGATCCGAGCTGCTGCCGCCGCGGCGATGCCGGTCATCATCGAGATCGCCAAGGTCATCGGCACCGTGCTCGCGCCGGCGGCGTCGGACCTCGTGCAGACCCTCGGGCCCGCGCTGGTGCCTGTGATCCAGTCGCTCGGCGCGGCGTTGCAGGCCGCATCACCCGGGATCCAGGCTCTCGGGGCAGGTCTCGCGCTGGCGCTGCGCGGAATCGCGCCGGCTCTCGGCCCGCTGGGGCAGCTCGTCGGGGTCCTCGGCGGCTCCCTGGGGCAGGTGCTGGCGTCCCTGGGCCCGGTGCTGGGGCAGTTCGCGTCGGTGTTCGCCTCGACCCTGGCGCCGATCCTGCCGCAGGTAGCGGCGATCTTGAGCCGGCTCGTGGTCTCGGCCGGGCAGCTGCTCACGGCGGTGACGCCGCTGCTGGGGCCGCTGCTTCAGCTCGGCGTGGACATCCTCCAGCCGCTGACGTCGATCATCGAGGCGCTGGTGCCGCCGCTGGCGCAGGTCGCGCAGCAGCTGCTCCCGCCGCTCCAGCAGGTCACCGCGGCCCTAGCGCCGGTGTGGCAGCAGCTCGGCCAGGCCATCGTCATGGTCCTGAACTCCGTGCTTCCGCTGGTGCCGCCGCTGGCGCAACTGGCAACGGCAACCCTGCCGCTGCTGGCGAATTTCATCGCCTCGAACGCGATCCCGGTCCTGAAGCTCTTCATGGCTGCGTGGCAGGCGCTGTCGCCGATCATCAACGGCGCCGTCGGCGCGATGTCGGCTGCCGTGACCTTCATCACCGGCCTGATCACCGGTTTCTCGAACGTGATCGCCGGATGGAACAGCACCTGGTCGTCGATCGGAGACACCGTCTCGAAGGCGTGGAGCGCGATCTCGGGGTTCGTGACGAACGGGATTTCGTTTGTCCGCGGCCTGATCGATCGTGGCGTCGCCGCGGTGCGTTCTCTCTGGGACACAGCATGGAACCTGCTGCCAAATTCCGTGCGCAACGCACTGTCCACAGTGGCCGGTGTGGCCGCCTCGATCCCGGGACGGATCCGTTCCGCGCTCGGAAACCTCGGCGCCCTGCTCGTGCAGGCCGGGCGCGACGTGGTCGAGGGCCTCGGACGCGGCATCACCGGTGCGCTCGGCGGCCTGCTCGGGAAGGTGCGTTCGATCGGCTCGAGCATCATCGGTGCGATCTCCGGCGTGCTGAGGATCAACAGCCCGAGTAAGGAGATGGCGAAGATCGGCCACTCCATCGGCGAAGGTCTCGTGCTCGGCATGGACCAGCACGCGCGGCACGTCATGGCTGCGTCGAAGAGCCTGGGGCGCACCGCGTTGCGCGGCATGAACGGGCAGATGGCCGGGGGTCTGCCGATGCCCCGGCTCGGCGGCGGCCGTGCCGACACGGGCTCGCTGGTGGCTGGGTTGCCTGGTGTGGGTGGTGGCCCTGGGCGGGTGGGTACGTCGGTGCTGAACAGTCGATCCACCACCTTCGCGCCGGTGTTCCACGTGCAGACCGCGGCGACGGATCCACACGCGACGGTCGCGTTGATGAAGGCGCGGCTCGACGTCGCAGCCGCAGGGGTGGTGTAGAGCAGTGCTGGAGACCTATCTGACCTTCGCTGGCAACGAGATCGCCAACAACACCAGAACGGCGTCCTATCTCGTCGACAGCGGCGCGGGCGGCACCCTCCAAGGGCAGTGCTTCTGCGACACGCTGCCGGACGCGATCGACGACGCCCCGTACACGACACCGGAGCTCGACCCGGCGCCCTGGTACGACGAGAGCGACCCGCGCTCGACAGGGTTCGCCGGCCTGTGGATCGAGAAGATCGACGGGCTGTACAACACCCCCATCGAGCGCACCATCACCCAACGCATCGGCGACGGCGCCGTGCGCGGGTGCCTGCGCGCCAAGGACAAGACCCTCACCGTCACTGGCTGGCTGTTCGCGCAGGACGAGTGCGGCGCGGACTACGGGCTGGTGTGGTTGCGCTCGGCGCTGCTCGGCTCGCAGTGCGCCGGCTGCAACGGCGACGACCTGTGTTTCCTCGCGTGCTGCCCCAGTCAGATCGGCTGCCGCGGCGAGGGTGAAGGCGAGCACGGGGAGGGTGAAGGCGGCGGGGAGGACGATTGCGACCCCGTGTACGACACCGACGTCCAGTTGCGCACGCTGAAGAACTCGGCGCTGGTGTCTGGCCCAGACGTCGTCGCCGTGGCGCCCGGGTTCCACCAGGGCATGTGTCTCGAAGGCGCGCGGCCGGTCTATCAGGTGACGTTCCAGATCTCGACGGACCCGTACATGTGGCGCCAGCCCATGTCGGTGGTCGAAGCCCAGCCGTGGCCGCTGCCCACCGACGACGCGGTCTGCAACATCACCTGGAACGACCTCGACGAGTGTGACCCAGCCAATCCCGACTGCCTGCCCGGCAGCAACGTGCCGTTGCGCGGGTGCGTCGCCGACGAGCTGTGCCCGCCGCCTCCGCCTCCGCCGCGGCTGCCGGCCGCGTCGGCGGCGTGCGTGTGTCTGCCGCTCACGGTCGTGCGCCAGTGCATCGACATCCCTTCGAACAAGGTCCCCGCGTGGCTCGATTCGGCGCTGCGGATTGAGGTGTATTCCGGGGAAGCCCCTTTGCGGAACCTGTCGGTCCGGGTGTGGCAGAACCCGCAGGACAAGACCGCCGCGGAGCTGGACGAGTGCGCGGCGCTGGGCACGTACTACATCACCTACGTCCCGGCGAACAGCTACCTCACCATCGACGGCGTCACCGGGAAGTCGACGCTGCGGTGCCCGGGGTTCGTGCAAACCAACGCCTCGACCCAGGTGTACGGGTCCGGCGGCGGCCCGCTTGAGCACATCACCCTGTCCTGCGGCGTCAAGCACACCATCTGCGCCGACGTCGACACCACCTACATCGACCCGCTGGCGAGCCTGACCATCTCGACCATCACGAGGGAGCTGTGATGGCCGAACTTGGATGCGGCGACCACAAGGCCGCGATCTACGACCGCTGCGAGGGGCAGAAGCTCGTCGACCTCGACGACATCACCGCCCTGTCGTGGGGGCGGGCCCTAGACACCTACTCGTCCGCGTTGGTCACCGTCGGCCGCGCCGGCTCCTGCTGCGACCTGCTGACAAACATGCGTTCGTGGCGCCACGAGCTGGTGATCTGGCGCAACAACCGGCAGGTGTGGTCCGGGCCGATCGTGCGCCCGGTGTTCGGTGCGGGCGAGACCACCATCGCCGCTCGCGACCGGTGGGCGTGGCTGGACTTCCGCGCCGTACGCGCGGACATGACCCTCACCGGCGACCTGACCGACATCGCCGTGAAGCTGATCGAGCACGGCCTCACCCACCCCGATGGCGACTTCGACGACGAAACCTGCATCCTCGCGTTCCTCGAAGCCATCCCCAGCGGCGTGTACGGCTCCCGCGATTTCAAGGCGTTGCAGTCGATGGTGGGCGCGGAGCTGCGCAACCTCACGCGCGGCCCGCTGAACGCGACGTTCCTCGGCCGGCGCCTGGTGCTGTTCGGTCCGAAGCCGCTGAGCCGGACGGCGATGCTGCAAGACAAGGACTTCATGGATGAGCTGACCGTCGTCGAGGACGGGCTGTCGGCGGTGACCCGCGCCTACGTGGCCGGCCAGACCGTGACCGCCACTGCCGGGGGCACAGACCCGTACTACGGGCTGCTGGAGCAGATCTACCAGGACCAGACCGTCACTACCCAGTTCGACGCGCAGACGCTCGCTCAGGCCCAAGTGGACACCAACCGGTGGCCGCCGCTGGTGATCTCCGTCCCGGACGGGGTGCAGCTTGCCCCGGACGCGCCGGTCGACATCGACGAGCTCGTGCCGGGCACGGAGGTGCCGGTGTGGTCGTCGGCTACGTGCCGCGAGGTCAACCAGAACCTCGTGCTCACCAAGCTCGACGTGACGGTGAGCCCGGACCAGGGGGAACGGGGCGCGGTCACGTTGGCGCCGGGGACCGCGTTGTCCGAGCAGCTGACGGGGAGTGGTGGCGTTGGGTAGCTCGCTGGGGCGTTCCCCGCAGACGTTCGACGCGCTGTTGCAGCGGATGCAGGACCAGATCCGGCGCCTGGAAGCGGCGCGGTCGTACTCGCTCGGCGGCTGGCTGTTGCAGCAGACGACGGATGGGCGCGTGGTGCTCTCCCACCCGGAGACGGGCACCGAAGTAGAGCTTGCTGGCACACCGCCAGCACAGTAAGAGAGGGGACACAACATGGGTGGCACCGACATCGGGGCGAGCAACCTCGACGTGATCAACAACGCCGTCGACACCGTCATGGTCGCGATCAAGGACCGCGGCCCGGACCCGACGTACCAGAGCCAGCAGATGACCCGGCTCGCGCAGGAGTGGCGTCCGCTGGCCGCCGCGCTCGCGCAGCTGACCGCGGCTCTCGGATATGTCGTCGACTCCGAGTGGCAGGGCCTGTAGCCGGCCACCGGCCAAGTACGATCTACGCATAGTCATGGGCGGCATCGGGTGGGGGAACCCGAACCGAAAGGCTCAAACGTCCCATGGCATACCTGGGCAATAACGGCTGCGGCTGCGGATGCGGCGACGGCAAGCCGGTGAACGTCGAGGGCGGTGAAACGCCGTCCGCGAAGGACATCGTTTCGGCTGGTGGCGTGGTCACCACCGACGTCAAGATCTCCAAGCACCCTGAGAACCTTCTCTCCGTCGCCGGTGACGGTCTCCTTGTCCGCAAGGAAGACTGCCGTTCGGCCGACGGCTCGGAGACCCGCATCGAGGCGGGCCCTGGCGCGGATCTGACCGGTTCGGGCACCTGGGAAGACCCGTACATCGTCAGCTTCGGCGGCGGCGTCGGCGGCACCGGCTCGGGCGAGGGCGACGCTCCCACGCTCAAGGGCGGTGAGACCGAGACCGCGGCCGACACCGTCAAGGACGGCGTGGTCACGACCGACGTCAAGCTCTCGGACGAGGACGGCAACGCGCTCGAAGTCCGTGCCGGCGGCCTGTACGTGCCCGCTGGCGACGGCGGCGGCGCGGTCGACTGCGACGAGATGCGCAAGTGCGTCTCGGCCGGCGACGGCCTCACCTACGACCCGAAGAACGGCGTCTTCGAGGCGAAGCTGTCCGGCGACGACGGCAACACCATCGCCCTCGGCGACGACGGCGGTCTGTTCGTCCCTGCCGGCACCGGTGGTGGCCCGGCGGCCACCGTCAAGGGCGGCGAGTCGCCCACTGCGGTGAACAAGGTCGACGCCGACGGCAGCACGTTCACCGTCACGCCCGAAGCGAAGGTGTCCAAGAAGGACGGCAACGCCATCACCGCCGAACCGGACGGCCTGTACGTCCCGGCCGGTGGCGACGGTGGCCCGTCGGACATCGCCGGTGGCGAGACCCAGACGGCGAAGACGACCGTGGACGCCGGCAAGGTCACCGCCGACGTCAAGGTGTCCCCGAAGGACGGCAACACGCTCTCCGTCGACGGCGACGGCGGCCTGTACGTTGCCCCCGCTGCCGGCGGCGGCGACGCTGCCCCGGTCACTGGCGGCGAGACGCCCACGATCAAGACGACCGTGGACGGCAACAAGGTCACCGGCGACACGAAGATCTCCGCGGCCGACGGCAACGTCCTGAAGGCCAACGACGATGGCCTGTTCGTCCCCGCCCCGGCGGGCGGCGGCGACGGGGGCGCACCGCTGCAGGGCGGGAAGACCCCGACCGCGACGACCACCGTCAAGGACGGCACCGTCACCGCCGACGTGATCGTCTCGCCCGACAAGGGCAACGCGCTCAAGGCGCAGGACAACGGTCTGTTCGTGCCGGAGAAGTTCTTCCAGACCGCCGAGATCGCCCTCACCTCGATCACCGACGAGGTGGACATCTCGACGTTCAACGTCCCGGTCGACGGCACGGGGCACAAGATCGCCGAGGCCCCGCCGCTGGAGTTCGTGAACCCGAGCCCGGTCCTGCCGATGCACGTCGTGGTGGACAACCAGCTGGAGCACTGCCAGTTCCGCATCTTCAACGGCAACGTCAAGACCGTCATGGGCACTCGCCTGCACATCGAGGGCGACGTGACGATGGACGTCGAGTCGCACCAGCAGTTCGAGGACCACAACGTCGAGAACGGGCCGCGTATGTGGGACTCGATGGGCGCGCACGAGCCCGTCACGTTCACCATCCCGCCCGGCGGCAAGGTCACGATGACCATGGGCGCGTATCTGGCGGTCTACCTGTACGACGGGAAGTCGACCCTGTTCCAGGCTCGGCACCGTGTCACCGCCTGGGGAGGCAACTGATGAGTAACCCGATCGACTTCATCGAGAACCTGGTCGACAAGCTCGGCCGGCCGGTGTTCCTGCCCAAGGGCATCAAGGACATCCCGAAGGACATCATCGAGCTTGCCGCGGACGTGTTCGACAAGCTCATGCACGGCACGCCGCGCGTGTTCCAGAACGACAAGGGCCAGACCGTCACGATCTCGACGCCGGTCGTGTGGCTGCCGGACTTCAAGCTCGGTGACGACTGGAAGGAAGTCACGGACCCGAAGAAGATCGAGGAGCTGTCGAAGATCCCCGACCCGCCCGAGGACAAGCCGGTCAAGCCGCAGAGCGAGCCGGACGACTTCGGCGACGGCGAGGGCGAAGGCGGCGGCGAGGACGGCCCGGCGCCGAAGAAGCGGGGGCGGTGACCGTGACCGCATCCGTGAACGACACCGAGACCTTCGAGGACGGTGCCGGAGAGGGCGAGGGCGAGTAGATGCCTCGCTGCGGCTGCAACAGCGGGCAGAACCTTGCCTGCACGTGCGCCGTGACGGCTGGTGAGGGTGTCGTCGTCACTGGCGACGGCACCCCCATCACCAACCCGTACACGGTGAGCCTCGCCCACACCGGGCCGGCTGTCGACGTCAAGGACACGACCACGCTGGACCTGTCCACGCAGGGCCAGGACCCCGCGGTGGTGTCCGGCGACGTGCGCTTGTCCAAGGACGCCGGGAACGCGCTCACGACCCGGGAAGACGGCCTGTTCGTCCAGGACGGCACCGCCGCGGCCCCGATGTCGTGGCACCTGCTGTACCAGACGAAAGCCCAGGAGATCCCCGACGGGACACCCACGGCGATCAACTGGGACGCGATCGACGACGGCCCGCTGTTCGGGCCGGGGATCGAGATCCCGTGGGACGGCGCCTTTGTGTTCTCGATGCTGGTGCGTGTCGACGTGCCCGCGCCCGTGACGCGCCTGTTCGCGTGGCTCGGCAAGGCCGGCGATGCGTCCGTGGACGCACGCGTTTCGGTTGCCCCGCCAGTCGAGTTCCCGACGGCGAACATCTCGCCCGGGATCACCTGGACCGACTCGCTGGTCCTGAAGAAGGGCGACGTGCTCGCCCTGTACTTCCAGCAGGAGTCCGGCGCGACCCGCACGACCATGCCCGGCCGAACGAACACGCGGTTGTCCGCGCTGTACCTCGGCCCGGCGTAACAACCCAGGGGAACCAGATGGCTACGCACTACTACCGCTACACCGAGCAGGACGGCAAGCCCGCCTTCGCGAAGCTCGACCTCCCGGCCGGGCAGGAGCTGATCCTGCCCGCCGGCGCCACAGAGGTCACCCAGCAGGTCTACGACGCCGGGATGGCCGCGGCGCAGAAGGCGCTCGACGCGTTGACCGCGGGTTCGGACGCCGAGGCCCGCAAGGAGCTGGAGAGGCTCGACGCGGCGCGCAAGACGGTGCTCGAGAAGCTCACCAAGCTCGGGCTGCCCGCCTCGGCGCTGAACACGCTCCTGCCCGGTCTGAACCTGCCCGACGACGATGACGGGGAGGGGGAGTAGTGCCCAGCGTCTGCGTGAACGGATGTGGCTTCAAGGTCGAGGGTGGCTCACTCGGGATTGACTGGGCCGCCCTCGGCGCGAAGCGTGGCCGGGCGGACTTCGGCGGGTGGACAGTCGCCCCGCCGCTGGGGAAGGTTGCGGACTGGTCGCTGATCATGACCTCGGCCAGCATCGCCTACAAGAACGTGTCGTGCCGGGCGCAGCACATCACGTTCTGGACCGTCGCGCCGGTGATCTACCTGCGGCAGGTTCCGGGCAACGACTGGAACATCGGCGTCACCATGGCCAGCAGCAAGACCGGCGACCCGGCGGCTGCGTTCCCGTCGGATGACCACTCGTACTTCCGGGAGCGGTGGCACCAGTCGTTGCCGGCCGGCACGAACATCGAGAAGACCACGTCGTTCTGGTCGAAGGTCTACGACGACGTGGTGCAGCCGGGGGAGACGTTCTTCATGCGCAATGCCTGGTGGTTCTCCACCCCGTCGTTCGCGTCGAGCCCGGTGAACATCTTCAAGATGCCGGTCAACACGCTGCACTACCTCGCGCTGCCGGTCGCGGACTGAGGAGGGGATTCGGTTGACGACTGGTGTATTCGACATCGCCGTGTACACGTCCTCGGGTCTGCTGGCCGCTGGTGTCACGTGGCAGACGCTCGCCAAGGCCGGCCGGTTCTTCCGGCGGGTCAACACGGTCGTGACCCAGTGGCTCGGGGACAAGGACCTGGAGATCCCCGGGATGCTCGACCGGATGGACGTGCACGAGCGAAGACTTGAGGACATTGAGGACCAGCTGAAACCCAAGGGTGGGCGGACGCTGCGGGAACGTCTCGACATCGTCGAGCGGGACGTGACCCGCATAAAAAAAGCCGTCCGGGCGGACGACAGCGAAGGTGAGGGGGCGGACTGATGGCAACGTCGCAAAACGGGTGGCCGGCCACTGAGGACCGCGGCGAGATCGGCATCTGCGCCTTGTCGGTCAACAACGCCCAGTTCCCCGGCGGGGTGAAGGACGGTGACGTGCGCACCGTGCTGGAGTACGTGGCGAACCAGTTCCACGCCCGGGTCGAGCCACTCGACGCGGATGCCTGCTGGGGCTACTACTACCGGCCGATCCGCGGCTCGCAAACAGTCAGCAACCACGCCTCCGGCACCGCGCTCGACTTCAACGCCCCACACCACCCGCAGGGCAAGCAAGGCACCTTCACGCCCGCGCAGGTCGCCGAGATCCGGAAGATCCTCGACGAGGTCGGCGGGGTCGTCACGTGGGGCGGGGAGTGGGACCTGCCCACCACCGACGAGATGCACTTCGAGATCTCCGGCGATGACAAGGCGGTCGCGGAGGCCGCCGCCCGGTTGAAAAGCGGCGGATCTGAATCCCGTCCGACTGTCCAGAATGGCGACAAGGGAGACCAGGTCAAGGCCGTTCAGCGCGCGGTCGGAGTCACCGAAGACGGGGTATTCGGAGGTGAAACCCTGGCCGCTGTCAAGAAGTTCCAGCAGCGCCACGGGCTCGCCGCAGACGGAGTCGTGGGCCCTGCCACTTGGGCTGCCCTTGACGGCGCTGGCGGGCCTGCTGGTGTGGCGCGCGCGACGCTTGACGCTGGTAGCAGCGGAGCGGACGTCACCTACCTCCAGAACCTGCTCAACAAGCTCTACCCGGCGTACTCGAAGCTCGCCGTCGATGGCCAGTACGGGCCGGCGACCGCCGCTGTCGTGCGCGAGTTCCAGAAACGCGCCGGGCTCGCCGTGGACGGCGTCGTGGGGCCGCAGACGTGGGCGAAACTGGCCGGAGGGTGACGTGAGCGAACGGACGATGCGGGTGCTCGACGCCCAGACGGCCACACAGCACGTCGCGACCGGATCCGCGGCGGCGGGCACGGGGTTCGCCGGCTCGATCTCCCTGATCCTCGTGTGGGGCCTCGGGCAGCTCGGCGTGCACCTGCCGGCCGAGGTCGCCGCGGCGATCGTGGCGGTGCTGATGACCGCGGCGGGGGTGTACGCGCCGAAGCTGGCGATCGCGAAGCTCGCGGCCGGCTTCATCGACGTCCCCCACGTCGCAGCGGACGTGGTGAAGGGAACGGTGGATGGTGCGACGAAGCAGGTTGGCGGCGCTGTGGGCGCGGTTGCGGTGCTGTGGGTGACGCTGTCGGCGGTGTTGTGGGGGGTGTTGCTGGCGGTGTTGCCGACGCTGTTCATCCGCAGGATGTGGGGCCCAGGCGCACGCCGCCGGCGCAACCGGGTGTTCGGGTCCCTCCGCGTCGGCATCCGGCGCAGCGCAACCCGGCCCGGCAGCAGCCCGGGGGCGGGATGATCGATGTTTCGGCCGGGGTTGTGCCCCACGGCAGGCATCGCGGCAAGTGAACGCAACAAGGCCCCGGCGACTTTGAGGGGGTTGCCGGGGCCTTGCTGTGCGTTTGTTCGGTTACGCTGAGGGGGAGTTAGCCTGCCCGAACAGGTACCACTGTGCCTAACGTGATCTGCGAAGGTCAATACTCCGTTCGTGGGCGGAGTGGATCACATTGTGCTCGGCAGTTGCGTTCGAGTTGCGGTCAGCTTTGGGGAGTCTTCCTGCTGCGGGGCTTCTTCGCCTGACGGCTCGGGTTCCAGTCACGCAAGCCCAGCCACACTTCCAGTGTCATCCGATTCACACCGAGCAGATCGGTGATCTGGATCTTTTCGACACCTCGGGCGATGTGCTCGTTGAGGAGATCGCGGAACGCGCCCATCTTCTCCTCGTGCTCACGCTCGGCATCAGCCTTCTCCTGCTGGAGCGAGGCAAAGTCCTCCTTGGCCTGGTCGAGCGTCAACTCTGTGGGCTTCACGTCCTTGGCGAGACGCCAGGCGCTGACCCGGTCAATGCCGAACAGTTCAGCGGCTTCCTTCGTGCCGATGCTGGCCGCGGTCTGCTTCTTGAGGTCGCGTACCTCATCGTCGATCAACTTGATGTGCCGCTTGGCTGCGTCAACCGACGCCTTCGCGTGCTCCAACTCCCACTTGAGCACCAGTGGGCTATCAGTGTCGCCGAGTGCTTCGGCCACTTCGGAGTAGCGCAGGCCAGCATCGAATGCATCGAAGGCCACAGCGCGGGCACTGTCGATGGCGGAGTCCTGTTCGGTGTGGGCGCGCTGGATTCCTCTCCCGGCCTCACGGAGCTTGTCGTGGATGTCTGTCATGGGAATATCAGACTATACGCAGGCCGGGAGAGGTTGTGCAACCCAGTCAGTTGGCCGAGTTCAACAACAGCTGAAGGTATCCCGCTTCGCTGCCGAGCAAGTCATGAACCTGATCGGCGATCAGCTTCGCGACCTTCCCGCCCATCAAGCCATCCACTGCCACTGTGCCCTTCACCAGCCAGCTAGTGTGATCGCCGTTTGCCTGGAGCGAGGTGTTCGCGCTGACCGGGTCGCCGTCCTGGTCGGACAACGCCGCCGACACCGTGCCGGCCGCTGCGCCCGCACTGGTCTTGACCCACTTCTGCGTCAGGGTGACCACCAGGTCGCCCGGGTGCAGGTGGCGTGCGAGCCACGGCAGGCTGTCGCTCTTGATGGTCACCTCGGCCTTGTAGGTGAGGTTGTTGGCGTCGCCGGAGTAGTCGAGCAGCTTCGCGCCACCGTCGCCGAACTGGTCGACGACCTTCTGGATGGAGTCCTTGGCGGTCATGGCGGTGTACACGGCGTCGAACGGGTGGTTGAAGTCGGCGCCGTACTCAATCGATTCAGACATGAACCCAGGGTAGCCATGTGGGCACGCGGGGTTGATCTACGGCACGGCCGTCCAGTCCGCCCAGGGACGCTCACCGCGCAAACCTCGCAGGCATGCCAACCGGTGCGCCGCCTGCTCGCTGTACCGCTCCGGATTGCCCGCCGCGACCTGAATCGCCATCAGCGTCATCCGCAGCTCACGGATGTCCCGCAACACCTCGAAGCCGGCCCACCTGGTCACGTCGAGCCCATAGGCGTCGCAGTACGCGGCCCACTCGCCGTCGCCGAGCCATCCCGTCGTCACCCGGGACACAGCCGTCGACACAAGGTCCCACTCCGGCGGCCCGAAAGAGCAGCGCTCGAAGTCGAGCAGGAACACCCGCCCGTCGGCGGTCCGCGCGACGTTGCCCCGCCACGCATCGCCGTGCACCACGCACGCCGGCAGCCCCTCGGGGAGGTTCACATACGCGTCTTGCAGCTCGGCCAGCCGCTGGTGCAACCACGCACGGTCGTCGTCGCTGATCGTCGTCGCCGCGTCGATCCGCTCGTCGAGCCGGACGAACGGCGCCAACGTCGGCAGCGTGAACTCAGACGGCGGGGCCAGCTTGTGCAACTGCCGCAGCAGGCCGGCCACGTCCGCCACGGTTCCCGCCTCGTGCGGCGGCAGCTCCTCCCAGAACGTCACCGGGCTCTCGGCGATCGTCATCGGCTGCTCGAGACCGGGTACGACCCGAACCGCCGGGACCCCGGAGCGCTGGAGCCAGCGAGCCACGGCAACCTCGTTCGCGGCGGCGGCGGACTGGCCGCGTCGCCCGATACGCGCCACGATCCCTTCGGGGAGCCGGTACAGGTGGTTCTCACCAAGCCGGATCACCTTGGCCCCGCCGGCGTCGAGGTCCAGGTCGGTGGCCGCGATCGAGAGGATCGCGCGGCTTTCGGTTTCGTTCACAGTGGGACCACCGCGGCGCCGATGCGCGAACGAAGCTCGGCGACCTCGGCGACGTTCTTGTGCCGCTCACCAACCCGACGCAGCTCCCGCATGTCGTCGGCCGCGCGCTTCGACCGGATCGCCCCGGACCACTCCAGTGCCTGCATTCCCGCTGTCGCAGCCTCGGTCGGGTCGCCTGTGGTCATCACCAGGGATGCGAGCTTGGTTTGGCTGATCGCCTTCGACCGTTTGTACCGGTCGTCGTGACCGGCGACCGCGAACGCCAGCCGCGCGCGGGCTTCCCCGACGAAATGGCCGTGCATCGCGGTGTCCCACAGGGCATGACCGGTGTCGCCGGCGTGCTGGGCGGAGTCGTAGTACGCCATCCAGGGCGGATCGTTCTCGGGTCGGGCGTGGCTGAATTCCGAATCGGCGACGCCGACGGCCGCCGCGGTGTCCTCGACCCGGCGGAGCTTCGCCAGCGCCCGCGCACGTCCGGTGTGCAGCATCGCCCGTTCAGTCGGGGTGAGCCGATCCGAGCGCACCAGCGCCAGCTCCGTGAACGTCAGCCCCTGGTCCGGGTCGCCGCACCAGATTGCCTGCCGCGCCATCGACGACAGCACCTTGGCTCGTAGGTGCCAGTCGTCGCCCTCTTCGGCGCACGAGAGCGCGAACCGGAACATGCGGCGGGCATCGTCGTGGGCGTAGGCGTCGAACGCCATGAACGCGGTGACGTGCGCGAGGTAGCCCACGGCGCCGAACATGTCGGCCCGGACCTTCTCCGAGGCGCGGGCGTTGAGCAGTTCTACGCAGTGCTGAAGCTGCGCGGTCACGGCCTCGCGGACGAGCCCGCCGCCGTAGATCGCGTCCCAGCTGCCGAAGGCGGTGGCCGCGGTCCGTACCTCGTCGACGTCGGCCATGCCGATGGTCGTCGGTACAGGCGTCGGCTGCGTCGGGGTGATCAGGTCGGCCAGCCGTGGCTGACCGATCGCGGCGCTGGCGGCGACTCCCGCAGCGGCCTGGAGGAACTGTTTGCGGTCCACGTCGTCAACGGTAGATCGCGAACGTCGCGGTCGTCGAAACCCAAGCTCCGCATCGGATCCCGCTCCCAGCACTTCCCGGAAGGCTTGACGGCGGAGAGTGTTTTGTGGCCAGCCGATGTTGCCGAGTTCCAGCTTGCCGATGTAGTTGGCGTCGATCACCGCGTTTTGGTCGCCGTTCTTGTAGAGCCACTGGGTGATGAGGTCGGCGAGTTCCTGCCGCGACAGGGGATGACCTGTGGCGTTGGGGGACTCGATGCGCTCGCGGGCGCGCCTCAGGTGGTCGTTCGGCTCAGGCATGACGGCAACTCCCCGGTGTGTCTGCGCACACAGTCTGGCACCGGTCGTGACCATGGGACACCTTTTGATCTACGAGCTATCCTCCCCCTGTCCTCCCGGTAACTGCCCGGTGATGCGCACTTCACGGTCCGTGTCGATCAGGGCAGGGTGGACCTGTGAGCGCATGCATCGCGGGAGAGCTGCCCGCCCGGGAAGTCGACGAAGTGCAGTACCGCCGCCTGTTCTGCATCAGCGACGACCAGTTCCACCACTACTTCGCGGCCGACCTGGCGGACTCCAGCACACACGTGCAGGTCCCGCGGTGCACCGAGCGAACCGCGTTCGCCGGCGCTGGCACTTCCGTGGCGAGCTACGACGAGCCCTCTCAAAGCGCCAAGTCGTCGCGCAACTGCCCGGGGTGCGTCGCATTATCTCAACTTGCCAGGAGGACCTGATGGGCTGGTGGATCAACGACAACGGCGACCGTATGGGAGACGGCGGAGACGAACCGCCTGACAACGAAGACGACGACTAGGGCGTCTCTGACAAACGTCGAGGCCGTAGAGCTGGGATGCTGTTGTGTGTCGCGATTTCAGTTGCTCTCTGACGATCAGCGGACGTTGATCGAGGACCTGCTGCCGGTTCGCACGGGCAAGCGTGGTTCGGTTGACGGTGTCGGCAAGGATATCGACGTTCGCCAATCAGACCGCAACCTGCCATGAAGCGGATGCGGTCCGATCGAATCCAGCGATGTCACTTACGTGCGTCGCGAATGGCCATGCCCAGGAAGATCCCCACAATCAGGCTGACGCTTCCCGCTGCCATGGTGGTTAGCAGACCTGCATGCATCGCGGCGTTGGTGGCGGTGGTCCCTGCTTGCGTGGCGGCCTGCGTAGCCTGCGCTCCGGCCAACGTCGCGGCCTGGGTGGCCTGTGCAGCTTCTACAGAATGGACGCGGTCTTCGATTTCGTGCTGATCCATGGTGGTTTCCTTTTCTTTGGTGGCTAGAGCGCCTTCGATCACGGTCTTGTCGTCGTAACGGTCGCGACTGTCGGCGACGGAGGCGATCAGCTCAGTCGCCTTGGTCGAGGCCGTTATTCCCGGTGTGTAGCCGACGGAGCAATGCTTAAACCTGTGGATCGGGGAAAGTGCTGCGCCGCGGCCGACGCCACGGATCCGGTTGCCAACGCGGTCCGAATCTTCGTCGCCCCGCTCCTCGTCACGTGAAGCTGCATCGCGGAGAGCTACGTCGACGAGCGGTGTTCGCAGTACATCGGCGCGCCGGCCTGCGGTAATTGCAGCGATTTGGCGAACCCGCGGGCTTCGTCCGTGTCGGCGACGGCGAGCGTCGTCCACGTGTAGCCCTCGCCGCGGCGCATCGCGGCCAGTGCACGAACCCGTCGGTCGGCACGAGTCCAACGCGGGCCTTCGGTGGACCAGTCGTAGCGGCTGAACGCTGCCCACGCGAGGATCCGTCCGTAGCCGCGGCGCCGGTATTCGGGTTCGACGTGTACGTGTTCGAGGACGCCGGTTCGGTCCCGGTCGCAGATGGTCATCGTCGCCACGCCGACGACGTGGCCAGTGACGTGGAGTTCGATCCGGCCGGACGCCGTGGCAGTGGGCGGTGTGGCGACGAGCTCAAGGCCGGCACCATCCGCTTCGTCGGGAGTGGCCTGCTCTCACGCGGGATCCTTGACGGCCCACACGTGATCCGGGTGGCCTTCGCTGCGGCAGGTTTGGCAGTGGAGGGAATGCAAGCGGAGTGCGGTGATCCACGAGAAGGAGCCTTGCTCGGAGACTGCGTGCCGGCGTGGGCAGTAGCTCGGCGGATGGATGACGAGACCGCCGGCGGGCTTCAGCTCGTGCCAGAGAGCAGGGCGAACCGGCAGGTCCTCGGGACCGAATTCGCTGTTCGCGCCTGACCGCCGCGGTCGAGTGGCTTCGAACACCCGTTCGACTCTAGCTCAGGTCGGCGGTCACTGCGCAACACCCCGGAACCCCCGCCACGACACGTGCCGCATCCGGCCCTCACGTGTCCAAGACCGGAACGCCACCTCGCCCACGATGAGCGGCTCGACCCACCGCGTCTCGCGCGCGTATTCGGCCGGCACGTGCTCCGTGAAGGGGCTGTCCGGACGGCCGATGCGGGAGAGCAACCGCTCCAGGTCATCGAGGGTGTGCCGGGTAAAGCCGCTGCCGACGTCCCCGACCAGCCGCAACCGGCCGCCCTTCTCTCGCGCGCCCAGAACCAGACTGCCGACCATGTGCGCGCGGCTGCCACGGCCAGGCCGCCACCCACACACCACGACGTCCAGAGTGTTGATCAGGGGCCGCTTGATCCAGTCCCGCGAGCGCCGACCGGGAAGGTAGTGCGATGTCACCCGCTTCGCCACAAGTCCTTCGAGATGGTGCTCCCGCGCGACCTCGAGTAGCCGTTGCGGATCCACGTCGCGATACGCTGGGGTGATCACCGTGCGCGCCGTAGCGAATGGCCCCAGACCGACCAGCAGCTCACGGCGTCGCTCGTAGGGCTCGTGCAACAGCATCTCCCGGCCGAGCATGAGCAGGTCGAAGGCGTAAAATGCGGCCGGGTGGCGCTGCAGTAGCTCACGTCGGGGTCGGAGCTGGTGACGCAGCTGGAGCAGGCCGAAGTCTGGCCGGCCGGTTTCGTTGAGTACCACGATCTCCCCATCGAGCACCCCCACTCGGCCGCCGAGGGTATCGGCGAAGATTCCGTCGAGGTCCGGGAAGGAACGTGTGAGGTCATTGCCGTTGCGGCTGGTCAGCTTGGTGATTCCATTCGGGCCAACCCGCAGGCAGCAGCGGAAGCCGTCCCATTTCCACTCCATAGACCAGCCCGGCCCGGTCGGTAGCTCGCCTTCAACGGCCAGCATCGGCGGGTTGGGGTACGGCATCCCGTGAACGTCAACGTCGATCCGCTTCGCCATCGCTCGCCACCACCGTCGGCCGGCCCCAGCTCCCGCGCTGATATCAGACGGTAACTCTGATGGTCTACGAACGGTAGTTTTCGCAGGTAGGGGCCTGCGGTGACGGCGTTACTGCTGCGAGTCCGCGAATTCTGAACTGCCTCAGCTCGCCGTCGAGCGTCACGGTCGTGGCTACCCCTGGGTCCGGTATTCCTGTCCGCGCTTGTCCGACTGTTTGTAGACGGTCCCAGGTGCTTCCTCTGCCGGCCAAACGGAGAGCAGGTAGTCCTCCACGGGCTCCATGACGCTGCGATCGGGGGCGGTGTCGCGGCCGCGGGCATGCACGCGGACCCGGTAGGTGCCGGGGCCCGCGTGGGCCAGCTCGGGGAAATCCGGCGGATCGTTCATAATGCCGTGGACGATGAGTTCTCCGTACTCCGAATCCACCGACACCTCGCCGACTTCGTCCCAACCGTCGAGGTCGACCGAGTCGGGTGCGGTGTCGAGCAGCTGCACGGTCACGGTGACCGGACCCGTATGGATGCCGGTGAGGACAACCGCGCCGTTGACGAAATCCGTCCCCACGAGACCGTCAGCGCGGGCAAGGCGTGGGGCGGGCAAGTCCGCGCTCACGTCCCTGATGACGAAGTGCCCATAACTCATGTGCAGGTCAGCGGTTGCTGTCCTCACCGGCTTGTTCATGCGTCCCCCTGGCTTGGCTGCAGGATTTCGGCCCGCACGCTAACGACAACCACTGACAATTTCATCTACCGTGCAGACCAACAGATCATCGGGCCGGTCGCACCCGACTGTCCTCGCCATATTCGTGGTTAGACCGCTACCGTTGATGCGCACGGAACGAGTGACCACGAGGGGGAACGGGTGTCCACGGTCGAGGTGGTTGGCACGCGCCCAGCAGTCGCTGCGGCGGTGGATCTGCGTACCCACTCCCGTGACGACGTCCTGCAAAGGGTCGAGCACGCGCTGGATGTGCGCCTGAACCATGCGAGTGAGGTACGGAAGCGCCGCTCGATCGGTGCGGCCACCGACCGCGGCACGTGGGTCCGGATCGAGGCGCGGCGGCTGGACAAGATGGCTGGCCAGGACTTCAACGGCCCCGAAGCCGCCGGCCTGGTGACCGGCATTGCGAAGCCGATGTGGCACGCCGCCATCACGTGGGCGGAGCCGCAGAACGGGCTGATGTGGCGCGCTGATGAGACCGAGCTTGTCACTGCCGCGCCGATCAAGCCCGGGGGCATCCTCACGGTTGACCCGCAGCTTCAGGACGCGTGGTGGGCCACGCTGGATGCCTCGCTCAACGCGCTTGCCGCCGCCGAAACCACACGGGTCGCGACGCTGCACACCGAGCCGATCAGCCAGACCCGGGTGGACGAGGAGATCCACGCGGTGTTCGGTCCCGGCATCGACACCACGATCGCCCAGTGGACGCCCGCGCACGCGGACTTCTCGTGGGCGAACCTCACCGGCCCCGCGTGCTGGATCCTGGATTGGGAAGACTGGGGCCTTGCGCCGCGTGGTCTGGACGCGGCGATGCTGTGGGCGGCGTCGCTGGCAGTGCCCGGTCTGGCCGAGCAAGTGCGTGACCTGCGGAAGGCGGATCTGGACAGCCGTGACGGGCAGTTGATGATGCTGTTTTTCGCCGCCGGGATCGTGGGCGCTCCGTCCGACTACGCCGGTCCACTGCTGGAACCCGCCCGTGCTATCGCAGACAAGCTGCTCACGGACTTACAGTCCTGACCTTCGCCCCGCGAAGTAGAACGCGGTAGCGCTCCGTTCTCACCTCATCGACGGCGAGACTGGTCGCGGTGATCGCGTCGTCGAGGTGATCGGGGTTGTCGGTTCCTAACGCGATCCGTCCAACCTGTGGCAGATCGAACGCCAACCGCAGCAAGGCTTGTGCGACGCTTGCTTGCTGGTGTGCCCCAAGGAAACTCCGCGGGTCGATCCTGTCCCACACCGCGCGTTCGACTTCGCCACCGAATGGGCTCATGCCCCACCGTGCCGCGGTGTCGAGGCCGAACATCGTGGCCAGGTGCTCGCCGGCGTCGAGGACGTCCGCCCCGACCAGCAACCCCGCCCGCACCATTAGCACCCGAGGGGCAGGGATAGGGCTGGCGGCTGCGGCATCGGGCAGTGCGGCAGCCAACGCCCGGGGATCCCACGACGACCATCCCCACGACCGGCAAAGCCCGGACGTGACCGCTCCATCGAGCACGAGACAGGCCGCCGTGAGCTGGTCAAGCTCGGCGGCCCGGTCGTTGCCAGGCATCGAACGTTCCGGGTTGTGCAGGAGCACCACTTCCGGCACGACACCGAGCGTGTTGGCCGACTCGTCGATGGCGTCGCACAGCCGTACCGTGTCCAAGCTGTGCACTGGTACGTCCCCGTCGCCGGGAAAGAACCCGACCTTGGTCGATACGTCGAACTCGTCGAGCAGGTCCGATGCGACGGCGGATAGTCGGCGGTGCGAGGTGAACCCGCGGTAGTTGTAGGCGGTGTCTAGAGCCACCACACCCCGGGCAAGGGCATGTTCGAGGATCAGCCGGTCGTGACGAGACCGGTGTAGCCCGAGGACAAGTCCGGACCCACTTCGGCGCATACGTTCTCCCGCAACAAAATCTCGGCGATCCGGGCCGCATCGATCCCAGTCTCGGCCGCCACGTCTGCAACCGGGACGGGGTTGCCCGAGCAGAGCCGCCGCACCACAGGCAGCGCCTTCGCTGCGAACCGGATCCGCCGCCCAGCGGCCAGCACGGTCACGCTGCCGTCGTCGGCGGTGACGATCTCGGGCGGGAACTCAGCCACGCAGACGACCTGCTCCGGCGGGCCGAAGGTCGCGAACGTCGACAAGTGCCGACGTGGACGCTGCTGGCGACGGCGTGCGGTGAGGAACTCCGCGGGAGGAAGCTTTCCGGCGAGCTCTGCCACGGCGCCGGCCAGTGTGGCGGCCTGCCCACTGGGGCCGTCGTCGTGCTCGAGATCATGGCGAAACAGCTCCTGCTCACGGGCCTGGTCGGCCAGCCACGAAACCCAATCCACGCCGGCGCGCTGCACGAACCCGAACGTCACGTGCAGCGAAAACCCCGAACCGGCCTCGCCGGTGCGGTCGGTGCGGGTGGCCTGGTGCCAGTACCCGCGCGGGATGTGCATCACGTCGCCCGCGGTCATCGTGCCTGCCCACACGGTCTCATCGCTGGGTTCGGTGTTCGGTTCGGCATCGCGGAACATTGGCGCCACCCGTGACGTGCCGCGTACCTCCCAGCTCTTCTCACCGGCTACCTGCACTACCAGCACGTCATGGTCGTCCCAATGCAGATCGAACCCGGCGGCGTCCTTCGTGGTCAGGTAGGTGTTGACCTGCACCAACTCGCCCGCCCACCACTGCAGCGCTCGGCACGCGACCTCCATCGTCGGGTCGAAGGTGTCGGTCGTGTCCAGCACGACGGTCGCCCCGGATTCGATGAGCCGGCCGAGGCGGTCCATATCGACCATCGGGATTGCCTGCCCACGGCGGGTTCGGGTGGTGGCGATGTACTCGCGCGGGTGCAGCTCGTGCCCAGCTTGCAGACATCGAAACTGTGGCGGCGACAGGCTGCGCCGCATCGCGATATCCAGCAGCCGGTGAGGCGTCAGCAACCGGTCGCACACCGCCGGATCTGGCAACTGGCCACGAGCGAACGCCTTCCCGAGCTGTGTTGGTCCCGACCAGCCAAGCGCTTTCTCGACGCCGTCCACGAGCAGGTGATCCATCAGTATCCCCCTTGCACTGAGACTGTTGCTGGACAAGAAGCCGGGGGCTCGCGACGTCATCGATCGCGAAGCCCCCGGCCCGATTCGTGTTACCCGTCCCGGCTTTCGCCGCTGTCACCCTGAGCCCCGTCGGAGGTCTGGAACTCGGTGCGATCGTGCACCGACGCCAGTTCCTCGACTGCGAACACCAGATCGTCAACCTCAGCTGCCATGCGTTTCACCCCCTCGACGCAACGTGGATCTTCTAGCGTGGCCAGCAACTGACCACACAACCAAGGGCCGAACGAGTGAAGTCGAAACCCTTGGCAGGCACCACAATCACCGTTCAGCCTCCTTCTCATCTCAGCCGTTTACAGGCGGTAGAGCCCTTCCAGCACCCGGGCGAGTAGCTCTGGCGGCGGGAGCGGCCGAGGAGCTGGTCGACCGTCCGGCCAGCACGCCGGACACAGCGGGCGCGCGATGGCAGAAAGCACCCGCACGCACGCAACTCCGCAGTCCGACAGCGCGAACGTGCGCTCGCCGGCGTGGAGCCGTTGCTGGTTCACTCGTTGGACTCGGTGGAGCTGGGAGTTGAACACCCCACCCCACGCCTGCACGTGCGGTCCCTTCGTGTGTCGCTGGTGTCCGGTCGAGCTGGCGGCCCGGCCTGGTGTGTTTGGGAGTTCGCGAAGCCGGGCCGTGTAGCTCTCGACACCGATGATGGGGCGAGCGCCGCTCTGCGGGTAGGGCGTGTCACGCGGAGGCTAGGGGGAGGATTGGGGGAGGATTGCGTCGCCGCCGGCCGGTGAGCACCCCACCCAGCTTCCCCGGGGCGCGGCGTTGACCGGCCGGCAACGGCTTAAACGATGGTGAACTCCATTGGATCCTCGGCGTTGGGCATCGCGGCAAGCTCGGCCAGGAACGACTTCTCGGCCGCCAGCGCCGCCTTGACGAGCTGGTCGGGCACGAGGTGGCCGTAACGGTCGACGGTGGTGGTGATCGACTCGTGCCCCAAGCGTCGCTGCACGGTCATGAGGTCGACGCCCTCGGCGATCATCCACGACGCGTGTGTGTGCCGAAGGTCGTGGATCCGCGGTGTCTTGCCGATCCGGTGCTCGGCTGGGATGGGGTGATCGTCGTTGTCGTGGGTTGCGGTGGCCGCGGCGACGGCCGGCTGCCAGACCCTTTCGGCGAAGGCGCTGTGCCAGAGCGTGCCGCCGCGCACTCCCGTGAAGAGCGGCGCATCGGCGGGGCGGTTGGCAACCAGGGGAACGAGGATCTCCACAAGCGATGGTGGCAGCGAAACGGTCCGGCGGGACCGTCGCGTCTTCGGCGGGCCGACGATGAAGCCACCTGGCACGCGTTTCCTGGCTTTGGTCACTCGGATGTACGGGGTTGGCGCGAGCAGGTCGACGTCACCGACTTGGAGCGCGACGAGCTCACCCCAGCGCAGGCCGGTGCGGGCGAGTGTGTGACACAGCGGCTTGAAGAAGTCAGGTACGTGGCTGAGAAGGATGTTGAACTCGCCGTAGGTGAGGAACGTGGCCTCGAACGGCAGAGAGCTGGACGGGAGCCGGATGCCCTTGCACGGGTTCTCGTCGATCAGTTTCCACTCCCTCACGGCGACCTTGAAAACCCCGGACAGGAACGCGTGGATATTGGAGATCGACTTGGAGGAGAGCCCGTTCGCTTCGAGCTTGTTGAGCCAGTTCTTGATATCGGAGCGCTCGATCTTGTCGATCGGCTTGTGGCCGAGGTGCGGGTTGATGTGCAAACGGGTGATGCTGCGATAGCTGTCGCGGGTGCGTTGCTGCACGCCGGTGACCTCGCCGACGTGGCGTTCGATGACGGCCGAGAGTAGGGGAGCTTGGCTCTCGATGTCCGCCATGACCTCGGCTGCGCGGTCGAGTCGGTGGCCGCAGCGTTCCAGCAGGTCCTTGAAGCGACCGGCCTTTTCCTCGTCGTCGAACTTCATCCGCTCCTTGCTGCGCGTGTGCGGGTCGTACCAGACGACGCGGTACACGGTTCGAGGGACGGCGTTGGCGCCGCGACCGCGTTCGACGCGGGGTTCGATGGAAGCCACTACTACCTCCCGGCGAAACGAACTGGGCGCAACCGGCGCAGCGGATGGATGTCGACGGAGGCTGCTGCTCGGCGGTTGAACCGAGCCAGCTTCTCCTCCGCCGACCGGGCCTGAAGGATCTTCGCGTGGGTCACGAGACCGGGAGATTACTCGCTGATCTTGGCTCCCGGGGGACAGAAAGCCGGGTCTGGGGGATACGGCTTTCCGATATGGGCTCTGACCAGCGCAACTTTCCCCATGCGTGACGGGGACGACACTCGACACACTGGGAGCACGTCCGCCGCGAAAGACGGCACCCGTAGAATCAGCCGGGAAATGAGCGCAACACTCGTCGCGAAGGGCCTGGCCTCCGGCCACGGCGACCGCATCCTGTTCTCCGGCCTCGACCTGGTCGTCGCTCCCGGCGACGTCGTCGGGCTGGTCGGCGTCAACGGCGCCGGCAAGTCCACGCTGCTGCGCACCCTCGCGGGCCTGCAGCCGCCCGAGTCGGGGGAGGTCCGGCTGAACCCGCCGACGGCCACCGTCGGTCACCTCCCGCAGGAGCCCGAGCGGCGGCCGGGGGAGTCGGTCCGGCAGTTCCTCGCGCGCCGCACCGGGGTCGCCGAAGCGCAGCGTGAGCTCGACGCCGCCACTGAAGCGCTGACCGAAGGTGCCGCCGGCGCCGACGACACGTACGGCACGGCGCTCGACCGCTGGCTCGCCCTCGGTGGCGCCGACCTCGACGACCGCGCTGGTGAGGTGGCCGCGGAGCTGGGGCTGGCCGTGGACCTCGACCAGCCGATGGTCTCGCTCTCGGGTGGACAGGCCGCGCGTGCCGGGCTCGCGTCGCTGCTGCTGAGCCGGTACGACATCTTCCTGCTCGACGAGCCCACCAACGACCTCGACCTCGACGGCCTCGGCCGCCTCGAGCGGTTCGTCACCGGCCTGCGCGCCGGCACGGTGCTCGTGAGCCACGATCGCGAGTTCCTCGCGCGCACCGTGGACCGCGTCCTGGAGCTGGATCTCGCGCAGCAGCAGGTGAACACGTTCGGCGGCGGCTACGAGTCCTATTTGGAGGAACGCGCCGTCGCGCGGCGCCACGCGCGCGAGGACTACGAGGAGTACGCCTCCACCCGCTCGGCGCTGGAGGCGCGCGGGCAGATGCAGCGCTCGTGGATGGAGAAGGGCGTCAAGAACGCGCGGCGCAAGCAGACCGACAACGACAAGGTCGGCCGCAAGTTCCGCAGCGAGGCCACGGAGAAGCAGGCGTCGAAGGCGCGCCAGACCGAGCGCATGATCGAGCGCCTGGAGGCGGTGGACGAGCCGCGCAAGGAGTGGGAACTGCGCATGGAGATCGCGGCGGCCCCGCGCGCCGGCGCGGTCGTCGCCACGCTCCGTGGCGCCGTCGTGCACCGCGGTCCCTTCACGCTCGGTCCCGTCGACCTCCAGGTGGACTGGGCGGACAAGGTCGCGATCACGGGTGCCAACGGCGCGGGCAAGTCCACGCTGCTGGCGGCCCTGCTCGGCCGGCTGCCGCTCGACGAGGGCAGCGCCGCGCTCGGCCCCGGCGTCGTCGTCGGCGAGGTCGACCAGGCGCGTCAGTTGTTCCTCGACGACGTCCCGCTCGCCGACGCGTTCGCGCGCGAGGTTCCGGAACTGCCCGACGCCGAGGTCCGCACGCTGCTCGCGAAGTTCGGCCTCAAAGCCGCGCACGTGCTGCGCCCCGCGGCCACGCTCTCGCCGGGCGAGCGCACGCGCGCCGCCCTCGCGTTGCTGCAGGCGCGCGGGGTGAACCTGCTCGTGCTCGACGAGCCGACCAACCACCTCGACCTGCCCGCGATCGAACAGCTCGAGTCCGCTCTGGACCGTTACCCCGGCACGCTGCTGCTCGTGACCCACGACCGCCGCATGCTCGACGCGGTCTCGGTCACCCGGCGCTTCGAAGTGGCGGACGGGAAAGTCACCGAGTCCTGACGCGCCGGCCGGCCACGGCTTCCGGCGGGAAGCTCGTGACACCGCGACCCTGGCGGTGGGGGTTCCCGATCGACGGGACGCTTGCGGCGCATGGCGAAACCACTGAGTTTCGCTGATCGGGACGCGTCAGCCGGCCACGGCGTCGACCCCCGTGGTGTGCGTCGGATGGACCACCACGAGGACCTTGCCCGGCGAGGTGGCGTAGCCGACGAACTGGTCCACGCTTTCGGCGGGCAGGTAGCGGCGTGCGATGAGCTCCGAACCACTGCGCACGCGGGCAGGGTCGGTGACGATCTCGGCCGTCCCGTTCACCGAGACGAAGCTGTAGGGCGCCACGTCGTCGTGCACCGTGAGCGCGACCTCGGCCGAGGCGGCGATCGCGCGGCCTTTCACACTGTCCTGGGTAATGCTGACCAGCAGGTCTTCGCCGTCGGCGGCGAACCAGACGGGGACGGCGTGCGGGCGGCCGTCGGCACGGACGGTGACGAAAATGGCGCTGCGGTTGCCTTCCGCGAGGAAGGCGCGGGACCGCTCGGCAGACATCGGGGTGGCCATGTCGGGTTCCTCCAGCGGTCGGGCCCGGCGCGGATAGGCCGGGTCACGGTTGCGGCCACCGTAACCCGGCGCACCGACAAACTCGGGCACCCGGAAGTTTCAGCCGATCGGCAAAATCATGGCCGATCGGTGAGGTACCCGCCCATCGTCGTGAAGTAGTCCGCTGCCGCCAGCTCCGTGCCGTCCTCCGTGCGCACGCGCTCCACCAGTAGCCCGGGGGAGTGCCCGCGCCGCGCCTCGGGACCGGCGACGATCACCACGCCGTCGCCCTCCTTGATGAAGATGCGGCCCGGCGTGCCGCCGTAGTGCCCGGCCGACACCGACGCGCGCACGATCCGCAGCGGACGGCCGCGGTGGTAGGCGAACGCGTTGGGATACGGGGCGGACTGCGCGCGCACCAGCCGTTCGATGTCCGGAGCGGGCCACGTCCAGTCGATGAGACTGTCGCGCGGCGCGCGTTTGTGGAAGAAGCTCGCCTTGGACCGGTCCTGCGCGATCGGCACGACGGTGCCCGTTTCGATGAGTGAGAGCGCCTCGGCGACGATCGGCTCGATGAGATCCACCGTGCGGTGGAACAGATCCGTGGTCGTGTCCTTCGGGCCGACCGGCACCGCGCGCTGCACCACGATGTCGCCGGCGTCGAGTTCGGCGTTCATCAGGTGAGCGGTCACGCCGACCTCGGGTTCGCCGTTGACCAGCGCCCAGATCAGCGGCGAGAACCCGGCGTACGCGGGCAGCAGCGAGTCGTGGACGTTGAGCGTGCCGTGCGTCGGCAGGTCGAAGATCTCCGGCGGCAGCCAGGTCCGCCAGTTGTTCGCGACGATCAGCTCCGGCTCCGCGGCCTTCAGCTCGGTCAGCAGCTCGGCGTCGTCGGGGCGGTTGCGCAGCAGGGCCCGGATTCCGTTGGCCTCGGCCAGTTCGGCCACCGAATCGTCCCAGATCTTCTCGTACGCGTGGTCGCTCTTCGGGTGCGTGACCACGAGGACGACCTCGTGACCAGCGTCGATGAGGGCCCGCAGTGTGCGGTGCCCCCAGGTCTGGTAGCCGAACATGGCCACGCGCATCGGCGAATCCCTTTCGCGGTCGAGGGGACGAACATCACCCACAAGGTACTAGCTGAGCCTGTCCTAAGTTAGGTTAGGGTTCCCTGAGCTTCTTGCGTAGTGGAACTGAGTGTTGTGGGAGCTGAGCCGAACCGAGATGCGGCAGTGCCGCGCTAGGGGACTTTCATGTCACGAGCAGTGGTCGATGGCCAGGTGCCGGTGTACGACGTCGTCGGGGTGGGGTTCGGACCATCGAACCTCGCCCTCGCGATCGCGCTGACCGAGCACAATGCCGCGCCCGGGTCCGGTGACACGGTCACCGCGCACTTCCTCGAGTGCCAGCCGCGGTTCGGCTGGCACCGCGGGATGTTGATCGACAGCGCCACGATGCAGGTCTCGTTCCTCAAGGACCTCGCGACCATGCGCAACCCGACGAGCGGGTTCAGCTTCCTGAACTACCTGCACGCCAAGGGCCGGCTGATCGACTTCATCAACCACAAGAACCTCTTCCCGCTGCGGATCGAGTTCCACGACTACTTCGAGTGGGCGGCGGCCAAGGTCGACGACGTCGTGTCCTACAGCACCGAGGTGCTGTCGGTCGAACCGGTCCGCGACGGCGAAGAGGTGGTCTTCTTCGACGTCCGCGCGAAGTCCGGCGACGAGATCGTGGAGCTGCGCGCGCGCAACCTCGTGCTGGGCACGGGATTGCGGCCCAACCTGCCCGAGGGCGTCACCGGCGGTGAGCGGATCTGGCACAACAGCCAGCTGCTGCCGCGGGTGGAACGGTTGCGCGACAGCGAGCCGAAGCGGTTCGTGGTGGTCGGCGCGGGCCAGAGCGCGGCCGAGGTCGCGGCCCTGCTGCACGGCGAGTTCCCGCACGCCGAGGTCTGCGCGGTCTTCGCGCGCTACGGCTACAGCCCGGCCGACGACAGCTCGTTCGCCAACCGGATCTTCGACCCCGAGGCGGTCGACCACTTCTACGGCGCCAGTGAGCCCGTGAAGGACCGCCTCATGCGCTACCACGGCGCCACCAACTACTCCGCGGTCGACCTCGACCTGATCGACGAGCTCTACCGCCGCGTGTACCAGGAGAAGGTGCTCGGCGTGGAGCGGCTGCGGCTGTTCAACGTCTCCCGGCCCGTGGACGTGACCGACCACGGCACCCACGTGCGCGCGACCGTCGAGTCGCTGACCACCGGCGAACGCGCGGTGCTCGACGCCGACGCGGTCGTCTACGCCACCGGGTACCTGCCGGCGGACCCGACGCCACTGCTCGGCGAGCTGGCCGCCGGTTGCCGGCGGGACGCCGAGGGCCGGCTGCGCGTGGAACGCGACTACCGCGTCACCACCGACACGGCCGTGCGCGGCGGGCTCTACCTGCAGGGCGGCACCGAGCACACGCACGGCATCACGTCGTCGCTGCTGTCCAACACCGCGGTGCGCGTCGGCGAGATCCTGCAGTCCATTGTGGATCGACGGGCCGCCGTGGCGCACCTGCCCGAGTATGCGGTGAGCGGTACGCGCTGACGGCGCGGCGCCCAGTCAGTCCAGCTTCAGTCAACGGTGGAGGCTCCCAGATGACCGGCGTCGTGCCCGGTTCCCCTTTGACCGCGGCGCAGGCCGGGGTCTTCTTCGCGCAGTCGCTCGCCCCGGCGGACCCGGCGTACCGCATCGGCTGGTACGCCGACGTGCGCGGCCGCGTCGACCTGACGCGGCTCGCGGACGCGGTGCGCCAGGCGGTCGGCGAAGCCGAGGGGCTGCACGTGACGGCCGAGGCCGACGAGACGGGCGTGCCGCGGCAGAACCCGGCGGCGTGGGCGGCCGAGGTGCCCGTGGTGGACCTGTCCGGCGAGCCCGATCCCGAGACGGCGGCGCACGCGTGGCTGCGGGTGGCGCTGGCGGAGCCGGTCGACCTCGCGCGCGGGCCGTTGACCGCGCACGCGGTGCTGCTGCTGGGACCGGACCGCGTGTGGTGGGCGCAGACGTTCCACCACCTGGTGACGGACGCGTACGGCCAAGCGGTGCTCACCCGCCGGGCCGCGGAGCTTTACGACGGTGCCGCGTCCGCTGTGGACTGGAGTGTCGAGCCGCTCCTGACGGCCGACCGCGAGTACCGGGAATCGGCCGCGTACGAAGCGGATCGCCGGTACTGGCGCGAAAAGCTCGCCGGCCGGCCCGATCCGGTGCGGCTGGCCGGCGGCGACGGTGCGGTGGTGCGGCGATCGGTCACGCTGCCGGCCGCCCGCGCCGACGCGGTGCGGAAGTTCGCCGGAAACCACGGCACCCGGCTGTCGCGCGTGGTGATCGCGGCGCTGGCCGCCTACGCGCACCGCGTGACCGGCGCCGAGGACCTCGTGCTCGGCCTGCCCGTCGCGGCGCGGGCCGACGCCGCGCTGCGCGAGCGGCCCGGGATGCTCTCGAACCTCTTGCCGCTGCGAGTTTCCGCGCGGCCCTCGACGACGCCGGCCGAGCTGGTCGCGGCGGTCACCAGCGAGGTCGCGGACCTGCTCGACCACGGCCGCTACCGGGGTGAGGACCTCGCGCGCGAGGAGAACCTGACCGGCGGGATGCATGAGCTCACCGGGCTGAGCCTCAACTTCCTGCTGGAGGTCTCGGTCGCGTTCGGCGAAGCCGCGGCCACGGTGCACAGCGTCGCGCTCGGCCCCGTGACCGACCTCGCCGTGACCGCCCACGACGCCGGTGCGGGCGGCGGGCTGCGGCTGGAGTTCGCCGCCGCCGGCCCGCCCGAGACACTCGCCGAGCACGAACGCCGGTTCCTCACCGTGCTCGACGCCATGGCCGCGCACGCCGACCGCCCGATCGCGGCGATCGACCTGCTCACCGAACGCGAACGGCAGCTCGTGCTCACCGACTTTGCGACCTCGCCCGCCGAGTCGCCGGAACTGACCTGGCCTGAGGCGTTCGCCCGCGTCGTCGCGCGGCAGCCGGACGCCGTCGCCGTGGTGTGCGAGGGCGAGATGCTCACCTACGCCGCGCTCGACGCCGCCGCGAACCGCCTGGCGCGCCTGCTCAACGGCCGCGGGGTGCGGGCCGAGGACGTGGTCGCGGTGGCGCTGCCGCGCTCGATCGACCTGGTCGTGGGCCTGCTGGGCGTGCTCAAGGCGGGCGCCGCGTATCTGCCGCTGGACCTCGACCTGCCCGAGGACCGCCTGGCGTACCTGCTGACGGACTCGGGCGCGCGCATCGTCCTGTCGGTCGCCGAATCCGCGGACCAGCTGCCCGTGGTCGAAGACGTCGTGCTGCTCGACGATCCCGCCGTGCGCGCGGAGCTCGCCGAGCTCGACGGCGGGCCCGTGGACCTCGGCGGGCTGCGGCTCGACCGCGCCGCGTACGTCATCTACACCTCCGGTTCCACCGGCAAGCCCAAGGGCGTGGTGCTTTCGCACGACGGCATCGGCAGCCTGATCGCCACGGCCACCGAGCGCATCGGGATCACGCCCGAGAGCCGGGTCGTGCAGTTCGCGTCGGCCGGGTTCGACGTGACGGTGTGGGACCTGGTGATGTCGCTGTGCGTGGGCGGACGGGTGATCGTGGTGCCCTCGCACCGGCGCGTCGCGGGCGTCGAGCTGACCGGCTACATCGCGGACAACGCCGCCACGCACATGATCCTGCCGCCCTCGCTGGTGGCCGCGCTGCCGGCCGACTGCGAGCTGCCGAAGGGCGCGGTGCTCATCGTCGGCACCGAAACCGTGCCGCCCGAGCTGATCGCGCGCTGGGCGAAGGACCTGCGTGTGGTCGCCGCGTACGGGCTCACCGAAGCGACGGTGAACTCCACGCTGTGGCTCTCGCAAGCGGACTGGACCGGGCCGATCCCGATCGGGCGGCCCGACTCCAACACCCGCTGCTACGTGCTGGACACCGCGCTCAACCCCGTGCCTCCGGGCGTGGAGGGCGAGCTGTACGTGGGCGGCCGCGGGCTCGCTCGCGGGTACGTCGGCCGCGCCGGGCTCACGGCCGAGCGGTTCGTGGCCGACCCGTTCGCCGGGCCGGGCGAGCGCATGTACCGCACGGGGGACCGCGTGCGCTGGCGCGCCGACGGGAACCTCGACTTCCTGGGTCGCGCCGACCACCAGGTCAAGATCCGCGGTTTCCGCGTCGAACCGGGTGAGATCGAGTCGGTGATCGCAGCGCACGACGGCGTCGCGCGCGTAGCCGTGGTGCCGCGCGAGGTCAAGCCAGGCGACCGGCGGCTGGTCGCGTACGTGGTGCCGGAGCACGCGCCCGGCGCCGACCGGGACCCGGCGCGGGAGGCCGCGCAGGTCGGCCGCTGGAAGGACGTGCACGAGCTGCTCTACTCGGTCGCCGACCGCGACCCGTTCGACGAGGGCTTCACGGGGTGGAACTCCAGCTACGACGGCGAACCGCTGCCGCTGGGCGACATGCGCGCGTGGCGGGGTTCCACTGTGGACTCGATCCGGGCGTTGCGGCCGCGGCGCGTGCTGGAGCTCGGCGTGGGCAGCGGGCTGCTGCTGTCGAAGCTCGCGGCGGGCACCGACGAGTACTGGGCGCTGGACCTGTCCGAGGAAGTGGTGCGGCTGCTGGAAAGCCGCGTCGCGGACCGGCCGGAGCTGGCGGGCAAGGTGCACCTGCGGGCGCGGCCGGCGCACGAGCTGGGCGACCTGCCGGCCGGGCACTTCGACACCGTGGTGATCAACTCGGTGGTGCAGTACTTCCCGAGCGCCGAATACCTCGTCGACGTGCTGCGGCAGCTCACGGGCCTGCTCGCGCCCGGTGGCTCGGTCTTCGTGGGTGACGTGCGGAACCTGAGCCTGCAGCGCGTGCTGCGCGCGGGCATCGCTGCGGCGCAGGGGGACGCGACGCCGGCGGCGGTCGATGCGGCCGTGGCTCGTGAGGACGAGCTGGTGCTCGACCCGGGCTTCTTCGCCGCGCTGCCCGCGCGGATCGCCGCGTTCACCGAGGCCGACGTCCGGCTGAAGCGTGCGACGTACGAGAACGAGCTGAGCCGGTACCGCTACGACCTCGTGCTGCGGACGGAACCCGCGGCCCCGCGCGAAGTCCCGGCGGTGCCGTGGGCCGAGCTGGGCTCGTCCGGCACCTTCGCGGCTCACCTCGGCGAGCTCGAGCCGGTGGACCTCCGAGTCACTGGAATCCCGAACGAGCGGCTCATCCCGGACCTCACGGCGTTGCTGGCGCTCGGCGGGAGCCGGCGCCCGCTCCCGGCGCGGCCATGGACCCGGACGTGCTGGTCGAGCTGGCCGGCGCGGCCGGCTACCGCGCGGCGGCCACGTGGTCCGGGGAGACGGCGACGGCGTTCGACCTCGTGCTGTCGCGCGAGGAGCCGGTGGCGACGTACACCGGTGCGACCGACGGGCGGCTGGCCAACGTGCCGGTGGTCTACCGGGACCCGGCGTCGCTGATGAAGGACCTGCGTACCCGGGTCGAAGAGGCGTTGCCGCACTACATGGTGCCCTCGGCGTTCGTGCCGCTGGACCGCCTGCCGATCATGACCAACGGCAAGCTCGACCGCGCCGCGCTGCCCCTGCCCGACTTCGGAGCGCTGGCGCAGGGCCGCTCGCCGCGAACGCCGCGCGAGGTCGCGTTGTGCACCGTGATGGCCGACGTGCTCGGTGTGCCCTCGGCCGGCGCTGACGACGACTTCTTCGCGCTCGGCGGCGACAGCATCACGTCGATCCGGCTCGTGCTCGGCGCCGCCCGCCACGGCCTCGCCATCACACCCCGGCAGGTTTTCCAGCACCGCACCGCCGAGGCGCTCGCCGCGTGCGCCGGCGAAGTGACCACAGCCGACGATTCGGCTGAGCCGCTGCTGGAGCTGTCCGAAGCGGACTCGGCCGCCCTCGGCTCGCACGCCGAGGTGCTGCCGGTGACCCCGTTGCAGCAAGGATTCTTCTTCCACGCCGCGTTCGAGGACGACGACGTCTACACCGTCCAGGAGATCTTCGACCTCGCCGGGCCGGTGGACCCGCCGACGCTGCGTCGCGCCGTGCAGAACCTCCTCGACCGCCATGCGTCGCTGCGGTCGGGTTTCCGCCAGCTCGACGACAGCCGCGTGGTCCAGGTCGTGGCGGCGCACGCCGAGCTGCCATGGCGGGAGATCTCGCCCGAAGCCGCCGCCGACGCCCTGGCCGCCGACCGCGACCGCCGCTTCGCCCTCGACCGGCCGCCGCTGCTGCGCGCCACGCTCGTCGGGCGCGAGCGGCTCGCCCTGACCTTCCACCACATCGTGGCCGACGGCTGGTCGGTCGCCGTGATGGTGCGCGAGATCCTCGCCCGTTACGGCGCAACCGAACCGCTTCGGCCCGAGCCCGCCTCGCGCACCGCACACCTGCGGCGGCTGGCCGCGCGCGACCACGACGCGGCGCGGCAGGCGTGGCGGACGGCGCTCGCGGGCATCGAAGAACCGACGCGCCTGGTGACCACACCCGCCGGGGTGGCGCCACGACGTCCGTCGCGCGTGCACTTCGCCGTCGACGCGGCGATCACCGCCCGGGTGGGCGCGTTCGCGCGCCAGCACGGGCTCACGCTCGGCACCGTGCTGCACGGCGCGTGGGGCCTGCTGCTCGGCCGCCTGACCGGCCGCGGGGACCTGGTCTTCGGCAGCACCGTGTCGGGCCGCGACCCCGGTGTCGCGGGCATCGAGGACGCCGTCGGCCTGTACATCAACACCTTGCCCGTGCGGGTTCGCTGGACCGGGGCCGACACCGTTGCCAGGCTGCTGCGACGGCTGCAGGACGAGCAGGCCGCGCTGCTGGACCACCAGCACCTCGGCCTCGCCGAACTGCAACGGATCGCCGGCGTGGGCCAGGAGGAGCTGTTCGACACGCTTGTCGTGGTCGAGAACTACCCGCGCGAGAACGACGACGCGAGTGCACTGCGCGTGACCGGCGTGGAGGTCGTGGACGCCGTGCACTACCCGGTCGCGCTCATCGCCACGCCGGGCGAGACGCTGCAGTTCGGCCTCAAGTTCGACGCGGCCCGCCTCGACGCGCGGGCGGCCGAGCAGCTCACGGAACGGTTCGTGCGAGTGCTCGAAGCGTTCGCCGCGGCCCCGGACGCGCCGGTGGCGCACGTCGACCTCGTCTCGGCCGCGGAGCTGGAGCTGCTGGGGGAGCTGAACGCGACGGCGGTTTCCGTGCCGGAGCAGACGCTGCTCTCGGCGTTCGAGCGGCACGCGGCCGAGACTCCGGACGCGACGGCCGTGCTGTTCGAGGACGAGCGGCTGTCCTATGGGGACCTCGCTGCGCGGGCCGCGGTACTGGCCCGGCGGCTGCGAGCCCGTGGTGCGGGGCCCGGGTCGGTGGTCGCCGTGGCGCTGCCGCGGTCGGCCGAGCTGATGGTGGCGCTGCTGGGCGTGCTGAAGTCCGGCGCGGCCTACCTGCCGCTGGATCTCGACTACCCGGCCGAACGGCTGGAGTACATGCTTGCGTCCTCCGGCGCCGCGTTGGTGGTCACCGAAGCGGGGACGGCCGCGCGGGTTCCGGCCGGCCTGGAGCAGGTGCCCCTCGACGGTCCGGACGTGGCCGATCGGCCCACCCGGGTGGCGAGCGTCGACGACGCTGCCTACCTGATCTACACGTCCGGTTCGACCGGCCGGCCCAAGGGTGTCGTGGTCACGCACCGCGCGATCGTCAACCGGCTCGCGTGGATGCAGCACGAGTACCGGCTGGGTGCCGACGACCGCGTGCTGCAGAAGACACCTTCGAGCTTCGACGTGTCCGTGTGGGAGTTCTTCTGGGCGCTGCGCGAGGGCGCGGCCGTGGTGTTCGCGCGGCCCGACGGCCACCGCGACCCGGCGTACCTCGCCGACGTGATCCGCACCCACGGCGTGACGACGCTGCACTTCGTGCCGTCGATGCTGGCCGCGTTCCTCTCCGTCGAGGAGGTCACCGACGCCCCGCGCTGGGTCGCATCGCTGCGTCGTGTGTTCACCAGTGGCGAAGCGCTGCCCGGCGAGGCCGCGTCCCGCTGGCGGCGGCTGACGGGGGTGCCGCTGCACAACCTGTACGGCCCGACCGAGGCAGCCGTGGACGTGTCGTACTTCCAGTTCCGCGACGGTCCGGAAGCGACTGTCCCCATCGGACGTCCGGTGTGGAACACGCGCCTGCTCGTGCTGGACCCGTGCCTGCGCCCGGTGCCCGACGGCGTGGCGGGGGAGCTCTACCTCGCGGGCGTGCAGCTCGCGCGGGGCTACCACGGGCAGTCCGCGCTGACGGCCGAACGGTTCGTGGCCGATCCGTTCGGCGAACCCGGCGCGCGGATGTACCGCACCGGCGACCTCGTGCAGCGCCGCGCCGACGGCGAGCTCGAGTACCTGGGCCGCACCGACCGGCAGGTGAAGATCCGCGGCAACCGCATCGAATTGGGCGAGATCGAGGCCGTGCTCGCGGCGCAGCCCGGCGTCCGCGCGGCCGCGGTCGTCGTGCGAGACGGCGCCCTGGTCGGTTACGCGGCGGGCGCCGCGGACCCCGACGAGCTGCGCGCCGCGCTGACCGCGGCGTTGCCCGCGACGATGGTGCCGAACGCCCTCGTGGTGCTCGACGAGTTCCCGCTGACCCCGAGCGGCAAGCTCGACACTCGCGCCCTGCCCGCACCGGCCGTCCCCGCGGCCGCGGCTGCGGTACAGCGCGGCGACGACCGCGGGTCGGCGCTGGCGGCGATCTTCGCCGAAGTGCTCGGGCTGGCCGAGGTCGGCGCCGACGGCGACTTCTTCCTGCTGGGCGGCGACAGCGTCACGTCGATCAGCGTGTCGAGCCGCGCCCGCCGGGCCGGGTTCGACCTGAGCCCGAAGGACGTGTTCACCCACCGCACGCCCGCCGCGCTCGCGGCACTCGGTGGTGTGCCCGTGGCGCAGGGGCCGGTACCCGATCCGGACGGGGTCGGCGACGTGCCGCTGCTGCCCGAGGTCCACCGTCTGCGCGACCTCGGCGACAGCGGCGCCGAGTCGATCCGGCTGCGTCTGCCCGCCGGCGCGGACACCGAAAGCCTTGCGGCGGCGCTGCAGGCGGTGCTCGACCACCACGACGGGCTGCGGCTCAAGCGCAGCCGAGTCGCGTCCGTGCTGTGGTCGCTCGAAACCCGCCCGGCCGGCGCCGTCGACGCCGCCGAAGTGCTGCTCGCCGAGAACAACACGGCCGAGAACAACACGGCCGAGAACAACACGGCCGAGTTCGATCCGGACGCCGGGATCCTGCTGCGGGCCGTCAGGTCCGGCGACCGGCTCCTGCTCACCGCCCACCCGCTGCTGGTCGACGCGCCGTCGTGGCGCACGATCGCGGCCGACCTCGCCACTGCGTGGACGGCGGTGCAAGCCGGGCGCACGCCGGTGTTCGCCGCGGTGGAAACCTCGCTGCGCACCCACGCCCGCGCCGTCACCGAGCGGGCGCAGGCACCGGAGCTGCTGGCGGACCTGGAGCACTGGGCCGCGACCCTCGCGCCGGGCGCCGCGACGGTCCCCGTCCCCGGCACACAGACCGAACGCACCGTGCGGTTCTCCGCCGACCAGAGCCGGGCCCTCGTCGAGCAGCTGCCGGCGTCGGTGCGTGGCGACGTGACCGACGTGCTGCTGACGGCGCTCGCCCAAGCCGGCGGTGAGCTGATCGTCGATGTGCTCGACCGTCCTGAAGGGACGCCCGACGCGGTGGGCGCGCTGCACACCGCGCGCCCGGTGCGGCTCACGGCGACGGACCTCAAGCAGGTCAAGGACCTTGTCCGCGCGGCCCCCGACGCCCTCGGCTACGGCCTGCTGCGTTACCTCAACCCGCAGGCCGCGCCGTTGTTCGCCCAGCTCGCCCGCGCCGACGTGCTGCTGCGGTACGCGAGCCACGTGCCGTTCGGCACGCAGGACTGGGGCTTCGCGGCCGGCCCGGGCGCACCCGCCGGCGCGCACGCGTTGCGCATCGGCGCGGTCCGCGAGGACACGCCGGACGGGCCGGTGCTGGCGCTCACCTTCGCCGGTGCCACGCCGGACTTCGTCGACCGCGTGGTCGCCGCGCTGGCCGACCTCGCCGCGACGGACGTCGCCGCGACCGGGCTGACCACTTCCGACCTCGCGCTGATCGAGCTGGCGCAGGACGAGATCGAGCACGTCGAACGGCTGAGCCCGCTGCCGCTGTCGGACATCTGGCCGCTCTCGCCGTTGCAGGAAGGCCTCTTCTTCCACTCCAGCTACGACCAGTCGCGCATCGACATCTACACGATCCAGGAGGCCATCGACCTCGACCGGCACCTCGACGCCGACCGCCTGCGGGCCGCGTGCGCGGCGCTGATGGACCGCACGCCGAGCCTGCACGCGGGTTTCACCAGCGAAGGCCTGCGCGGGCCGGTGCAGTTCGTCACGGCCGGTTTCCCGCCGCCGGTGACCGAAGTGGACCTGCGCGACCTGTCCGAAGCGGACCGTGAGCGGCAGCTGGCCGAGCTGATGGAGCGCGACCGGACGAGCCGGTTCGACCTCGGGCACCCGCCGCTGTTCCGGATCACGCTCGTGCGCCTCGGCGCCGAACGCGACCGCGTGGTGCTCAACCGGCACCTGCTGCTGTGGGACGGCTGGTCCGCGTGGCTGTTGATCGAGCAGCTCTTCGCGCACTACGAGGGCGGCGAACAGCCGGCCGGCGGGTCCTATGTGGACTACCTGCAGTGGCTGTCGCGCCAGGACGTCGAGGAAGCCACGGCGGCGTGGCGCTCCGCGTTGTCCGGCTTGAGCGAGCCGACGCTGATCGGCCCCGACACGCAAGGGCTGGAGCCCGTCACACCGGTCAACCTCGACGCGCACCTGACGCCCCAGCTGACCGACCGCCTGCGCGACGAGGCCCGCCGCCACGGTCTCACCGTGAACTCCGTGCTCAACGCCGCGTGGGCGCTCGTGCTGTCCACGATGGTCGGCCGCCAGGACGTGGTGTTCGGCGCCGCCGTCGCCGGGCGCCCCGCCGCGGTGCCGGACATCGAGACCACGATCGGCTTGTTCCTCAACACCGTGCCCACGCGCGTGCGGCTCGTGCCGGAAGAGCCGGTGCTCGACCTGCTGCGCCGCATCCAGTCCGAGCGCATGGACCTCACGCCGTACGAGTTCATGAGCCTCGGTGTGCTCCAGCGCGAGGCCGGCCACCGCGTGCTGTTCGACACGCTGTTCGTGCTCCGCGGAGCGGACGGCGACGAACGCTACGCCGGCCTGCGCCACCGCCACGGCATCACGAACCTCGTGAACGTCGACGCCACGCACTACCCGTTGACGCTCGTGGTCACGCCCGGGCAGTCGATGCGCGTGACGCTGTCCTACCGCGACGACGTGATCGCGGCGGACGAGGCCGCCGTGCTGCTGGGCCGCTTCACCGGGCTCGTCGAGCAGCTCGTGGGCGACCTGACCGCACCCGTCGGCGCGCTGGAGACGGTGTCGGCCGACCGCCGAGCGGAGCTGGCGGAGATCTGGGCGGCCACCGAGCACCCGATGGCGCGGGACACCATCGCCGACCTGCTCGCCGCCCAGGCCACGAGCACGCCGGAAACCACCGCCCTCGTCTTCGGCGAGCAGACGCTGACCTACGCGCAGCTGGACGAAGCCGTGAACCGCATGGCCCGGCTGCTGCTTTCCCGGGGCGCCGAGCCGGAACGCGTGATCGCGCTGGGGTTGCCGCGCTCGATCGACATGGTCGTGGCGCTGTTCGCCGTCCTGCGCACGGGCGCGGCGTACCTGCCCCTCGAACTCGACTACCCGGCCGACCGCCTCGCGCTGATGCTCGACGACGCCGGTCCGCTGTGCCTGGTCACGACCACCGCCGTCGCGCGGGACCTGCCCGAGGATCTGCCGCGGGTGCTGGTCGACAACGACGAAACGAAAGCCGAACTCGCGGCGTTGTCCGGCGGCGAGCCGGCAGACGTCGAGCGCCCGCTCTTCAGCCGCGACCGCGCGGACCGCCTGGAACACCCCGCGTACGTCATCTACACCTCCGGTTCCACGCGGAAGCCGAAGGGTGTGGTCACGCCGTATCGCGGCCTGACGAACATGCAGCTCAACCACCAGGAGGCGATCTTCGGGCCGGCCATCGCGTCGGCCGGCGGGCGGCGCCTGCGGATCGCGCACACCGTGTCGTTCGCCTTCGACATGTCGTGGGAAGAACTGTTGTGGCTCGTCGAGGGCCACGAGGTGCACGTGTGCGACGAAGAGCTGCGCCGCGACGCCCGCGCGCTCGTGGCGTACTGCAACCGGCACCGCGTCGACGTGGTGAACGTGACGCCGACCTACGCGTACCTGCTCATCGAGGAAGGCCTGCTCGACGGGGGCCCACTAGACGAGGGCCCACTAGACGAGGACACTGCGAGCCACCGGCCCGCGCTGGTGCTGCTCGGTGGCGAGGCCGTGTCCGAATCGGTCTGGAACCGCCTGCGCGACACCGAAGGCGTCTACGGCTACAACCTCTACGGCCCCACCGAGTACACGATCAACACCCTCGGCGGCGGCACGACCGACAGCGACACCCCGACCGTCGGCAAGCCCATCTGGAACACCCGCGCGTACATCGTGGACAACTGGCTGCGACCCGTGCCCGACGGCGTGCCGGGCGAGCTCTACATCGCCGGCACCGGCCTGGCCCGCGGGTACCTCGGGCGGCCGGGGCTCACCGCGGAGCGGTTCGTCGCGGATCCCTTCGGCGCGCCCGGCGCGCGCATGTACCGCACGGGTGACCTCGTGCGCCGCCGCCCCGACGGGAACCTCGACTTCCTCGGCCGCACCGACGACCAGGTGAAGATCCGCGGCTACCGCGTGGAGCTGGGCGAGATCGAGACGGCGCTGGCGCGGCATCCGCAGGTCGCGCAGGCGGCCGTGATCGCGCGGCCGGACCCGTCGGCGCCGGGGCTGCAGCGGCTCGTCGGCTACGTCGTGCCGGCCGAGCTCAGCGGCGACGAGCGCGACGCCGCCGAAGCCGACCAGGTCGGTGAGTGGCAGCAGATCTACTTCGACGAGTACACCGAGATCCCGACCGCGTTGTTCACCGAGGACTTCGCCGGCTGGGACTCCAGCTACGACGGCACGCCGATTCCATTGGCGCACATGCGGGAGTGGCGCGCCGCCACCGTCACGCGCATCGGGGAGCTGGCGCCGCGGCGGATCCTGGAGATCGGCGTCGGCACCGGCCTGCTGATGGGGCAGCTCGCGCCGCACGCCGAGGAGTACTGGGGCACGGACCTCGCCGCCCCGGTGATCGGGAAGCTGACGCGTGAGCTGGAACACGACGCGGAGCTGGCCGCCAAGGTCACGCTGCGGGCGCAGCCGGCGCACGAGTTCGGCGACCTGCCACGCGGGCACTTCGACACCGTCGTGATCAACTCCGTGGTCCAGTACTTCCCGAGCGTCGACTACCTCACGCAGGTGCTGAGCACGGCGCTGGACCTGCTCGCGCCCGGTGGTTCGCTGTTCGTCGGCGACGTGCGCAACCTGCGGCTCGCGCGCTCGTTCCACACCGCCATCCAGCTGACGCGCGCCGACGCGACGTCCGACGTCGCCCAGCTGCGCCGCGCGATCGAACGCGGTGCGGCGCTGGAGAAGGAGCTCCTGCTCGACCCGGACTACTTCACCGCGCTCGCGCACAAGCTGCCCGGTGTCGGCGCGCGGATCCGCGTGAAGCGGGCCGAACTGCACAACGAGCTGAGCCGCTATCGCTACGACGTCGTCCTCACCAAGGACGCCACCGGTGAAGTGCCGGTGGCGCAGGCGCCGCGCGTGCTGTGGGACGAGGTCGGCTCGCTCGCCGAGCTGGAGAGCCGGCTGACCGGCGACCAACTGCGGGTCAGCCGGATCCCGGACGCTCGGCTCGCGGCGGAGTTCGCCGCGATGCGGGCGCTCGACGCAGGCGCGCCGCTGCTCGACGTGCTGGATCGCTTCCACGGCGCCGGTGACGGCGTCGAACCCGAAGCGGTCCACCGCCTTGGCGAGAGTTCGGGCTTCGCTGTGCACACGACGTGGTCGACCGGCGTCGACGGGGTGTTCGACGCCGTGTTCGTCCGCGCGGACGTGCCGGTCTCGGGCCTCTACGTGCCCGCGGCGACCGGCACCAACCTCACGCGGTTCGCGAACAGCCCGACCGCCGCCCGCGGCAGCGCCGAGCTGGTGCAGGTGCTGCGTGACGAGCTGAAGCGGCAGCTGCCCGACTACATGGTCCCGGCCGCGTTCGTGACGCTCGGCAGCCTGCCTCTGACCGACAACGGCAAGCTCAACGTGCGCGCCCTGCCCGACGCCGAACCCGCTGTGTCGCTGGCGGAGAGCCGGCCGGCGGCGTCACCCGAGGAAGAGGTGCTCTGCGAGCTGTTCGCGGAGGTCCTGGGCCTCGAGCGCGTGGGCGTGGCGGAGTCGTTCTTCGACCTCGGCGGGCATTCGCTGCTGGCCACGCGCCTGATCAGCCGCGCTCGCACCGAGCTCGGCGCCGAGCTGGCGATCAAGGACCTGTTCGAGGCGCCGACCGTCGCGGAGCTGGCCGCCCGAGCGGGCAAGGGTGTGCCGGCGAGGCCGGCCGTCGTGCCGCGCGAGCGGCCGGAGCGGATCCCGTTGTCGTTCGCGCAGCAGCGGATGTGGGTGCTCGACCGCATGGACACCACCGCGGCGGCGTACACGTACCCGCTGTTCGTGCGGGTGCGCGGTCGCCTGGATGTGGCGGCGCTGCGGCTCGCGTTCGGGGACGTGCTGGCGCGCCACGAGGTGCTGCGTACCGTGCTGGCCGAGCACGAGGGTGAGCCGCACCAGTCCATTCTTGACTCGCCGGAGATCCCGTTCTCCGTGCTGGAGTGCGCCGAGTCCGAGGTGGACACTCGCGTCGCGGAGCTGGCCGAGCGGCGCTTCGACCTGGCGCGGGAGCTGCCGGTGCGGATCGACGTGCTGCGAGCCGGCGACGACGATCATGTCGTGGCCATGCTGCTGCACCACGGCGCGACGGACGAATGGTCCGACCGGCCGTTCCTCACGGATCTGGGCACCGCATACGAGGCCCGGTTGCTCGGGGCGGCTCCCGAGTGGACTCCGCTGCCCGTGCAGTACGCGGACTTCGCCTTGTGGCAGCGGGACTTCCTCGCTGATGCGGAGCCTGGACAGCTGGCGTACTGGGTCGGCGTGCTGCGCGGGTTGCCCGACGAGATCCCGTTGCCGGCGGATCGGCCGCGTCCCGCGCAGCCGAGCGGCCGGGGCGGCAAGGTCCGGCTGCCGCTCGACGGCGCGCTCGCCGAAGCCGTGCGCTCGTTGTCGGCGGAGGCCGGGGCGAGCTTGTTCATGGTGCTGCAGTCGGCCGTCGCGGCGCTGCTGCACCGGGTGGGCGCGGGCGACGATGTGCCGCTGGGCGCGCCCATCGCGGGCCGCACCGACGCGGCCGTCGACGGCCTGGTCGGGTTCTTCGTCAACACGCTGGTGCTGCGCACGGACGTGAGTGGCGAGCCGACGTTCCGTGAGCTGCTGGAGCGCGTGAAGGCCGCGGACCTGGTCGCGTTCTCGCACCAGGACGTGCCCTTCGAGCGCGTGGTGGAGGCGTTGAACCCGCCGCGGGTGCCCGGCCGGAATCCGCTGTTCCAGGTCATGGTCGGCTACCACTACCGGCCCGACGGCGACCCCGACGTGCTCAGGTTGCCCACGACGTGGCTCGAACCCGGGCACGCGACGGCCAAGTTCGACCTGCACTTCACGCTCGTCGACGAGGCCGGTGCGGGGCCGCTCACGCTGATGCTCGAATACGCGGCGGACCGCTGGACGGCGGAGTCGGCGTGTCGGCTGCTCGCCCGGCTGGGCTCCTTGCTGGCGCAGGCGGCGGCCGAGCCGTCGGTCGCGGTGGCTGCGCTCGACGTTGTGGCCGACGGAGAGCTGGCGTGCCTGGAGTCCTGGAACGCGACTGCCCACGACGTGCCGGTGGCGACGCTGCCGGAGCTGTTCGAGGCTCAAGTGGCGCGGACGCCGGATGCCCCGGCCGTGGTGTTCGAAGGTGCGGCTCTGTCCTACGCGGAGCTCAACGAGCGGGCGAACCGGCTGGCGCGGTGGCTTCGGGAGCGGGGTGCGGGACCCGAAGCGGTGGTGGCGGTGTCGTTGCCGCGGTCGCTGGACCTGGTGGTGGCGTTGTACGCGATCCACAAGGCGGGGGCGGCGTATCTGCCGCTGGACCCGGACTACCCGGCGGAGCGGCGCGAGTTCATGCTCGCGGACGCGGCCCCGGCCGTGGTGCTGGACGGTCCGGTCGACGTCAGTGGGTACGACCCGGCGGATCTCGGCGTGCGGGTGTCGCCGAGCGCGCCCGCGTACGTGATCTACACGTCGGGTTCGACCGGGCGGCCGAAGGGTGTGGTGGTTCCGCAGGCGGGGATCGTGAACCGGCTGCTGTGGATGCAGGACGAGTACGGTTTGACTGCGGATGACCGGGTGCTGCAGAAGACGCCGTCGAGTTTCGACGTGTCGGTGTGGGAGTTCTTCTGGCCGCTCCTCACGGGCGCGACGCTGGTCGTGGCGAAGCCGGAAGGCCACAAGGACCCCGCGTACCTGGCCCGGCTGATCCGGGACGAGCGGGTGACGACTGTCCACTTCGTCCCGTCGATGCTGCGGTTGTTCCTGGAGGAAGCAGCGGGGTGCGCCGGGCTGCGAGGGGTGCTGTGCAGTGGTGAGGCGTTGCCGTCCGACGTCGCGACGCGGTTCGCCGAGCTGCTCCCGGCCGAGCTGCACAACTTGTACGGGCCGACCGAGGCGTCCGTCGATGTGACGGCGTTCCGGGCGGCCGGTCCGTTCGACGGCCCGGGAGTCCCGCTGGGCCGCCCGATCTGGAACACCGGCACCCACGTGCTCGACGCGCGCCTGCGGCCCGTGCCCCCGGGAGTGCCGGGCGAGCTTTACCTGTCCGGCGTGCAGCTCGCGCGGGGGTACCTCGCGCGGCCGGGGCTGACGGCGGAACGGTTCGTGGCGAACCCGTTCGGTCCGCCGGGGGAGCGGATGTATCGCACGGGCGACCTCGCGCGGTGGACCGACGGCGGGGTGCTCGAGTTCCTCGGCCGCGTCGACCACCAGGTGAAGGTTCGCGGCTTCCGCGTCGAGCTCGGCGAGATCGAGGCGGCTCTCACCACGCTCGACGGGGTCACCGGTGCCGTCGTGGTGGCGCGGGACGAGCGGCTCGTCGCCTACGTCACCGGCGCACCGGGTGACGTGCGGGCCGAGCTGGCGAGAACCCTGCCGGAACACCTGGTCCCGGCCGTGGTCGTGCCGCTGGAGGAGTTCCCCTTGGCCCCCAGCGGCAAGCTGGATCGCGCCGCCCTGCCGGACCCGGAGTTCACGACGACCGGCGGTCGTGAACCGCGGTCCGACCGGGAACGCGAGCTGCGGGACCTGTTCGCGGCGGTGCTCGGCGTGCCGGCGCCGTCGATCGACGACGACTTCTTCGCCCTCGGCGGTCATTCGCTGCTGGTCATGCGGCTGGTCTCGCGGATCCGGGCGGCCGGTGCCGAGGTCAGCGTGCGGGACGTCTTCGAGGCACCGACGGTCGCGTCGCTGGCCGAGCGGCTGACCGCGCCGTCCGGTGACCGCCCCGAACTGGTGGCGGGGGAACGGCCTGAGGTGCTGCCGTTGTCGGCAGCCCAGCAGCGGCTGTGGTTCCTCTACCGGCTGGAAGGCCCGACCTCGACGTACTCGCTGCCCACCGCGTGGCGGCTACGGGGTGAACTGGACCTCGCGGCGCTGCGGGCGGCGTTCGGCGACGTCGTCACCCGGCACGAGGTGCTGCGCACGGTCTTCGAGGAGCACGACGGCGTCCCGGCGCAGCGGATCCTTCCCGGCGCGCCGCTCGACTTCGCGGCCGAGCGCGTGACCGACGCCGAGGCGCGGATCCGGTCCGAAGTGGACGTCCCGTTCCGGCTCGACGAGGCCCCACCGGTGCGTGTGCGCGTGCTCACCGTGGCCGACGACGAGCACGTGCTGCTCGTGCTGCTGCACCACGTGGTCACCGACGAGTGGTCGGAAGGCCCGTTGCTGGCCGACCTCGCGACGGCCTACCGCGCGCGGCTCGGCGGCGTCGCTCCCGAGCGGACGCCGCTGCCGGTGCAGTACGCGGACTACGCGTTGTGGCACCAGTCCCTGCTCGACGGCGAGCAGGAGAGCCAGACCTCGTTCTGGCGCGGCGCGCTCGCCGGGTTGCCGGAGGAGCTGGACCTGCCCGCCGACCGGCCGCGACCCGCGGAGTCCAGCCACCGCGGCGGCACGGTGACGTTCGAAGTGCCGGCCGGGCTCACGGCGCGGCTGCGCGAACTGGCGATCGAGCACGACACCAGCATGTTCATGCTCAGCCAGACCGCGGTCGCCACGCTGCTGCACCGCTTGGGCGCCGGCACCGACATCCCGCTGGGCGCGCCCGTGTCCGGGCGCACGGACGAGCGGCTCACGGACCTGGTCGGGTTCTTCGTGAACTCGCTGGTCCTGCGCACGGATCTGGCGGGCGATCCGGCGTTCGGCGAGCTGCTGCGCCGGGTGCGGGCGACGGACCTGGCCGCGTTCTCGCACCAGGACCTGCCGTTCGACCGGGTGGTCGAGGTGGCGGACCCGGAGCGTTCCCTGGCGCGGCACCCGCTGTTCCAGACCATGGTCGTGTACCTGCCGGAGGGCGCGGACCCGCCGCGGCTGGCGGGCCTGGAGGTCGTGCGCGAGGACGTGACGCAGGACGTCGCGAAGTTCGACCTCGAGTTCGGCTTCCTGGAGCAGCCGGGCGGCGCGATCGCCGGTGCGGTGGAGTACAGCGCGGACCTGTTCGACCGCGCGACCGCGGAGTCGTTCGCGACCCGCCTGGTGCGGGTGCTGGAGCAGGTCGCCGCCGATCCCTCGGTGCCGGTCGGCTCGCTCGACGTGCGGTCGGACGCCGAATCCGCGCTGGTGGAGACGTGGAATGTCACGGATCACGACGTGTTCCCGACGACCTTGCCAGCGCTGTTCGAGGCGCAGGTCGCGCGGACGCCGGATGTCGCCGCAGTGGTGTTCGAAGACGCGTCGCTGTCGTACGCGGAGCTGAATGCTCGGGCCAATCAGCTCGCCCGGTGGCTGCGCGACCAGGGCGCCGGGCCGGAGTCCGTGGTGGCGGTGTCGCTGCCGCGGTCGCTGGATCTCGTGGTGTCCCTCTACGCGATCCACAAGGCGGGTGCGGCCTACTTGCCGCTCGACCCGGACTATCCGGCCGAGCGCCGAGAGTTCATGCTCGCCGACGCGGCGCCCGCCGTGGTGCTCGACAGGCCGGTCGACGTGTCCGGGTACGGCAGCACGAATCTCGGTCTGACGGTTGCACCGGACGCGCCTGCGTACGTGATCTACACGTCGGGTTCGACCGGGCGGCCGAAGGGTGTGGTGGTTCCGCAGGCGGGGATCGTGAACCGGCTGCTGTGGATGCAGGACGAGTACGGTTTGACTGCGGATGACCGGGTGCTGCAGAAGACGCCGTCGAGTTTCGACGTGTCGGTGTGGGAGTTCTTCTGGCCGCTCCTCACGGGCGCGACGCTGGTCGTGGCGAAGCCGGAAGGCCACAAGGACCCCGCGTACCTGGCCCGGCTGATCCGGGACGAGCGGGTGACGACTGTCCACTTCGTCCCGTCGATGCTGGAGGTGTTCCTCGGCGAGCCGGGTGCCCGCGCGTGTCCGACCCTGCGGCGCGTGCTGTGCAGCGGTGAGGCCCTGCCCGCCGACCTCGTCGCGAGGTTCGACCTCGACGCCGAACTGCACAACCTCTACGGGCCCACGGAGGCGTCGGTCGACGTCACCGCGGCGCCCGCGCGGGTGGCGCCGTCGGGCCGGGTCCCGATCGGACGTCCGGTGTGGAACACCCGCACCCACGTCCTCGACGCGCGCCTGCGGCCGGTGCCGCCGGGTGTGCCGGGGGAGCTGTACCTGTCCGGAGTGCAGCTGGCCCGTGGTTACCACGCGCGTCCGGGCCTGACGGCGGAACGGTTCGTCGCGAACCCGCTCGGCGTCCCCGGCGAGCGGATGTACCGCACCGGCGACCTCACCCGCTGGACGGCGGACGGGGAGCTCGAGTTCCTCGGCCGCGCCGACGACCAGGTCAAGATCCGCGGCTTCCGCGTGGAACTCGGCGAGATCGAGGCCGCGCTGGGCACGCACCCGGCCGTCGCGCAGGCGCGCGTGATCGTCCACGAAGGACGGCAGCTCGTCGCCTACGTCGTCGCGAGCGGGGCCACGGACGATCTCCTCGACCACGTCGGGAAAACTCTGCCCGAGCACATGGTCCCGGCCGCCGTCGTGCCGCTGGCCGAGCTGCCGCTCACCCCGAGCGGCAAGCTGGACCGCCGCGCGCTGCCCGCACCGAAGTTCGAGGCCGGCGAGGATGCTCCGGCCACGCCCCGCGAGGAAGTGCTCGCGGAGCTGGTGGCCGGTGTGCTGGGGCTGCCGCGCGTCGGCGTGCGGGACGACTTCTTCCGTCTCGGCGGCGACAGCATCGTCGCGATGCAGCTCGTGGCCCGCGCCCGGGCCGCCGGTCTGCTGCTCGGCGCGCGGGACGTCTTCCGCCACCGCACGGTCACCGGGCTCGCCGAGGTCGCGGGAGAGGTGCCGGCCACGCCGTCGTCGCAGGGCGGCCGGCCGCTGCTGGACCTGACCGACGCGGAACGCGCGGAGCTGCAGGCGACCGCACCCGGCGCGGCGGAGGTCTGGCCGCTCACGCCGCTGCAGTCGGGTCTGCTGTTCCTGGCCACGGCCGACACCGAGGGCCCGGACGTCTACACGGTGCAGTTCGGGTCCGACCTCGCCGGCCCGCTCGACCCGTCCCGGCTGCGGCAGGCGGCGCGTGATCTGCTGGTCCGGCACCCGAACCTGCGCACGAGCTACCGCTACCTCGCCTCCGGGCGCCCGGTCGCGCTCGTCGCACGCTCGGCAGAACCCGAGTGGCGGGAGGCGACCGACGATGATCTCGACGCTGAGCTCGCGCGCGAGCGCCGCCGGTTCGACGTCACCGCCGGGCCGCTGCTGCGGTTCCTGCTCGTGCGCTTCGCCGACGGGAATCACCGGCTCGTCGTGTCGCACCAGCACCTGCTGCTCGACGGCTGGTCCGTGCCGCAGCTGCTGGCCGAGCTGTCCGCGCTGCACGCCGGTCGGGAGCTGCCGCCCGCGCTGCCGTACCGCGGTTACCTGGGCTGGCTGCGGGACCAGGACGAGGCCACGGCCAAGGCGGCGTGGCGCGACTCGCTCGCCGGGCTGGCCGAGCCGACGCCGCTCGCGCCCGTGGACCCGGATCGCGTGCCCGCGTTGCCGAAGCAGCGGACGCTCGAACTGCCCCTCGAAGCAACCGCCGAGCTGACGGAGCTGGCGCGCGAGCGGGGGCTCACGGTGAACACGCTCGTCCAGACGGCGTGGGGCCTGCTGCTCGGGTCGCTGACCGGGCGCACCGACGTGGTGTTCGGCGCGACGGTCGCGGGCCGGCCGCCCGAGCTGCCCGGCGTGGAGCGGATGCTCGGGCTGTTCATCAACACCGTGCCGGTGCGCGTGCGCCACGATCCGGCCGAACCGCTGTCGACGCTGCTGGAGCGCGTGCAGGAGGAGCAGTCCGCGCTCCTGCCGCACCAGCACGTCGGCCTGGCCGACATCCAGCGCGAGGCCGGGCTGGGTGAGCTGTTCGACACGCTCGTAGTGTTCGAGAGCTATCCCGGCGCCGAGGACGACCCCGACGACGGGCTGCAGGCGACGATCGTCGACCACCGCGACTCGACGCACTACCCGCTGACGTGGGCCGTCGAACCGGCCGAGCGGCTCCGGCTCACCGCCGAGTACCGCGCGGATCTGTTCACCGACGAGGACGCCGAGCGCCTGCTTTCCGGCATGGAACTGCTGCTGGGCGCGATGGCGTCCGAAGTGGACTGTCCGGCGGGGACGGTCGAGGTGCTGCCGGCCGCGCTGTCACGGCGGATTCTTCACGAGTGGAACGACGACGTGCTCGCGGTGGAGCCGTCGACCGTCGCCGGGCTGTTCGAGGCACAGGTGCGGCGCTCGCCCGACGCCGTCGCGGTCGTCGGCGGGGCGAAGTGGACGTATGCGGAGCTGAACGCGCGGGCCAACCGGCTCGCGCGGGCTCTGGTCCAGCGCGGTGCCGGGCCGGAGACGCTGGTGGCGCTGGCGTTGCCGAGGTCGGCCGACGTCCTGCTGGCGATCCTCGCCGTGCACAAGGCCGGCGCGGGCTACCTGCCGCTCGACCCGGACTACCCGGCCGAACGGCTCGCCGCGATGCTGGCCGACGCCCGGCCCGTGCTGCTGGTCACCGTCGAAGAGGTCCGAGGGGTTCTGCCCGAGTTCGGCGACACCGTGCTGCTGCCGGATCTCCTGGCGGCCGAAGTGTCCGAAGCGGACCTGACGGACGCCGACCGGCTACGCCCGCTGCGGCCCGGGAACCCGGCGTATGTGATCTACACGTCCGGTTCGACGGGCACGCCGAAGGGTGTCGTGGTGCCGCACGCGGGGCTGGTGAACCTTTTCCACAGCCACCGGGCGACGCTGCACCGGCCGGCCGTGGCGCGCACCGGGCGCGAGCACCTGCGGGTGGGTCACGCGTGGTCGTTCTCGTTCGACGCGTCGTGGCAGCCGCAGCTGTGGCTGCTCGACGGCCACGCCGTGCACGTCGTGCCCGACGAGGTGCGCCGCGACCCGGAGCAGCTCGCCGAGCTGATCCGGCGCGAGGGCCTCGACTTCATCGAGGTCACGCCGTCGCTGTTCACGCAGCTGGCCGACGCCGGGCTCGTCGAGGGTGACCGGTGCCCGTTGGCCGTGGTCGGCGTCGGCGGCGAGGCGGTGCCGGATGCGCTCTGGCGGCGGCTGGCCGAGCTGGTGGGCACCGAGGCGTTCAACCTCTACGGGCCGACGGAGTCCACTGTGGACGCGCTGGTCGCGCGGATCGCGGACAGCGAACGGCCGCTCGTGGGCCGGCCGGTGGCCAACACCCGCGCCTACGTGCTGGACGGCTCGTTGCGGCCCGTGCCGCCGGGCGTGACCGGGGAGCTGTACCTCGCCGGTCGCGGCTCGGCGCGGGGCTACCTCGGCCGGTCGGCGCTCACGGCCGAGCGGTTCGTGGCCGACCCGTACGGCGAGCCGGGCACGCGCATGTACCGCACGGGTGACCTCGCGCGGTGGACGCCCGACGGCCGGCTCGACTTCGGCGGCCGCGCCGACGACCAGGTGAAGATCCGCGGCTTCCGCGTGGAGCCCGCGGAGATCGAGGCGGCACTCGACCGGCATCCGGCCGTGGCGCAGTCGGTGGTCGTGGTGCGCGAGGCGCGGGTGAAGCAGCTCGTGGCGTATGTGGTGCCGGCGGCGCCGGTGGACGCGCCCGAGCTGCGGCGCCACGCCGTCTCGGCGCTGCCCGATCACCTGGTCCCGGCGGCGTTCGTGGTGCTGGAGCGGCTTCCGGTGCTGGCCAACGGGAAACTCGACCGCGCGGCTCTGCCGGCACCGGACTTCTCGGCCCAGATCGGCGGCCGCGCGCCGTCGACGGACCGGGAGCGCGAGCTGTGCGCGATGGTCGGCGAGGTGCTCGGTGTGCCGGGCTTCGGCGTCGACGACGACTTCTTCGCTCTGGGCGGCGACAGCATCGTCGCCATGCAGCTGGTGGCCCGTGTGCGCGCGGGTGGGCTGCGGATCTCGCCGCGCGACATCTTCCGGCACCGCACGGTGGCGGCGCTCGCGACGGTGGCCACTGAGGCCGGCGTGGCGAAGCCGGTGTCCGACGACGGCACCGGCACCGTCGGGCTGACGCCGATCATGCACGCGATGCGGGAGCTGGGCGGGCCGATCGCCGGGTACCACCAGGCGGCGCTGCTGATCACGCCGGCCGAGGTCACGAGCGACCGCCTCACGGCCGTGCTGCGGGCCGTCGTCGACCGGCACCCGATGCTGCGGGCGCGGCTCGACCGGGAACCCGTGCGGTGGGCGCTGCGGGTGCCCGAGCCGGTGGACGTGCGCGGCTGGGTGTCGCGAGTGGACGTTCGCGGCCTCGCGGGTGCGGAGCTGGCACGCGTGATCGCGGCGGAGGCCCTGGCCACGCGGGCGCGGCTCGACCCGGATGCCGGGGCGATGCTGCGGGCGACGTGGTTCGACGCCGGGCCGGAGCGGGGCCGGCTGCTGGTGCTGGTGCACCACCTCGTGATCGACGGGGTGTCGTGGCGAGTGCTGCTGCCCGACTTCGCGGCGGCGTGGGAGGCCGTGGCCGCCGGGCGGAAGCCGGAGCTGCCGCCGGTGGACGTGTCGTTCCGGCGGTGGTCCGAGGAGCTCGCGGCGCGCGCGGTGGAGCCGGCTCGCGAGGCGGAGCTGGACCGGTGGCGGTCGGTGCTCGCGGGTGGCGATCCGTTGCCGCTGCTGCGTTCGCGTGATCCGGAGGCGGACGTCGAGTCCGGGCTGGCGGCACTGTCGCTGACCTTGCCGGCGGCGGTGACGGGCCCCCTGCTGGGCCGCGTTCCGGCGGCACTGGGGGCGGCGGTGAACGACGTGCTGCTCACCGGCCTCGCGCTCGCGGTGGCCGACTGGCGCCGCCGCCACGGTGCGGGCGAGGGCACGGCGACGCTCGTCGACCTCGAGGGCCACGGCCGCGAGGACGAGCTCGCCGGTGGTGACGACCTGTCGCGCACGGTCGGCTGGTTCACCAGCGTCGTGCCCGTCTGCCTCGACCTCGGCGAGCTCGACCTCGCCGACGCGCTGGCGGACGGCCCGGCGGCGCGCACGGCACTGGAGCGCGTGCGGGCCGAACTGGACGCCGCCCCCGTGGCGGGCACGGGCTTCGGGCTGCTGCGGCACCTGAACCCCGTGACCAGGCCCGAGCTCGCGGCGCTGCCCGCGCCGGAGATCGAGTTCAACTACATGGGACGCTTCGGTCACGCCGACGAGGGCGACTGGGAGTATGCCCCCGAGGGCGACGCCGCCGACCTCGGCGCCGACCCCGGCAAGCGCGTCTCCCACGCGCTGACCGTCAACGCGCTGGTGGAAGACCGGCCCGGCGGCCCCGCACTGGCGGCCTACTGGTCGTGGCCCGAGGCCCTCGCGCCTGAAGAGCGGGTGCGCGACCTGGCCGAAACGTGGTTCCGCGCGCTGGGCGCCCTGGTGCGCCACGCCGAAGACGAGAAGTGAGAAAGGAAAGCACCATGACGAACCCCTTCGAGAACCCCGACGGCACCTACCTCGTGCTCGTCAACGACGAGGGCCAGCACAGCCTGTGGCCCGAGTTCGTGGCCGTCCCGGCCGGCTGGACCACCGCCTTCGGCCCCGACGCCCGCCAGCCGTGCCTCGACTACGTGGAACAGAACTGGACCGACCTGCGGCCGAAGTCGCTCATCGAGGCCATGGATTCCTGACGTCTCGCGCCGTCCGGCCGGCACCCCAATGCGGCGTTGGTTGCGTTGAGCGCACCGAACGCCACATTGGTTGCGTTGAGCGCTCCGAACGCCACATTGGGGCAGGATGCAGACAACAACGCCCGGCCGGAGGACGTCTCCCGGCCGGGCGTTGTGGCGTGCGTGGGGGATCAGGCCGCGGGCTGGACGTCCGTGGCCGGGTTGCCGTCGACGGCGGCGGTGAGCTGGGGGACCATCCGCTCGAGCGTGTAGGGCAGGCTGAGCACGCTGACGAACGACGTGGCGCTGCCGTAGGTGCTCGGGTCCTCGATGAAGACCTCGCGCTTCTGCTTCGCGACGTTCAGGCCGGAGTACAGCTTGTCCTTCGCCAGGGTCGCCTGGCCGCCCGGGATGGTGTCGACGATCCAGACCTGGGCGTCGACGTTGAGCAGGTCGGTGCGTTCCGCGCTGATGTTCGCGCCGAACTTGTCGCCGATGAGCTGGTCGAGGTTCGGGGGCAGCTTGAAGCCGAGCGAAGTCAGGATGCGCGAGCGTGGGTCCTCGCTGCCGTAGACGAAGTAGCCGTCGTACTGGGTGGCCATCAGGGCGCTCTTGCCCGCGAACTCGGGATGCGCGGCGCGGGCCTTGGCGAACTGGTCCTCGACGCCGGCCACGAGCGCGTCGGCTTCCTTGGCCTTGCCCACGGCCTTGCCGACCGTCTTGGTCGTCTCCTGCCACGGGATGCCGTAGTCGTTGTACTGCTTGGGCTGCGCGATCGTCGGCGCGATCTTCGACAGGGTGGTGTACTGCTCCTGCGTGAGCGCGGAGTACAGGCCGATGATGAGGTCCGGCTTCAGCGCGGCGATCTTCTCGAACTGCGGCCCGTCGGAGTCCTTCAGGACGGTGGGCAGGGGAGCGTTGCCGAGCTTCGCCTTGCCCCACGGCGCGATGGCGCCGGGGAAGTTGCCGAGCCAGTCGGTGGTGCCGACGGGCACGACGCCGAGGGCGAGCAGCGAGTCCTGCTCGGTCAGGCCGACGGTGACGATGCGCTGCGGCGCCTTCTCGATCGTCGTCGAGCCGTACTTGTGGTCGATGGTGACCGGGAACGCGCCGGGGTCCGTGGTGCCGGACGCGCCGGTCGAGCCCGGCGCCGCGGGGGTGTCGGAGCCGCACGCCGTGAGCGCGCCGGCGAGCACGATCGCCGCGGCGAGCGCCCCGGCGGTCCGGGCGCGCCCGCGCGCGGCGGACAGGAGGGAGAAGCGGGCCATCGGCGGTCCTTTGCGGTCGCTCTCGATTAATCAGGTTTGCCTAACCTAAGTCAGACCGCCCGGCCGATGCAACCACGTCCACTGCGGTGAGCCTCACTCCATTACCACGTCGTCCACCCGGCGTGTCCCCGACCACGCGGCCCACAACGTCGCGTACCGGCCGCCCGCGGCGACCAGTTCGTCGTGCGTACCCGTCTCCATGACCGCGCCCGCGTCGAGTACCACGATCCGGTCCGACGCCGCCGCCTGCGTGAGCCGGTGGGCCACCACGAGCCCGGTCCGCCCCTGCAGCGCCGCCGCCGCGGCCGCTTCCAGCGTCTTCGCGCCCGCGCTGCCCGCTTCGGCCGTGGCCTCGTCGAGGATCGCCACCGGCGGATCGGCCAGCACGAGCCGCACGAGCGCGAGCTGCTGCGCCTGCGTGACGGTGAGCTGGTGCCCGCCGTCGCCGACAACGGTGTCCAGGCCTTCCGGCAGCGCCTCGGTCCACTCCAGCGCGCCGACCGTGCCGAGCGCCGCGCGCAGGTCCTCTTCGGACGCTTCGGGCCGCGCCAGCCGCAGGTCGTCGGCGAGCGTGCCGCTGAAGACGTGGACCTCCTGGCTGATCAGCGCGACGGTGCGGCGGGTCTGGGCCGGGCCGAGCTCCGCGAGCGGCACGCCGCCGAGCGAGACCGAACCCGAGCCCGGCTGGTGGATGCCGGCGATGAGCTTGGCCAGCGTCGTCTTGCCCGCGCCGCTCGCGCCGACCAGCGCGACGCGTTCGCCGGGCGCCAGGTCGAGGTCCACCTCGCGCAGCACCGGGTGACCGTCCACATAGGAGTGCCGCAGCGCGCCGGCCTTCACCGACGAGTCGACCGGCCGGGCCGGCTGCCGTGGTTCGACCGGCGCCGGCAGGTCGGCCACGCCGATCAGCCGCGCGAGGCTCGCCGCGGCCGCCTGGGCGTCGTCGACGAGCGCGAGCGCCGTGTTGATCGGGCCGAACAGGCTGTGGAAGTACAGCGCCGCCGCGGTGGCGACACCGACCGTCGCGAGGTTCGCGCCCACGAGCAGGTAACCCGCCGCGAGCACGGCGGAGAGTCCGATGAACTCCGCGAGGTTCAGCCGGCCGAAGAACCGCGTGACCAGCCGGATCCCGCGCAGCGCCAGCTCGACCGCGCCGTCCGAACGCTGCCGCACGCGCTCCACGTGCTCGTCGGCCAGCCGGAACGCCCGCACGGTCTTGGCGCCGCCGATCGTGTCGAGCAACTGTTGTTGCTGTGCACCGACCGCGGCCCGCTGCGCGGCGTAGAGCGGCTTCGCCTGCCGGACGTACCAGCGCACGGTGTGCAGCTGGATCGGCACGGCGAGCAGGGCCGCGAGGAGGAATCGCCAGTCGAGCACGGCCATGCTCACGAGCGTCAGCACGATCGTGAGCACCGACCGGCCCAGCTCCGGCAACGCCTCGCGCACGGCCTCTGCGACGACCGACACGTCGTTGGTCACGCGGGTGGTGAGGTCGCCGGAACCGGCCTTCTCCACCTGTTCCAGCGGCAGGCCCAGGGCGCGGTCGACGAACCGCTCGCGCAGATCCGCCAGCATCGTCTCGCCCAGGCGCGCGAGCATCGAGGTTCCGATGGCGGTGGCGATGGCCGACACGACCGCCACGAGGACGAGCTCCACGACCGGCGTCACGAGGTCCGTGGCCGGGCGGTGCTGCGCGACGATGTCGACGACGCGGCCCAGCAGCGGCGCGGTGAGCAGGCCGACGGCCGTGGCGGCCACGACGAAGGCGAACGACCCGGCGGCGCGTGCTTTCGAGCGGCGCAGCAGTTCACCCAGCACCGCGCGGATGCGGTGCCCGTCCGCGGTCGGGAGCAGTTCGCGGGCGCTCACGAGAGCACCGCCGCGCGGTAGTCGGCGCGCTCGCGCACGAGGCCGGCGTGCTCACCTTCGGCGACCACCCGCCCTTCGTCGAGCAGCACCACGCGGTCGGTGGCCGCGAGCAGGGCCGGGCTGGTCGTCACCACGATCGTGGTGCGGCCGCAGCGCAGTTCCGCGATGCCTTCGGCGATCCGGGCTTCGGTCACCGTGTCGACGGCGGTGGTCGGGTCGTGCAGCACGAGCACCGGCGTGTCCGCCGCCAGCGCCCGCGCGAGTGCCACGCGTTGTCGTTGCCCGCCCGAGAGCGAGCGCCCCCGTTCGGTGACGGCTGTGGCCGTGCCCGACGGCAGCGTGCTCGCGACCTCGTCGGCGGCCGCGGCCGCCAGCACTCCGTCCGGCACCGCCGGACCACCCGCTCGCACGTTCTCCTCCAGGGTTCCTTCGAACAGATCGGCGTCGTGCGCGGCCACGAGCACCACCTCCCGGACCCGATCCGGGTCCACAGTGGACAGGTCGACCGCGTCGACGCGCACCGTGCCCGTGCCGGGATCGGTGAAGCGGCCCAGGCAGTCGAGCAGGTCGGTGGCCGTCGCCGGGTCGACGGTGACGACCCCCAGCAGCTGGCCGGCGGGCACGGACAGGTCCAGCTCCCGCAGCTTTCCGTGCGTCACACGGGAAAGCTCGACCCCGCCCGCGGCCGGCGCCGGCAGCGAGGCGCTGCCCTCGGGCACGGCGAGCGGGGAGTCGAGCACGGTCGCGACGCGCCCGGCCGACGCGCGGGCCTGCGCGAACTGGCCGTTGACCCACGCGAAGATCGAGAACGGGGTCTGCAGGAACTGCGCGAGCCCGACCGCCGCGACGAGGTCGCCGACGCTGATGTCGCCGTTCGCCGCCAGGTTCCCGCCGACGAGCGCCACCAGTGCGATGAAGATGCCCGTCAACGCGAGCAGTGCGCCGTTGTGCCACGCCTGCGCGCGAGCGGCGCGCACGGTGGCCAGCAGCGAATCCCGGCTGGTGCGGCGATACCGGTCGACGGCGGCCGGTTCCGCGCCGATGCCCTTGAGCACCCGCAGCCCCGCCACCAGATCGGCCGCGACACCCGAAGCGTGCGCCGCGCGCTCCTGTTCGACCTCGCTGCGCTTCTCCAGCGGCTTGCCGATCAGGTGCGCGAGCAACAGCAGCGGGGGAGTGCCGAGCAGCACCAGCAGGCCGAGCGGTACCGACATCCGCAGCAGCGCGACCGCGCTGACCACGAGGCCCGCCAGCGCCGAGATCCCGAACGGCAGCGTCGCGTTGATCATCCCGACGCGCCGCGCGTCCGAGGTCCCGATGCTGGCCAGCTCACCCGCGAGCGCGCCGGTTTCGGTGCCGCCGCGCGAATGCAGCACGCGCCGTGAGAGCGAGAGCCGGATGTCGTGCGCGGCGCGCTCGGCCGCGCGTTCCGCGGCCCGCGCCCCGAAGCGGTAGCTGTAGGACAGCACCAGGAACACCACCGCCAGCACCCCCAGCCAGGTGAGCAGCGTGAGCACGGAGCTGTCGGCCACCGCGTGATCGATGACCACGCCGATCACCACAGGTACCAGTGCTTCGCCGCCCTGGTGCGCGGCGGCCAGGATCGACGACAGCGTCACGGCCCCCCGCTGTCCGGAGACCGCGCGCCGCAGCACATCCCGTCCGGTCGTCGCTGCAGCCGTCGTCACCGGCACCCTCCCTTTCGCTCCACCTGCTCAGCGTGCCGCCCGCCCCGCACAATGATAGGTAAGGCTAGTCTAAGAATCGCCCGCGACGGAGTGCCCGGTCCCCAGGAGGTGTCGGTGGTCGTCAGCGTCAGCCCACCCGTGGCGGCGGGGCCACCCGCGCATCGGGGGCGGGCCCGGGCCCTGCGCGGCGGCGGGCTGGTGTGTGCCGTCGCGCTGCTCGTGCTGATCATGCTCGTGAGCCTCTGGGTGGGCTCGAAGAGCATCCCGTTCGGCTCGACCTGGTCGGTGCTCTGGCACAACGACGGCAGCGCCGACGCGGTCATCATCCACGACCAGCGGCTGCCGCGGACCTTGCTCGGCGCCCTCGTCGGCGCCGCTCTCGGGCTCGCCGGCGCGGTGATGCAGGCGCTCACCCGCAACCCGCTCGCCGACCCGGGTCTGCTCGGCGTGAACAACGGAGCGGCCGCCGCGGTGGTCTCGGCCATCGCGTTCACCGGCGTCACGACCGTGCTCGGTTACGTGTGGTTCGCGTTCCTCGGCGCCGCGGTCGCTTCGGTGGTGGTCTACCTGCTCGGCACCGCGGGCCGCGGCGGGGCGACGCCCGACCGGCTCGTGATGTCGGGCGCGGCCCTCACCGCGGTGCTGCAGGCCTACATCGGCGCGGTGCTCCTCATCGACCCCGACACGTTCAACCAGTTCAGGTTCTGGAACGTCGGCTCGCTCAGCGGCCGGCGCGCGGACGTGCTGGTGCAGGTGTCGCCGTTCATCGTCATCGGCATCGTGCTCGCGCTGCTGCTCGCGCGGCCGCTGAACGTGCTCGCGCTGGGCGAGCAGACCGGCAAGGCGCTCGGCGCGCACATCGGCCGCACGCGGGTCCTGGGCGCGATCGCGGTCACCCTGCTGTGCGGGGCTTCCACGGCGGCCATCGGGCCGATCGCGTTCATCGGGCTGGCGGTGCCGCAGGCCGTGCGCATTCTCGTGGGTCCGGACCAGCGGTGGGTACTGCCGTACTCGATGATCCTGTCGCCGGTGCTGCTGATCGGGTCCGACGTGATCGGCCGCATCCTCAACCCGCCGGAGGAGCTGCAGGTGGGCATCGTGACGGCGTTCCTCGGCGCGCCGGTGTTCATCGCGCTGTGCCGGCGCCGGAAGCTGGCGCGCCTGTGACCGCGATCGACGAACGTCCCGTCCGGGTGCGGCGGGTTTCGCTGCGGGTGACGCCGCGCGCGTTGGTGGTGGGCATCGTGCTCGCCGTGGTGCTGTTCGTGCTGAGCGCTGTGAGCATGACGACGGGCGACTACCCGCTGTCGGTGCTCGACGTCGTGAAGACGCTCTTCGGCTTCGGCGACGCGGGCACGGAGTTCATCGTGACCACGCTGCGGCTGCCGCGGCTGCTGCTCGCGATCCTGGTCGGTGCGGCGCTCGCGGTGAGCGGTGGCGTGTTGCAGAGCCTGTCCGGCAACCCGCTCGGCAGCCCGGACGTCATCGGCTTCACCGAGGGCTCGGCGACCGGCGCGCTGCTCGTGATCGTGCTGGCGCACGGCGGTTCCGGAGAGGTGGCGCTCGGCGCGCTCGTCGGCGGGGTGCTCACGGCGCTGGCCGTCGGGCTGCTCGCCTACCGGCGCGGGCTGCAGGGGTTCAGGATGATCCTGGTCGGCATCGGGGTCGCCGCCATGCTCACGGCCGCGAACTCGTACCTGATCACGCGGGCTTCGCTGCAGGACGCGTACGCCGCGCAGGCGTGGCTCGTCGGCGGCCTCAACGGCCGGGGCTGGGACGAGATCTGGCCGGTCGCGATCGCCGTGGTGGTGCTGCTGCCGCTCGCGTTCGGCTACGGCCGGCGGCTCGCGCTGCTGGAGATGGGCGACGACTCGGCCAAGGGCCTCGGCGTGCCGGTGGAGCGCAGCCGTGCGGTGCTGCTCGCGGTGGCCGTGACACTGTGCGCGGTCGCCACCGCCGCGACGGGACCCATCGCGTTCGTCGCGCTCGCCGCGCCGCAGCTGGCCAAACGGCTGGCGCGCTCGGCGAAACCGGCGCTGGTGTCCTCGGCCCTGATGGGCGCACTGTTGCTCGTGGCCAGTGACCTCGTGACGCGCCTGGTGTTCGGCGAGGAAGGCCTTCCGGTCGGCATCGCGACCGGCGCGATCGGCGGTCTCTACCTGATGTGGCTGCTGTCGAACCAGTGGCGGCGCAACCGCGGCTGAGGATCAGCGGCTCAGACGGGCTGCTCGATCGGCGCCGGCTCGCCGAACCGGGCGAGCGCGAGGGCCGCGGTGACCGCGAGCACGAACCCGGCGACGGCCACGACCACGAAGCCGGGCCGCGTGCGGTCGCCGAGCAGCACGACGCCGATGAGCGAGGGCAGCACGGTCTCGCCGAGCACCATCATCGCGGTCGACGTGGTCACGCTGCCGCGCTGCAACGCCGTGGCGTAAAACAGCATCGCCATGCCGCCCGACACCGCGAGGATGTAGAGCGCCGGGTCGGTGAGCAGGTCGAGCGGGGCGAGGCTCGGGATGATCCGGCCCGCCACCGCGACCAGCCCGAAGCACAGCCCGGCGATCAGCCCCAGCGCCGGCGTGCGGACGCGGCGTCCGGCCTTGCCCGCCGCGATCCCGGCCAGCCCGAGCACCACCACGGCGCCCGCCAGCGCCAGCCGGAAGCCCAGGCCCACCTGCTCGGAACCTTCGCTCTGCGCCGAAGAACCCAGCAACGCGAGGCCCGCGCAGACCACCACGACGGCCGCCCACTCGCGCGCCCCGAGCCGCACGCCGAACACCCGCGCGGCCACGGCCGTCACGGCCAGGCTCGCCGCCTGCGTGGCCTGCACGACGAACAACGGCAACACGTGCAGGGCGGCGATCTGCGCGACGAACCCGAGCACGTCCAGCCCCAAGCCGGCCACGTACTTCCACTGCCGCAGCACCCGCAGCAGCAACCGCGGGTCGACTCCCGCGCCCGCGTCGGGCGTCGCCTTCGCCGCCACGGCCTGCATCACCGAAGCGACGCCGTACGCCACGGCCGAGAGCAGCGCACACAGCAGTCCCCACACCATGACCGTCACCCTATTCCGGGCGGGGCGGCGGAGGTCAGGCCGTTCCCCCGGCGGAGGAGCGGTCCGCCGGGGCCGGTCAGGCCAGCTCGAGCAGGACGCCGTCCTCGGCTTCGCGACCGCCGGGGCCGTGGATGCGGATGATGTCGACGATCTCGTCGAACAGGGTCGGGCCCTCACCACGCCGCGCGGCGGCGATCCTGGCCTCGATCGAGGGCCGGTTCGACGGGTGGCAGGTCAGGAGCAGCTCGGTCAGCCGGAGGACCGTCGCCTCGTGACCGAGCGCGGCCCGGGACAGCCGCGAGTCGAGCCAGCGCAGGACCCAGTCGCCGTCGGGCGTGCCGAAGCCGCCCCGGAGCACGTCGTTGAACGCGTCGAGTCCCCCTCGCCAGCGGTAGCCGTCGAGCAGCCGGGAGAACTCGCGCGCGAAACCCGCGAAGTCGGAGAAACGGGATCCGTCGATGACCAACACCGGAAGGTCGTCGTTGTGGCCGGTCATGGTGCCAGCATGGCATGACCCGGGTTGTACGCAGCCCGCGATGTCGAACACGAGTTCGAAGGTCGAGGCGCCTGGCCCGGCCCCGCTGAGCGGCGCCGGCGGGTCTCACGCCCGAGGACCGGATGCGCCGCGGTGGGGACTTCACCGTGCCGTGGGTGCTGGCCCACGTGGTGCAGGAGATCGCGCGCCACGTCGGGCACCTCGACGCGCTGCGCGAGCCGGCGGACGGCGAGGTGGAGGAGTGAGCCGATAGGCTGCGCCCATGGCAGACCAGCTGTACTTCCGCCAACTGCTCGCCGGCCGGGATTTCGCGGTCGGGGACCCGGTCGCGACGCAGATGGTCAACTTCGCCTATCTGATCGGCGACCGCGAGTCGGGTGAGGCCGTGATCGTCGATCCGGCCTACGCGGTGGGCGACCTGGTGCAGGTGCTCCAGGACGACGGGATGCGCCTGGTCGGCGTGCTCGCCACGCACCACCACCCCGACCACGTCGGCGGCGACATGATGGGCTTCTCGCTGCCCGGTATCGCCGAGCTGCTCGCGATCCAGCAGGTGCCGATCCACGTCAACACCGAAGAGACCGAGTGGGTCCGCCGCGTCACCGGTGTGTCCGGCACCGACCTGCGTGCGCACGACCACGACGACGTGCTCAGCGTCGGCGCGGTCGACATCCGGCTCCTGCACACGCCCGGCCACACGCCGGGCAGCCAGTGCTTCCTCGTCGGCGACCGCCTCGTCTCGGGCGACACGCTGTTCCTCGAGGGCTGTGGCCGCACCGACTTCCCCGGCGGCGACGCCGACGCGATCTACCGCAGCCTCCAGTCGCTCGCGACACTGCCCGGCGACCCCGTCGTCTACCCGGGCCATCAGTACTCGGCCGAGCCGTCGGCCGCGCTGTCGCACGTGAAGGACACGAACTTCGTGTTCCGGCCCCGCTCGCTCGACGAGTGGCACCGGATGTTCGGCGCCTGACTCCGTCCCACTCCTCGGAAATCCCGCGCCGTGCGGGGCGGCACACGTGGCACAAGAGCCGCCGGAGTACCAGTGCCTGGGAGCGGGCGCGGGGTTTGTTGACGCGGTCCGCCGGATCGGGTGAAGCTCGGGGCATGAACCTCGGCGCGCTGCTCGTGAGCCGCCTGCACGTCGATCTCCGGCAGCAGGCGAGCGCGATCTGCTGTTCGCGCTGACGCGTTTCCCTTTCCCCGTAGCAAAAACCCGGACCCGGGAGAAATCCGTGTCGATTTCCACCACGGGTGTGCTGACGCGCGCCCGAAAACCCGAAGCCACTGGTCCACCCAGGCCGGCTCAGCGGCCCGCATCACGCCGGGTTTCCCTGCGCCGCTGGATCAGCCCGGTCGTGCTCGTGGCCGCGTGGCAGCTCGCGAGCTCCACCGGCGTGCTGCCACCGGAGAAGCTCAGCGCCCCGTGGACGGTGCTGACCAGCGCGTTCGACCTCGCCCGCACCGGTGAGCTGGGCAACGCTTTTGTCGTGTCGCTCGGCCGGGTCGGGGCGGGGTTCGCGATCGGCGCCGTCGCCGGCGTGCTGCTCGGGATCGTCGCCGGGCTGTCGCGCTGGGGCGAGGCGCTGGTCGACCCGCCCGTGCAGATGCTGCGGACGCTGCCGTTCCTCGGGCTGATCCCGTTGTTCATCCTGTGGTTCGGGATCGGCGAGGAGACGAAGATCGTGCTCGTGGCCCTCGGGGTCGCGTTCCCGCTCTACCTGAACGTCCACTCGGGAATCCGCACGGCCGACGCCCGGCTGGTCGAAGCCGCGCGGGCGCTGGGCTTCACCCGCGGTGAACGGCTGTGGCACGTGATCCTGCCCGGCGCGCTGCCGCAGGCGCTGGTGGGGTTGCGGCAGTCGCTGGGGCTGGCATGGCTGGCGCTGATCGTCGGCGAGACCGTGAACGCCGACGCCGGCCTGGGTTACCTGATCAACAACGCCCGTGAGTTCCTGCGCACCGATGTGGTGGTGGTCGGCCTGATCGTCTACGCGATCCTCGGCCTCGCGACCGACGCGCTGGTGCGGCTTCTGGAGAGGAGGGCGCTGCGATGGCTGGCCCCGTGACACCGGTGGTCGCGGTGCGCGACCTGACGAAGCGGTTCGGTGAGCGGACCGTCCTCGATGGACTGGAGCTCGAGATCGGCTGCGGCGAGTTCGTGGCGCTGCTGGGCCGAAGCGGCTCGGGCAAGTCGACGCTGCTGCGTGTGCTCGCCGGGCTCGACACGGAGATCGAGGGCACCGCGCGGGTCGAAGGCACCGTGTCGGTCGCGTTCCAGCAGCCGCGCCTGCTGCCGTGGCGCAAGGTCTGGCGCAACGTCGTGCTCGGCCTGCGCCGCGACGGCGAGAGCCGCTCGCGCGACCGCCGCGTCGCCGAGCAGGCGCTGGAAGAGGTGCGCCTGTCCGAGCACGAGGACGACTGGCCGCTGACTTTGTCCGGCGGTGAAGCACAACGGGTTTCGCTCGCCCGCGCGCTGGTGCGCGAGCCGGACCTGCTGCTGCTCGACGAACCGTTCGGCGCGCTCGACGCCCTGACCCGCCTCGCGATGCACCGGCTCGTCGAACGGCTTTGGCGCACGCACGAGCCCGCGGTGCTGCTCGTGACCCACGACGTCGACGAGGCCCTGCTGCTCGCCGACCGCGTGCTGGTCCTCGACGAGGGCTGCATCGTCTCCGAACACGTCCTCGGCCACCCGCGGCCGCGGACGGCCACCGACCACGCCGACGTGCGCTCACGCGTGCTGGCCGACCTGGGAGTGACCGAAGGTGCATCTGCTTAACGCCGCCCGTTCCGCCGCAGCCGCGGTGCTGTTGCTCGGCGGGCTCACCGCCTGCTCACCCTCCGGGGCGGCGACCGGCCCCGCGCCCGTGCCCGCTCCCGTCTCGGCGGCCGACCTGGCGAAGGTGACGCTGCGCGTCGGCGACCAGAAGGGCGGCGTGAAGTCGCTGCTCACGGCGGCGAACCTGCTGTCCGACGTGCCCTACCGCATCGAATGGTCCACGTTCACCTCCGGTCCACCGCTGCTGGAGGCGGCCTCGGCCGGTGCGATCGACATCGGCCGCGTCGGCAACACGCCGCCCATCTTCGCGGCCGCGGCCAAGGCGAAGATCTCGGTGGTCAGCGTCGCGAAGAGCAACGTCGAGCGCGAGGCCGTCCTCGTGCCGCCGGACTCGCCACTGAAGGACGTGGCTTCCTTGCGGGACAAGACGATCGAGGTGTCGAAGGGCAGCTCCGCCCACGGGCAGCTGCTGAACACCCTCAAGCGCGCGGGAATGTCCACCAAGGACGTGAAGCTGTCGTTCCTGCAGCCGTCCGAGGCCTACGCGGCCTTCACCCAGCATCAGGTGGACGCGTGGGCGATCTGGGACCCCTACACGGCCCAGGCGCAGCTCGACGCGCACGCCCGCGTGCTCTCCGACGGCCGCGGCAGCTCCAACGGGCTCGCGTTCGAAACCGCGAGCACCGCCGCCCTCGCCGACGCGGGACGCAACTCCGCCATCCAGGACTTCGTGAAACGGGTGGTCAAGGCACAGCTGTGGGCGAACACCCACCGCGACGTGTGGGCGAATGCGTGGGCCGCCGAGACGGGCCTGGAGCCCGCGGTGGCGGAGAAGGCAGTGTCCGCCGGCCGCGACGAGCCGATCCCGCTCGACGATTCGGTCGTCGCGTCGGAGCAGCAGCTGGCCGACGCGTTTACCGAAGACGGCACCCTGCCCGGGAAGGTCGACTTCGCGGCGTTCGCCGACCGCCGCTACGGGCCCGACATCGAAGCCGTGAGGAGCAACGGATGAGCCTGAAACTGCACTGGTTCCTGCCGACGAGCGGCGACGGCCGCACGATCGTGGAACGCTTCCACGCCAACAAATCCCTGGGTCGAGCCGCGCAGCGACCGGCGGACGTGGACTACCTCGCCCAGATCGCCCGGGCGGCCGAGCAGCTCGGGTTCGAAGGCGTGCTCACGCCCACCGGCACGTGGTGCGAGGACGCGTGGCTCACCGCGGCCGCGCTGATCCGCGAGACGCGCCGGCTGAAGTTCCTCGTCGCGTTCCGGCCCGGGGTCATCTCGCCGACGCTGGCCGCGCAGATGGCCGGCACGTTCCAGCGCTTGTCGTCGGGGCGCGTGCTGCTCAACATCGTGACCGGCGGCGACGCAGTGGAGCAGCGCCGCTTCGGCGACTGGCACGACCACGACGCCCGCTACGCCCGCACCGACGAGTTCCTCACGATCGTGCGCGGAGTGTGGTCGGGCCGCCCGTTCGACTTCTCCGGCGAGCACCTGGAAGTCGCGGGTGCGACGACGCTGGCCGCGCCCGAGCCCGTGCCACCGCTGTATTTCGGCGGCTCCTCGCCCGCGGCGCTGCCGGTGGCCGCGCGCCACGCCGACGTCTACCTGACGTGGGGCGAGCCGCCCGCACAGGTGGCGGAGAAGATCGGCAAGGTGCGCGCGCTGGCGGCGGCCGAAGGGCGGACCGTCCGGTTCGGCGTCCGGCTGCACACCATCGCGCGCGACACGTCGGCGCAGGCGTGGGCCGAAGCGCAGCGCCTGCTCGACGCGCTCGACCCCACGCAGGTCGCGCAAGCGCAGGCGCAACTCGCCGCGAGTGAGTCGGAGGGGCAGCGTCGCATGGTCGCCCTCCACGGCGGCCGTCTCGACGCGGGTGCGCGCGGGCTCGAGATCCACCCGCACCTGTGGGCCGGCATCGGCCTCGTGCGCGGTGGCGCGGGCACGGCGCTGGTCGGCAGCCACGAGGAGATCGCCGACCTCATCGAGGAGTACCACGCGGTGGGCGTTTCGGAGTTCGTGCTGTCCGGCTACCCGCACCTGGAGGAGGCGTACTGGTTCGGCGAGGGCGTGCGCCCGGCGCTGGCCCGGCGCGGTCTCCTGGCCGACGAGCCCGTGCTGCGGTTCGCCGACGAGCTCGCGCAGCGGAGTGTGGCGGCCCAGTAGGTCAGGTCCAGCGGGTCGAGGCGTAGACCACCACGTTGTCGCGATAGGACCGGGCGGCGGCGTCGAACGCGCCACCGCAGGTGATCAGGCGCAACGCCGCGCCCGGGGCGGGACCGTACACGGCGTCGGTCGGGAAGGCGTCCTTCGGGTAACGCTGCACGGCGTCGACGACGAAACGGGCGGCGCCGCCGTCGGAACGTTCGACGCGGACCTCGTCGCCGGGCCGAAGCTCGCGCAGGCGGAAGAACGGCGCCGGGCCGGACCGGGAGTCCACGTGGGCGGCGATCACCGCCGGCCCTGGATCACCCGGTGCCGGGCCGGCGGCGTACCAGCCGACGTCGGCGAAGCTCGCCGGCGCCTGCAGTTCGTGCGCCGGGCCGAGCGCGAGCGGGACCAGCCCGCGCGCGTCGATCCCGATCGCCGGGATCGTCAGGCGGACCGGGCTCACGTCCGCCGCGGGCGGCAGCGGCCCGACGCTGCCGCCCGGTTCGGTGGCTGTCGCGACGGGAGTGGAGACGGGTGTCGTCGCGGGGACCACTGTGGACGGTGCCGGCGTGCACGCGGCGCAGACCAGCGCGACCGCGCAGCACCCCCGGATCAGGTCAGCGCGCACGGCCTTCCCGAATCCGCCGGACCAGCGGCGTGAGCACCAGTACGAGCAGGAAAAGCCCGACACCGCCCGCGAACCACGGTTCGGAGTGGTCGCCGCCGGAGGCTGTGCCGCCGCCCCCGGTTTCGACGCCGAGCTTCGGCGGGTTCGGCAAGTCGGCGCCGTCGGAGATCGGGGTCGCCTTCAGCGTGCCGTTGTCCTGCGTCACGAGCAACGTGGTCGACGAGCCGGCCGCCACGGGGACGTCGGCGGTCGTCTTGACGGTGCCGCTCGTCAGCTGTACCGGGACAGTGCCCTCCGGCACTTCGGCGTACGGCGTGGTGTCGCCGTAGGCCGCGTTCGTGGCCAGTGCCGTGCCGCCCGGGCCGCCGACGGTCACCGGTGCGGGTGTCGCCGACCCCTCGACCACGCGCACGCGGCCCTTGCCCGCGCCTGGTGCGGTGAGGTCGTCGGTCACGAGACTGCCGTGCAGCGTCCCGTCCGGACCGTTCTCGAACACCAGCAGCGAGTAGGCGTTCCGCGGCTTCACGGAGATCGTGGCGCTCAGAGCGGGCGCGGTCGTCGGCGCGGCGTCGGCGGGCCGCATCGAGAGCGTGTACTGGCCCGGGTCCAGGGACGAGTACGGCGTGACGGCGCCGTAGCCCGCCTTGCGGATCACCACCTTCTGGGGTTGTCCGAACGGCGCGAAGTAGATGTCGACCGGCGGCACACCCGGCGAGAGGTGCCCCACCCGGATCCACCCGACGCCGGGTCCGGGGCCGGCGGCCGCGCTCGCGGGGGGAGTGGTCGTGAACAGCAGCAGCCCGGCGGCCGCGAGGAAACCGGTGGGTCTCAGGAGGGTTCGAAGGCGCATCGGAGGGGACCTTTCGGAGGATCAGGGTGCGGTGAAGGAGGTGAGCAGGCCGGACGGGGCGAACGGCGGGTAGGTGACGAGCACGCCGCCGGCTGTCCGCTCGACCGAGGCCGGGCGGAACACGGCACGCTGCCCGGCGTAGAAGCGGGTGGCCGCGTCGTCGGCGCCGGTGACGAGCACCTGCCGGCGCGGCTGCCCCGCCGCGTCCTCGCCGGGCACGGGCGGGAACGCCGCCACTCGCACCGGCTGCTGCGACGCGAACGCCGCCAGCGTCGAGATCAGCCGGGGATCGAGATCACCCCGGCTGAGCACGGCACGCGTTTCCGGGACGCAGTCGACGCGTCCGGACCTGGTGAGCGCGGCGCCCGCGTGGGCCCGCGCGGTCTTCTCGCCGTTCTCGTCCGGCGTGAGCACGGGCGGCCCGAGCCGGGCGACGGTGACCTGTCCCGCGCCGCTGCCGAACACCGCGGCCGCGTCGGGGGAGTCCACTGTGGACGACCGGGCCAGTGCCGGCGGGGTGAGCGCGGCCCAGCCGGGTGGCGGGTTCGCGCCGGCCGCGGTGACGAGCAGCCCGGTCGGCCAGCCGCCGGCGGCCAGCGTGGTCCAGGTGGCGTCGTCGACGAGCACACGGGAGCCCGCCGCGTTGGCCTGCAACCAGGTGCGGGCCTCGACCGCCGGGTCCGGGCTCGCGGGCCCGGGACCCAGCGCGCTGAACCCGTGGGCCCAGCTCAGCCCGAACGCCGCGGTCAGGACCACCACGCCCACGGCGACCCCGGCCCCGGGCCACGCGGGCGCGCGGGGGTGCTGCGGTTCGTGGTGTGCCGCGACCACGGCGTGCGCCACCCCGGCCGCGACCAGCGGCGTGAGAGGCAGCAGCAGAGCCAGCACCGCGGTGGCCGGCACGCCGGGGACCGCGAGCAGACCGGCCGGGAGGAGGCCGGACACCGCGAGCGGGCGCACCGTCGCGACGAACAGGCCGGCGATCAACGCGAGCACCGACACCGCCGTGAGCGCCGGATCGAACACCAGCCACCTCGGCAGGCCCAGCTCCCCTCCGGTGGCGAGGGCGGGGCGTGCCCACGCCGCCAGCGGGCCGAAGGCGAGGCCCAGACCGAGGTTCACCACGACGGCGACGAGTCCGGCCCGCGCCGCGGAACGGCGCAGCAGCAGCCAGCCCGCGGCGGGCAGGAGCAGCAGCGTGAGCGGTGAGGTCAGTACGGCGGCCAGCAGGCAGCCGGCGCCGAGCAGATCCTGGCCGAGCGGGTGGCGCGCAGGTCCACTGTGGTCCTCGGCCGGTGACGCGACGAGGCACAGCCCGGCCAGCGCCCACATCACCGCGAGGTGCTCGACGACCACGACGTGCTGCAGCCCGATCGCCAGCGGCGACACGGCGAGCAGCACGGCGGCGACCAGGCCCGCCCAGCGGGGCAGACCGAGCCGGCGGGCGAGCAGCCACAGCAGCACCGTCGTCACCACCGCGGCGACGACCATCGCCTCGCGCACCGCGGCGGCCGGCGTCGCCGCGCGGTCGAAGGCGTGGGAAAGCATCGTGTACCCGGCGAGCTGGAGCTGCCCGAACGGGCTCACGCCGGCCGTGGTCGAACCACCGGACGCCGTGAGGTGGCCGAGTGCGTAGGTGTGGGCGACGGTCGTGGCTTCCCCGGGCAGCGGCGGTGTCGTGGCGGTGAGGTAGACCACGCGCAGGCCGCCGGCGAGGGCGAGCAGGCCCAGTACGAGATCGAGCGACAGCAGGCGGGTTCCGGCCGCCGCGGCGGGATCGCCGCGGATCCTGGAGATCGGCGCAGGGGACCGGTCCGGGAACGTGATCCCCCAGCTCTGCTGGGCCATCCGGACGATCGTAGTTACGGAGAATCACGAGACCAGGCCTGCGCCTCAGAGGTCATCCGAACGGCCTAACCCTCGCGTAACCCGTTGTGCGGCAGGAATTTTTCCGACTGCTCAGGTCTGGACAAACGAACGCGACAACGCGAGCGCGGCCGTGCGCACCGCCGGGGCGACACGCTCCGTGCACATCCGGGTCGCCCAGCCGGTGATGGAGATTGCCGCGACCGCCGTGCCCGCGGCGTCGAGCAGCGGGCTCGCGGCGCAGACCACTCCGACGCCGGACTCCTCGCGTTCGAACGCCACGCCCTCGGTGTGGACGCGCGCGAGCTGGCGGCGCAGCAAACCCGGGCGCGGTGATGGTGCGCCGGCTGACGCGGGGGAGACCGGCGTCGATCACCTGCGCCACCAACGGTTCCGGCGAGAACGCGAGGATGGCCTTGCCGACGCCGGTGGCGTGAGCCGGGAATCGGCCGCCGATGCGGGACGGCACGTCGGGGGCGTCGGGACCCCGCAGCACGTCGAGGTGCACGGTGTTGCGCGTGGCCTCTGGCAGGTCGGCCAGCGACGGCCGGGCGGCCTCGACCAGCCCGCGGCGCCGGATCGCGAGCTGGCCGATCTCGGACAGCCGCAGCCCGAGCCGCAGCGCGGTGCCGTCGGGTTCGAGCAGGCCGGTGTCGCGGAGGTGCCGGGTCAGGCGGTGCACGGTCGTCTTCGCGAGCCCCGTCCGCCGCGCCAGCTCCGACACGCCGACCGTGTCGTCGCCCGGGCGGAACGCGGCCAGGATCGCCGCGACACGTGAGGCGACGAGGCCCTCGCCGCCGTTCCGGGCAGTGGTACGCACGAGTTGAGTGTGCGCCGCCGCGGCGGGGACCGTCGGAAAACATGGCGGAACGCAAGGTGCCGGCCGCGATCATCGGCCCCGGTGACGTCGGCACGGACCTGCTCGCGAGGAACTGGCGCAGCGCCGCGGCGTGCCGGCGCGCGAGATCCTCTGCCGCGTCGGCGGCCAGGAGGACATGATCACCGATATCGCGTTGCGGCTGCGGCGCAACGCGGCTCGGACCGATGAGCTCAGTGGTCGAACTCGTCCGCCCCGAGCACCAGCCGGACGCAGTGGCCCACGAGCCGTTCCCGGCTCACCCGCAGCGTGCCGTCGAGGTAGGCGATGAACACGTTGCTCAGCGCGCCGACCAGCCCGATCGACACCAGTTGCCGGTCGGTCTCGTCACCGTGTGAGAGCTGTTCGCCGACGAGTGCCGCGAACGCCGGCAGCAGATGCAGGCCGCGGCGGGTCAGTGCGGGATCGGTCAGGGGCGCGAGCAGCAGCACACGGCCCTGGCGCGGGTCGTCGACCATGAGAGCCACGAACGCTCGCACCGCGCGTTCCGCCCGCTGCCGTGGGCCGGGTGCGTCGCGGATCGCGTCGACCAGAGCCTGGCGCGCCCGCTCGCCGACGTGCTCGTACACGGCCGCGACAAGCTCCTCGCGGTCGGCGAAGCTCTCGTAGAAATAGCGCTCGGTCAGGTGGGCCTGGCGGCAGACCGCGCGCACGCTCACGGCCGCGGAGCCCTCGGTGCCGAGCAGGTCGAGGCCCGCGGCGACCAGCTGGTCCCGCCGCGCCGCCTTCCGATCGTCCAGCGTCGTGCCCGCCCACGTGCGGCCCGGCATATCCACTCCCGTAGTTGACCACGCCTGTTGTCACATCCTAACCTGACAACAGGCGTAGTCAGTTCATTGACGTCAGCGACAGGGGAGCCGCCATGCCGGGGGAGGAACCCGAACCGCTCGGACCGGACTCGCTCACGTGGCGCTACTTCGGCGACTGGCGCGGGCTGCTGATCGCCCTGTGGGCCGGGTCGATGCAGAACATGCACCCGGGTCTCGGCGCCGGCGTCGAGCAGCGCTCGCGGTTCTTCGAGGAACGCTGGCAACGGCTGTTCCGCTCGCTCTACCCGATCGGCGGCGTGGTCTACGACGGCCCGCGCGCCCACCGGACGGCGCTGGAGGTGCGCGGTTACCACAACCGCATCAAGGGCGTCGACGCGAAAGGCCGCCGCTACCACGCGCTGGATCCGGATACCTTCTACTGGGCGCACTCCACGTTCTTCGTCAGCACGATCCTCATCGCCGATCACTTCATGGGCGGCATCGGCGAAGAGGAGAAGCGCAGGTTGTTCGACGAACACGTGCGCTGGTGGCGCATGTACGACCTGACGATGCGCCCGGTACCCGAGTCCTGGGAGGACTTCCGGCGGTACTGGAAGCACATGTGCGCCGAGGTGCTGGAGGACAACAAGGCCACGCGCGACGTCCTGGATCTGCGGGGCATCGCGAAACCGCCATTCCTGCCGTGGCTGCCCGACCTGCTGTGGCGGCCGGTCTCGACGGTGATCGCGCGACAGTTCGTCTGGCTCACGGTCGGGCTGTACGACCGGGAGATCCGCGAGCTGCTCGGCTTCACCTGGACCGCCCGCGACGAACGGCGCCACCGGTTCGTGGGTCGCGCGATCAACGCCGTGTTCTCCCTCGTCCCGCACGACCGCCGCTACCACCCGCGGGCGCGCGCCGGCTGGCGCCGGGCGAGGGGTGCGGTGGCCGCGGACGCGCCCGTGGTCGAGACTCCACGGAGGAACCTGCCGCCCGTGGGGGAACGTGGCAAGCCGGAGCACTACTCGCCGAACATCTGACGCACGGAGGGCCGCATGAAGCTGGGTTACCACCTCGGGTACTGGGGGAGCGGCCCAACACCGGGCGCGCTGGAGGCCGTGCTCGAGGCCGAGCGCCTCGGGTTCGACTCGGTGTGGTCGGCGGAGGCCTACGGCTCCGACGCGTTCACCCCGCTCGCCTGGGCCGGCGCGTCGACCCGCCGCGTGAAGCTCGGGACCAACATCGTGCAGATGTCCGCGCGCACGCCCACCGCCACGGCGATGACGGCGCTGACGCTCGACCACCTCTCGGGCGGCCGGTTCGTGCTCGGGCTCGGCGCGTCGGGCCCGCAGGTGGTGGAGGGCTGGTACGGCCAGCCGTACCCGAAGCCGCTCGCCCGCACGCGCGAGTACGTGGAGATCATCCGCCAGGTGCTGGCGCGCGAGGCGCCCGTGACGTTGGACGGGCAGTTCTACCAGCTGCCGCTCAACGGCGGCGCGGGGCTGGGCAAGCCGCTCAAGCCGACCGTGCACCCGCTGCGCGCCGACCTCCCGATCTACCTCGCGGCCGAAGGCCCCAAGAACGTCGCGCTGTCGGCCGAGATCTGCGACGGCTGGCTGCCGCTGTTCTTCTCGCCCAAGGCCGACGCGTTCTACCGCAACGCCCTCGCCGAGGGGTTCGCCCGGCCGGGGGCCCGGCGCAAGCCCGAGGACTTCGAGGTGCCCGCGTCGGTGCCGGTGATCGTCCACGACGACGTGGAGGAGGCGGCCGGCTGGATCAAGCCGGCGCTCGCGTTGTACATCGGCGGCATGGGCGCCAAGGCCGTGAACTTCCACCACGACGTGTTCGCACGCCTGGGTTACGAGGAGGTGGCCGACAAGGTGCAGGAGCTCTATCTCGCCGGGCGCAAGGACGAAGCCGTCGCCGCGATCCCGACGTCGCTCGTGGAGGACACCTCGCTCGTCGGCCCGGCCGCGAAGATCCGCGAGGAGCTCGCTGCCTGGGAGGACACAGTGGTCACGACGCTGCTGCTGCGCGGCGACGCGGGATCGCTGACGAAGGTGGCCGAAGCCCTGTCGTGAGCAGGGCACGGGGCGAGGTCGGCCCGGTACGCGCGGTGCATTACGACGGTGGCACGATTCCCCCCGACCACTACCGGGGAACGGCGAAGATCCACTAGGCATTGCGTTCGTCGGACCGCCCTCGAGGAGGACCCTTGGCGCCGCTGCCCCGCCGGACGCGTTTCCGTTACTCGCTCGGCTCGTTCGTCACCGGATCGTTCGGTACGGTGCCCGGACTGCTTCTCCTGCCCTACCTCACGGACACGATGGCGGTGCCCGCCGCCGCGGCCGGCGTGATCGTGTTCGTGCCGAAGGCGTGGGACGTGGTGTTCAACCCGATCGCCGGCCGGCTGTCCGACGCCGACCTCGTGAGGACCGGCAGCCGCCGGCGGTTCCTGCTCGGCGGCGGCATCGGCGTCGCGATCCTGTTCGCGGCGTTGTTCGCGCACCCCGGGTTCGGCAAGCCCGCGATCGACGCGACGTACGTGGTGATCGTGTTCTTCCTGTGTGCCACCGCGTACGCGTTCTTCCAGGTGCCGTTCAACGCATTGCCGGCGGAGCTCACGGACTCGGCCGAGGAGCGCACGAAGCTCACCAGCGTGCGCATCGGCGTGCTGGCCGTGGCGATCCTCGTGTCCGGCGGCGCGGCCCCGGCGATCACCGACATCCTCGAAGGCGTGGCCGGTTACCGGGTGATGGGCCTCGTGATGGCCGTGATCATCCTGCTCGCCACCCTGGGTGTCTACTTCGGTCTGCGCGGCGCGCCCGTCGGCTCGCTGCGGCCCAACGCCGTGAGCTTCAAGCAGCTGATCCGCACGATCGCGCAGTGGCGCCCGTTCTGCTGGCTGATGGGCTCGTACTTCATCCAGGCGCTGGGCATCGGCACGGTGCTCGCCGCGATCCCGTACTTCGCCGAGCACGTGCTGGGCGACCCGAGCTACCGCACGGTGCTGTTCGTGGGCTTCGTCGGCCCGGCGCTGATCACGATGCCGCTGTGGCCGCGGCTGGGCGAGCGCTGGGGCAAGCTCGTGGGCTTCCGCATCGCGACGGTCTCGTTCACCGTCGGGCTCCTCGGGATCCTCTTCGCCAGGGACATCCCGTTCGCGATGACGATGGTGTTCGTGGCGCTCGCGGGCATCGGGTACGCGGGGATCTCCGTGTTCCCGCTCGCGATCCTGCCCGACCTCATCAGCGCCGAGGAGGAACGCACCGGCGAGACCCGCGCGGGCATCACGGCCGGCGTGTGGACGGCGTCGGAGACGCTGGGGCTGGCGCTCGGCCCGGGCCTGTTCGGGCTGGTGCTGCAGGCCGGCGGCTACGTGTCGAGCACCGACGCGACAGCCGCGCAGCCGTCCTCGGCGATCACGGCCATCACCGTGGGCTCCTCGGTGCTGCCCGCCGTGCTCATCGCGCTGGCGATCCCGCTGCTGCGCCGCAAGGTGCTCGAGCCGCGGCCGGTGGAGCCGCAGCGGTGACCGACATCCTGGCCGAGCTGCGGCAGCTGCGCGCGGGCGACCTGCCGACGCACGGCGGGCACACGCTCGCCTACGTCTACGACAGCGGTCTGTCCGAAGTGGACGAGATCGCGGCGGCCGCCCACGCGCTCGCGTCGTCGGCCAACGGCCTCGACCCCACGGCTTTCCCGAGCCTGCTGCGCCTGGAGAACGACCTCGTCGGCCGCGCGGCCGGGCTCCTGGGCGGCTCTGCCGGAACCGTCGGCACGGTGACGTCCGGCGGTACGGAGTCGTGCCTGCTCGCGGTGCTGGCCGCGCGGGACGCCCGGCCGGGGATCACCGCGCCGAGCATCGTGCTGCCCGACACCGCGCACGCCGCGTTCCACAAGGCGGCACACCTGTTCGGGCTGCGCAAGATCGTGGTGCCGGTGGACGCGGAGACCTTCCGCGCGGTGCCGGACGCCATGGCCGCGGCGATCGACGAGTCCACGGTGCTCGTGGTGGCGAGCGCGCCTTCGTATGCCCACGGCGTGGTCGACCCGATCCCGGAGATCGCGGCCGCCGCGCCCGCCCGCGGTGTGCGCATGCACGTGGACGCGTGCATCGGCGGCTGGGTGCTGCCGTACTTCGCGAAGCTCGGCGCGGACGTGTCGCCGTTCGACTTCCGCGTACCGGGCGTCACGAGCATGTCCGTGGACCTGCACAAGTACGCCTACTGCGCGAAGGGCGTTTCCGTGCTGCTGCACGCGAACGCCGAGCTGCGCCGCACGCACTACTTCGCGAGCGCGGCCTGGCCGGGCTACACGATGCTCAACCCGACGCTGCAGAGCACGCGCTCGGGCGGTCCGCTGGCCGCCGCGTGGGCCGTGGTGAACCACCTCGGCGAGGACGGCTACCTGCGCCTCGCGGAGGTGACGCGCGAGGCCGTCACCCGCATCCGCGCGGGCGTCGAGAACCAGCCGGGCCTGCGGATCCTGGGTGACCCGGATTCCACACTGATCGCCTTCACCAAGACTGGCACGGCGGACGACGGGTTCGACCTGTTCACGGTCGCGGACGAGATGAAGGTGCGCGGCTGGTACGTGCAGCCGCAGTTCGCCCACGGCGGCTCGCCGCTGAACCTGCACCTCACGATCACGGCCGCGAACCACGGCAGCGAGACCGAGTTCCTCGCGGACCTGACCGCCTCGGTCACCGCGGCACGCGAAGCCGGCCCGACGTCGGTGGACCCGGCCGTGGCCGCGTTCGTGGCGGCCCTGGACCCGGAAACCCTGACGGCGGACCAGTTCGCGGGCCTGCTCACCGCCGCCGGCCTCGTCGGCGACGCCGGCCTGCCCGAACGGATGGCGCCGATCAACGCCCTGCTGGCCACCGCGCCGGAACCCCTGCGGGAGCGGCTGCTACTGGAGTTCCTGGGCGCGCTCTACACACCCTGACCCGACCGCGCCGACGTGGCGTTCGGTGCGCCCAGCGCACCCCATGCGGCGTTGGGTGCGTTCAACGCACCCAACGCCGCATGGGGGCGCCGGAGCTCACTGGTTGCGCGAAGCCAGCCCGGCCGGCGCGGACGCCAGCGCGGTGTGGATCGCGTCGGCGAGGGCGAGTGCGTCCTCTTCGGTCAGTTCCAGTGCGACGCGCGCGGCGGGGCCCATCGCCGGGTTGCGGAAGTCGATGTTCACGGTGTGGGCGAAGCGGGCGTGCGTCGGGTGGTCGACGTACACGGTGGCTTCGTTGACGCTGTGCCAGCCGGTCGCGCTCTTGCCGCTGCCCTCCACGGCGAACTTCTCGGTGAGGTAGGTGCACATGGGAAAGGTCCTTCCGGGGATCAGGCCGCGAGGTGCCGGCCGTAGAAGTCGAGGATCTTGGCCCAGCCGTCCACGGCGGCCTCGGGCCGGTAGCTCGGGCGGTCGACGGCGAAGAAGGCGTGGCCGGCACCTTCGTAAGTGTGGAACTCGTGCTCCTTGCCGAGGCGGTCGAGCTCGGCGGCGAGCTTCGCGGTCTCCTCGGGCCCGGGGTACTGGTCGTCGGCGCCGAAGAGGCCGAGCAGCGGGGCCGACAGCTGCGGCGCGAGGCCCAGCAACGGCTTCATCGACGCGGGCATGCCGGCCGGCGGCTCGTTGACCACGAACGCGCCGTAGCAGTCCACGGCCGCGTCGACCTGGGTAGAGCACGCGACGAGGAACGTCTGGCGGCCGCCGGAGCAGTGGCCGATGACGCCGATCTTGCCGTTGGCGCCGTCCAGGGCCTTGAGGTACGCGGCCGCGCCTTCGACGTCGCCGACCAGGCGCTCGTCGGGCACGCCGCCGTTGGCGCGGACAGTCGCGGCCGCGTCGTCCGGGGCCGCGCCCGGCGCCTCGCGCGAGTACAGGTTCGGGCACAGCGCCGCGAAACCCTCGGCGGCGAAGCGGCGCACGATCTCCTTGGTGGCCGGGTCGTAGCCGGGCATGTGGTGGATCACCACGACGCCGCCGCGCGGAGCGGGGTCGAGCGGGCGCGCCAGGTACGCCTCGATCTCGTCACCGCCGTGGCCGGTGATCGTGACGGTGCCCGCGGTGAGCGTGTCGTTCATCCGTTCTCCTTGTCCGGGGTGCTGCGTTGCTCGCCCGCGCGCGCGGCGAGGTCAGGGTGGAAGTAGCGCTTGCCGCGCGACACCGAGGCGAGGCCCGCGACGAGCGCCATCACGGCGGCCGCCGTGAACACGGTGACCAGCCCGTTGTGGAACGGGCCGGAGATGAGCTGCGGGAAGAACTCCTTGCCGGTCAGCGCCGCCGAGTCGCTCGGCGACAGTCCGGAAAGGACACCCGGGCCGAGCAGGTGCGCCACCGGGTTGCTGCCGAGGAACGCCGCGAACAGCGTGCTCACGGGCGGCAATTGGGCAACGTTCGCCGCGACGTCGGCGGGCACGCCGTGGGCCTGCAGCCCGCCGGTGAGCGTGGCGGGCAGCGAACCGGCCAGCCCCGCGATCATCAGGGAGAAGAACACGCCGATCGACAGCGCCGTGCCGGAGTTCTGGAACGTCGAGCGCATGCCGGAGGCCACCCCGCGCTGGTGGTCGGGGACGCTGCTCATGATCGCCGAGGTGTTGGGCGCGGAGAACATGCCCTGCCCGATCCCGCTGAGCACCAGCAGCGCCGCGAACGCGGGATAGGAGAAGTCCACGGGCAGTGCCAGCAGGCCGAGGAACGCAGCGGCGACGAGCACGAGCCCGCCGGTCGAGAACAGCCGCGCGCCGAAGCGGTCGGACAGGTACCCCGACACCGGGCCCGCGATGAGGAATCCGACGGTCAGTGGCAGCAGGTAGATCCCGGCCCACAGCGGCGTTCTCTCGTACTCGTAGCCGTGCAGGGGCAGCCAGATGCCCTGCAGCCAGATGATGAGCATGAACTGCATGCCGCCGCGCGCGATCGCCGTGAGCAGCGCCGCGAGGTTGCCCGCGCTGAACGCCCGGATCCGGAACAGCGAGAGCTTGAACATCGGGTCCTTCACCCGGGACTCGATCACCCCGAACACCACGAGCAGAAGCACCCCGGAGCCGATGCCGCCGAGCACCCACGGGTTGCCCCAGCCGGTGGGCGCATCGCCGTAGGGCTGGATGCCGTAGGTGATCGCGGCGAGCAGCACGCCGGTGCCCAGCGCGAAGGTGACGTTGCCGCCCCAGTCGACCCGCGCCCGTCGCGGCTTGCCGATCTCGCGCAGGCTGCGGATCGACCACACGGTGCCGAGGATGCCGAACGGCACGCTCACCCAGAACACCGCGCGCCAGTCGATCTCGGCGAGCAGACCGCCCACGACGAGGCCGAGGAACTGCCCGGCCAGCGCAGTGATCTGGTTGATGCCCAGCGCCATGCCGCGCTGCTCGCGCGGGAACGCGTCGGTGAGGATCGCGGCCGAGTTGGCCGTGAGCATCGACCCGCCGACGGCTTGGACGATGCGCCAGCCGATCAGCCACAGTGCGCCCTGGCCGCCGTGGAACGGGTCGAACGAGAGCGCCACCGAGGCGACGCTGAAGATCACGAACCCGACGTTGTACATCTTCACGCGGCCGAACATGTCGCCGAGCCGCCCGAGCGTGACCACGAGGACCGCGGACACCAGCAGGTAGCCCAGGATCATCCAGAGCAGGTAGCCGATGTTGGCCGGCGCGAGCGGGTCGAGCCCGATGCCGCGGAAGATGGCGGGCAGCGAGATGATCACGATCGACCCGTCGAGGGTCGACATGAGCACGCCGAGGGTGGTGTTGGAGAGGGCGACCCACTTGTATCGGTCGCCGCGGCTGGTGGCCGTGGTCGTCACAGTTCGTCCGCCAGGCGTTCGAGCAACGGGATCACCTCGAGCAGTCGGCGGCGCTCCTCGGCAGTGAAGCCGCCGGCCAGGGCCTGGGCGACGCGCTGGGTGCTGAGGGAACGCCGGTCGGTCAGGAGTTTGCGGCCGGTCGCGGTCACGGACATCAGGACGCGGCGGCCGTCGGCGGCGTCGGGGCTGCGGCTGACGAGCCCGCGTTCGACGAGCCCGGCCAGGGTCACCCCCATGGCCTGCGGCTTCACCCGCTCCTGCTCGGCCAGGTAGCCGGGCGTCGAGGGCCCGTCGCGGTCGAGCCGTGAGAGCACGGAGCTCTCCGAGAGCGTGGCCTCGCCGGCCACGTAGCCCTGCCGCATCCGCCGCACGAGCCGCCCGAGCGCGACCCTCAGGTCGGCAGCGGCCTCCACGAGATCCTTGGTGATCCGATCCGGCACATTAATCAACCTAGACTGATAAACCTGGGTTGATCAACCTTCGCGAAACCCCCCTAATCCCAACGAATCACCCAGTTCAGACGTGGTGTTTCCGACGTCGAACCCGCCCGAACAGCATGATCGCACGGGGCGGTGAACGATCAAGGAACTCCCGGGAACACGAAGGCCGCGCGACCTGCGACCCGGGTCGCGCGGCCTTCGAAAACGTCTGTCCTCAGTGGACGTGCACGGCCTCCCACCCGGGGAAGGGATCCGCCGTCACCGGTTCGTCGGTGAGGCACGCCTCGAGCGCGGCCGGCAGCGCGTCGCCGGCGAGCCCGACGCCGATGAAGACCAGCTCCTGCTGCGGCGCCGCGGCGACGCCCTGCGGTTCGAACCGCGCCACCGAGCCCGCCTGCGACCACAGGCCGAGCACGCCCGGTCGCGACGCGAGCGTGAAGAACCCCTTGGAGCGCAGCACGGTGCCGAACTCGCCCGAGTCGAGGCGGGTCGTGACGAAATCCCACAGCGGCGCCGGGTCGAACGCCCGGGTGGCGCGGAACACGACGCTGGAGATGCCGTACTCCTCGGTCTCCGGCACGTGGTCGCCGTTGAGCTCCGCGACCCAGCCCGGAGCCTGCTGCGCGCGCAGCGGGTCGTGGCGGCCGGTGCCGAACACGCGCCCGAGCGGCACCCGCCCGAACTCCGAAGTCACGACGTCGGCGCCCGGGTTGAGCCGGCGCAGCGCCGCCGCCAGCCGCTCGGCCTCGGCGGGGGAGACGAGGTCGGTCTTGTTGAGCAGCAGCACGTCCGCGAACTCGACCTGGTCCACGAGCAGGTCGCTGACCGTGCGCTCGTCGCCCTCGTACTGGTCGAGGCCGCGCTCGCCCAGGGCGTCACCGCCGGCCAGCTCACGGCCGAAGTTCACGGCGTCGACCACGGTCACCATCGTGTCCAGCCGGGCGCCGGACAGCGCCGGCGTGCCGTCGTCGCCGGGGAAGGAAAACGTGGCGGCGACCGGCATCGGCTCGGAGATCCCGCTCGACTCGATGAGCAGGTGGTCGAACCGGCCGTCCGCGGTCAGGCGCGCGACCTCGTGGAGCAGGTCCTCGCGCAGCGTGCAGCAGATGCACCCGTTGGTCAGCTCGACCAGGCGCTCCTCGGTGCGAGACACGCTGTCGCGTACCAGCGCGGCGTCGATGTTGACCTCGCTCATGTCGTTCACGATCACCGCCACCCGCAGGCCTTCGCGGTTGGCGAGGATGTGGTTGAGCAGTGTGGTCTTGCCCGCGCCGAGGAACCCCGACAGGACGGTGACGGGCACGCTCACCGGTCGAGCCGCTGGAAGTGCTTGATCAGGCGGCGTGGCACGAGCTTGCGCTCGCCGTCCACCGTGATCGGCACCAGGTCGGGCACCGCCGCCTTCCACTGCGCACGGCGCGAACGGGTGTTGCTGCGGGACTTCTTCCGCTTCGGCACGGCCATCAGCGCGCACCACCCTTCTCGCGCCGGCCGTAGCGGCGGTGGAACTTCTCGACCTGGCCCGCGGAGTCGACGATCCGCTGGTTGCCGGTCCAGAACGGGTGCGACCACGAGCTGATGTCCACGACCACGAGCGGGTAGGTGTGGCCGTCGCTCCACTCGATCGTCCGCTCGGACGTCGCGGTGGAGCGGGTGAGGAACGCGTCGCCCGTGGCCGAGTCGCGGAACACCACGGGGTGGTAGTCGGGGTGGATGCCGGGTTTCACTGCGGTTCTTCCTTCCGGTTGGCGGCGTTGACGTGCCGCTCTTCGTCTTCTGCGTCGTCTTCGGTTGCCTCGCACGGGTCTTCGTGCCACTCACCGAACGGGTCGGGGTAGCTGCGCCAGGCAGCTTCTCCCTCGGCCAGCTCGGCGTCGGTGAGCAGCGCGGCGTTGAGCGCGTCCTCGATTTCCTTCGGCGCCACCAGATCCGTGACCACCACGAGCTCCTGTGCGCGGTCGCCGTGCACCGGGTGCCAGCGCAGCGACGCGAGCGTGCGGCGTTCGGGGGAGACGTCGGTCCAGTCCGGGCCGTCGGGCGAGGCCAGCCACGGCCCGGCGTGCCCGATCGCGAGGCCGCCGCCCGCCGACTCGAGCCAGAACGCGATGTCGGGCTGGCTCGCGACCCACGCGCGGCCGCGAGTGCGGATCACGCCGCCCAGCAGCGTGTCGATCGCCTCGTGGAGGCGCTCGGGGTGGAACGGCCGCTGCGAGGTGAAGGTGAGGACCTCGATGCCGCAGTCGGCGTGCAGCGGCGGCTGGCCGCGCAGGAGCGCGCCGTGCAGGTCGACGACTTCGCCGCGGCGCGATTCCGGCGGGACGGCGGCGAACAGCAGGCCGGAGTTCGCGCCCTTCAGCACGACGCGCGGGACCGAGGGTGCGACGCGGTCGAGCACGGCCGCGGTCTTCGCGGCGCACCAGGCGTCGGGCACGTCGCCGGCCAGCACCAGCACATCGGCGAACTCCACCTGGGCCAGCGCGACCTGCGCGACGGTCCGCTCGTCCTCGGGGCTGCCCAGCAGGCCGCGTTCCAGGAGCAGCTCGTCGCCGGACGCGTCGGCGAGCCAGGCGGCGCGGTCGACGGTGGTGAACACGGCCTCGATCTCGACGTCGTCGCTCACGGGCCGATCGCCGACCAGCACGTTGGCGATGGCCCAGCTCACCGGCTCGGGCTCCATGGCCTCGTCGAGGCGCAGCACGATCCGGTCCACCTCCGGCCGCCGGGCGAGCCGGCGCAGCAGCGGTAGGAGGTCTTCGCGCAGCGTGCAGTTCACGCAGCCGTGGGCCAGTTCCAGCGCGGTGAGCTGGTCACGGGGGCCGAGGCGGATCCGCCTGCGGACGATGCCGCTGCCGATCTGCCGCAGGTCGTGGTGGACCACGGCGACGCCGGGGCCGGCGCGGCGCAGCAGTTCGGCGAGCTCGTCGTTGCCTTCGGCGGCGAGCCCGCTGACGAGCACGAGCGGGACACGCGGGTGTGGGGTCACTGAAGCTCCAGTCGACGGGACGGGGTACGGTGGCGAGCGTAATTGAAAACGAATATCACTATCAACTCGGGAGGGTCCGTGTCAGCCGTGTGCCAGGTCACCGGCAGAAAGCCGGGCTACGGCAAGCAGGTCTCGCACTCGCACCGCCGCACGTCACGGCGCTGGGAGCCGAACCTGCAGACCCGCCGCTACACCGTGCCGAGCCTCGGCCGGACCGTGCGGCTCAAGGTGTCGGCGAAGGGCATGAAGACGATCGACAAGCGCGGGATCGACGCGGTTGTCGCGGAGCTGGCCGCGAAGGGGGTGAAGCTCTAAATGGCGAAGAGCACCGACGTCCGGCCGATCATCAAGCTGCGGTCCACCGCGGGCACCGGCTACACGTACGTGACGAAGAAGAACCGGCGCAACGACCCCGACCGGATGGTCCTGCGCAAGTACGACCCCGTGGCGCGCAAGCACGTCGAGTTCAAGGAAGAGCGCTGATGGCGAAGAAGTCGAAGATCGCGAAGAACGAGCAGCGGAAGGTGATCGCCGCCCGCTACGTCGAGAAGCGCCGGGCGCTCAAGGCCGTGATCGCCTCGCCGCACTCGTCGGCGCAGGACAAGGCCGACGCGGTGGTGGCGCTGCAGCGCATGCCGCGCGACGCGAGCACCACCCGCATCCGCAACCGCGACACCGCCGACGGCCGGCCGCGCGGCTACCTGCGCAAGTTCGGCCTGTCGCGCGTGCGCATGCGGCAGATGGCGCACAACGGCGAGCTCCCCGGCGTCTCGAAGTCGAGCTGGTGAGCCGGATGCCCAAGCACGAACGCGCGCCCCGCAAGCGGGCGAACCCGTTGCGCACCCGGGGGATCACGGCCGTCGACTGGAAGGACGTCGACCTGCTGCGGATCTTCATCTCCGACCGCGGCAAGATCCGCGCCCGCCGCGTGACGGGGCTGACGCCGAAGCAGCAGAAGCAGGTGGCCTCGGCCATCAAGAACGCGCGGGAGATGGCGCTGCTGCCGTACCCGAACTCCGCGCGGGGTTGACGCCCGGTCGACCACCCGGCGTCCCGGGAGCCGGCGTGCCAGACTCGGCGCATGGTTTCCGGGACGCCGTCGGACGAGGAGCTCGACCTGTGGGCCCGCGTGTTCACCATGGCGCGTAAGGGCGACACGGAGCGCCTCGCCGCGTACGTCGACGCCGGCATCCCCGCGAACCTCACCAACGACCGCGGCGACACCCTGGTGATGCTTGCCTCCTACCACGGGCACGCGGAGACGGTGACGGCGCTGCTCGCGCGCGGAGCGGATCCCGACCGGGTCAACGACCGGGGCCAGAGCCCGCTCGCCGGCGCCGTGTTCAAGGACGAGCCCGAGGTCGTGAAGGCACTGGTGGCGGGTGGTGCCGATCCGCGCGCGGGCACGCCGTCCGCGGTCGAGGCGGCGACGATGTTCGGCAACACCGGGCTGCTGGCCCTGCTGCAGCGCTGAGCGGGCCGGGCAGGCAGACTTTCGGGCTATGGACGACCCGCACTACCTCTCCGGACTCCAGCTCGCCGGCCGCCGCGTCGTGATGGTCGGGGGCGGCTCGGTCGCCCAGCGCCGCCTCCCGCGGCTCATCCGCGCGGGCGCGCGGGTGGAGCTGGTCTCGCCGCACACCACCCCGTCGGTGAGCGCGATGGCCGACGCGGGCGAGCTGGTCTGGCACGAGCGCCCCTACGCCGAGGGCGACCTCACCGGCGCCTGGTACGCGCTCGCCTGCACCGACGACCCCGAGACCAACGCCGCCGTGTGCGCCGAGGCCGAACGCGAGCGGGTGTTCTGCGTGCGCGCCGACGAGGGGGAGTCCGGCAGCGCTGTGACCCCGGCTTCCGGCCGCCACGGCGGGCTGCTCTTCGGCGTCCTGTCCGGCGGTGAGCCGCTGCGGTCGGCCGCAGTCCGCGACAGCATCCTGGACGCCCTGCACGCCGGCACGGTCATCGACGGTCGCGCACCACGAGACGGCGACACCGAACTGCCGGGCGTCGCCCTGGTCGGCGGCGGGCCGGGCGACCCGGACCTGATCACCGTCCGTGGCCGCCGGCTGCTCTCGCGCGCCGACGTGGTGGTCGTCGACCGCCTCGCGCCGCGCGAGCTGCTGGACGAGCTCGCGCCGGAGGTCGAAGTCGTCGACGCGGCGAAGATCCCGTACGGCCGCGCCGCGAGCCAGGACGTGATCAACAGCACGCTGATCGAGAAGGCCAAGGAGGGCAAGTTCGTCGTCCGGCTCAAGGGCGGCGACCCCTACTTGTTCGGCCGCGGGTTCGAAGAGGCGCTGGCCTGCGCCGAAGCGGGTGTGCCGGTGACGATGGTCCCGGGCATCACGAGCGCGTTCGCGGTCCCCGCCGTCGCCGACGTGCCGGTCACCCACCGCGGCGTCGCCCACGAGGTCGTGGTCGTCTCGGGCCACGTCGCCCCCGGTGACCCGCGCTCGCTGGTCGACTGGTCCCTGCTGGCCGGCCTGCGCGGCACCATCGTGCTGATGATGGGCGTCGAACGCCTGCCCCAGTTCGCGTCGGCGCTGCTGGACGGCGGCCGCCCCGCCGACACGCCGGTCGCCATCGTCGAAGACGGCACCATGCGCACGCAGCGCACGCTGCGCTCAACGCTGGGGAAGGTGGCCGACGAAGCGGCCGCCGCGGGCGTCCGGCCGCCGGCGGTGATCGTGTTCGGCCCGGTGGCCGGCCTCGCGAAGTGAGTCAGCTTTCGTAGCAGCGCTCGGCGAAGTCGGTGATCGCCGCGGTCAGGCGGTTGGGATCGGAACGGAGCTCGACCGGGCTGCGCGCCTGGACGAACTCCGCGCGTGGCATGTCCGCGGCCAGGGTGTCGGCGTCGCCGAAGGGGTGGATCGGATCGCCTTCGTGGCCGATCACCAGCGCGGGTGTGGTGATGGCCCGGCGGACCGACTTCGGCGGCGCGATCCGGCCGAACAGCACACCGTGCAGGAGCGCGGCCATCGGTTCGGGCTGCTGGGTCAGGGTGTCGGTCACGACGTCGACCCACTGGCTGCCGTGCGGCACGAGGTTGGCCGCCAGCGCGACGCCGCGCACGGTCACCGGCAGGAAGCGCGCGGCGAACAGCAGCGGGGCGAACGTCAGCAGCCCGGCGACGATCGCGTTGTCCAGCACCGGCATCTCCACGACCAGCCCGCGGGCCCGCGCCGGCTGCGCCACCGCCACCTCGAGCGCGACGTTCGCGCCGAGCGACGTGCCGCCCAGCACGGCGTCGTCCAGGCCGAGGTGGTCGAGCAGCGCCACGGCCTGCTCGCCGAAGGCGGGCATCGAGTAGCGCCACGACTCGGTCGGCCGGTCGGACTCGCCGTGGCCCAGCAGGTCGAGGGTGATCACGCGGAAGCCCGAGCGCGCGAGCCGGCGGGCCAGGGGCGCGTGCATGCGGCGGGTGAACATGATGCCGTGCATCAGCACGACGACGCGCTCGCCCGAGCCGTACTCGGTGTAGGCCAGGCGCTGGCCGTCGCAGGTGAACGAGCCGGACAGCTCGATCGGGCGCGAGCGGCGCGCCGGCGGGGGTTCCGCCGGCAGGTCGTCGACGGCAAGAACGGGGGCCGGGCTCATGCGCCACCTTCCTCTCGTGGTCGAGGGCCGCTTCGATCTCTCGTGTCCATCCCAGGAAAGCATCCCGCGACCGAATTGGCACAGCGTCAACCGGATGGTTCAAGATGACAGGCATGACCGCACCTGCCGACTCCCTGCCCGATCTCGTCTCGCTGAAGGTCGACCTCGACGGCCACGTCGCCGAAGTCACCCTGCTCGGCCCGGCGAAGGGCAACGCCATGGGCCCCGACTTCTGGCGTGAGCTGCCGCTGGTCTTCGCCGCCCTCGACGCCGACCCGCGCGTGCGCGCGATCGTGCTCACCGGCAGCGGCGCGCACTTCTCCTACGGCCTCGACCTGCCCGCGATGATGGGCGGCTGGGCCCCGATGCTCGCCGGCGACGCGCTGGCCGGGCCGCGCACGGACTTCCACCGCGAGGTCCGCCGCCTGCAGGAGTCCGTGAGCTCGATCGCCGAGTGCCGCAAGCCCGTGATCGCCGCCGTGTCCGGCTGGTGCATCGGCGGCGGCGTCGACGTGATCAGCGCCGCCGATGTGCGCCTCGCCAGCGCCGACGCGAAGTTCAGCGTGCGCGAGGTGAAGGTCGCGATCGTCGCCGACCTCGGCAGCCTGCAGCGGCTGGCCACGATCGTCGGTGAGGGCCACGTGCGCGAGCTCGCCCTGACCGGCAAGGACGTCGACGCCGCGCGGGCCGAGAAGATCGGCCTGGTCAACGACGTCTACCCCGACCAGGAGACGTTGCTGGTCGAGGCGCGCAAGCTCGCCGCCGACATCGCCGCGAACCCGCCGCTCGTCGTGCAGGGCACCAAGCAGGTGCTCGCCGCCAACACCGAGCGCCAGGTCGCCGAGGGCCTGCGGTACGTCGCGGCGTGGAACTCCGCGTTCCTCCCGAGCAAGGACCTCGCCGAGGCGGTGCAGGCGTTCATGGAGCGCCGCGCGCCCGAGTTCAAGGGCGAGTAGAACAGGCACGTACGCGAGCACGAGGGAGCACGACGTGAGCAATGGCGCTTCGGGGAACCAGCGGGCCGGCGAGGCCCACCAGGTCTTTCGGGAGGCGCGGGACTACCTCCAGTCCCACCGCGAGGACTACGACACCGCCGTCCGGGAGTTCGCGTGGCCGCGGCCCGCGGAGTTCAACTGGGCGCTCGACTGGTTCGACGTGGTGGCCCGCGACCCGGCGAACGCGCAGCGGTACGCGCTGTGGATCGTCGAGGAGGACGGTACCGAGAACCGCTGGACCTACCCGGAGATGTCCGCCCGCTCCGACCAGGTCGCCACGTGGCTGCGCCGCCTCGGCGTCTCGCGCGGCGACCGGCTGATCCTCATGCTGGGCAACCAGGGCGAGCTGTGGGAGACGATCCTCGCCGCGACCAAGCTCGGCGCAGTGATCATCCCGGCCTCGACGCTGCTCGGGCCGGCCGACCTCGCCGACCGCGTGGAGCGCGGCCAGGCCAAGCACGTGGTCGTGCGCTCGGCCGACGCGCCGAAGTTCGTCGACGTGGCGGGGGACTACACCCGCATCGCCGTCGGCGAGCCGGTGGAGGGCTGGCACGCCTACGCCACCGCATACGCCGAACCGGCCGGCTTCACCCCGGAAGGCGTGACGGCCGCGGGCGACCCGCTGCTGCTGTACTTCACCTCGGGCACCACGGCGAAACCGAAGCTCGTGCAGCACACGCACGTGTCCTACCCGGTCGGGCATCTGTCCACAATGTACTGGATCGGCCTCGAGCCGGGCGACGTGCACCTGAACATCTCCTCGCCCGGCTGGGCGAAACACGCGTGGAGCAACGTGTTCGCGCCGTGGAACGCCGAGGCCACGGTGTTCCTGTACAACTACACGCGCTTCGACGCCACGGCGCTCATGGCGCAGATGGACCGCTGCGGGGTCACGAGCTTCTGCGCGCCGCCCACGGTGTGGCGCATGCTCATCCAGGCCGACCTGACGGTGCTGAAAACCCCGCCGCAGAAGGTGGTCGGCGCAGGCGAGCCGCTGAACCCCGAGGTGATCGAGCAGGTCGAGAAGGCCTGGGGCGTCACCATCCGCGACGGGTTCGGCCAGACCGAGAGCAGCGTGCAGATCGCCAACACTCCCGGCCAGGCCGTGGTTCCCGGCTCGATGGGCCGGCCGCTGCCGGGCTTCGTGGTCGCGCTGGTCGACCCGGTCACGGGCGAGCGGGCCACCGAGGGCGAGATCTGCCTCGACCTCGCGCACCGGCCGGTCGGCCTGATGGTGGGCTACGCGGACGACGACGAACGCACCTCGGAAGCCTTCCGCGACGGCTACTACCACACGGGTGATGTCGGTTCGATCGACGAACGCGGCTACCTCACCTACGTCGGGCGCACCGACGACGTGTTCAAGGCGTCGGACTACCGGATCTCGCCGTTCGAGCTGGAGAGCGTGCTGCTGGAGCACGAAGCCGTCGCGGAGGCCGCCGTGGTGCCCGCGCCGGACCCGATCCGACTCGCCGTGCCCAAGGCCTACGTCGTGCTGGCCGCGGGCCACGAGCCCACCGCGGCCACCGCCCGCGCGATCCTGGCGTACGCGCGGGAGCACCTCGCGCCGTACAAGCGGATCCGGCGCCTGGAGTTCGCCGAGCTGCCGAAGACGATCTCCGGCAAGATCCGCCGCGTCGAGCTGCGCGGGCGCGAGCACGAGAACACCCGGCCCGAAGGCGAGCACCGCGAGGACGACTTCCCGGACCTCAAGGCCTGAGGTCGCGCGGCCGTCGTCCCTTCGGCCTCACTCCGAGGGGACGACGGCCGCGAACACCGTCTGCTCACCCTTGCTGCACGTCGTGCCGCCCTGCGCCGCCGGCGGGCCCGAGGTGCACAGCCAGCCCGACACGGTGTCGTTCACGGCGTCGTTGGACCCCGTGCCCTGCCGGCCGGCGATCTTCGCGTGGAAGTCGCGCACGAGCGCCATCGCCTCGGCGCAGGGCACCCCGCCGGCCCGGCTGTCGAACACGTAGAGGGTCAGCCCGCTCGCGGCCGTCACGGTGCCGCAGGACCCCGGAACCGCCGAGGTGGTGCTCGGGGCCTTCGGGTGCGTGCTCGGGGGCGCCTGCGTGGTTTCAGGAGGCGGGGGAGGAATCGGGTGCGTCGACGAGGTCGTCGGCGGCGCCGTGGTCGCGGAGGGTGGTGGCGGTACCGCCGCGCGGGGCTCGGGTTCGCCCGAACAGGCGGCGAGCGCCGGCAGTACGAGCCAGGCCGCGAGCAGCGGCCGCCAGGCGGGCTTCGACGGGGGCACCGGGGTCCTTTCGCCAGGGGTCCTCTCCGGCATTCTGGCCCGCCGCCGGCGCTGTGACCCGCACCGACACCCGGCGCGGCGGGCGGAGGTTACCGGAACCGGGGCTTCCGCCTCGGTGGGCTCCCCCAGTGGCGAGTCTATTGTGGACGGTTAAGCTGGTGTTAACGCACTGATACAGCGCGAATTCCTTCCTCACCGATCGGACGAATCTTCGCCGCGGTCGTTAACGTTCGCCGCCTTCGGACCGAAATACGTGAGGAGCGCCCAGCGCGTTCCCGTCCCCGATCACCCGCCGACCCCGAGAGACAAGAGCACCGCACAGCATGACCACCGAAACGGCCACCGAGCCCGGCACCCCGTCAGCCTCCGACCTCACCGACCCGACCGCGCGGCCCACCACGCCGCCCACGACGCCCTGCAGCGTCGTGTGGTGCTGCGGCCGCCCGTACGTCCTCGAAGGCCGAGCCGGCCGCGCCCGCTGGGTCGGCAACGACGACCGCGGCCGCCCCGAGCGCCTCAGCAACGCCGAGCTGCAGCGCCGCGGCTGGAGCCACCGCCGCGCCGGCTGACCGCCGCCGTACCGTTTCCCGCCGACCGCTTCGAAGCTCGTGTGCGAGAGCGCGCGGCTTCGAGGCCCGGCAGCGCTTCCGCTCGCTGCGTTCCCCCTTGCTTTTCAACCCCTCTTCCATGCCGCTTTTCCAACCCCAGCTCCGCGGTCGGGTCGCGCGCCACGAACCCGCGACCCGACCGCGTGACCACCGGCGTCGGTGCCGGTCCGCACCTCTAGGCTGAGCGAGTGACCACGGTCCCCGAGCCCAAGACGGAGCCTTCCCTGCTGCGGCAGGCGTTCAACGTCCCCAACCTCCTGTCGCTGCTGCGGCTCGCGGGCGTGCCCGTGTTCCTCTGGCTGCTGCTCGGCCCGAAAGAGGACGGCTGGGCGCTCGCGCTGCTCGTCTTCTCGGCGCTGACCGACTGGCTCGACGGCAAGCTCGCCCGCTGGCTCGACCAGATGTCGCGGCTGGGCCAGCTGCTCGACCCCGCCGCCGACCGGCTCTACATTCTCGCGACGCTCGTCGCGTTCCTCATCCGCGACATCATCCCGTGGTGGGTCGTCGTGCCGCTCGTGTTGCGCGAGGTCGTGCTCGCGGTCTGCGTGCTCGTGCTGCGCCGCGGCGGGTTCGCGCCGCCCGAGGTGACCTACATCGGCAAGGGCGCGACCTTCGTGCTCATGTACGCCTTCCCGTTCCTGCTGCTCACGCAGGGCGGCTCGACCGTGGCCGTGGTGGCCCGGCCGATCGCCTACGCCTTCATGGTCTGGGGCGGGGTGCTCTACGTCTGGTCCGGCGCGCTCTACGTCGTGCAGGTGGTGCGCGCGCTTCGCAGCCGGTGATGGAAGACTGCCCGCGACGAAGTCGGTTCGAGAAAGGGGAGGGGCGTTGACCACTCCAGAAGAGCTGCGTTACACCGAGGAACACGAGTGGGTGGCCACGCGTGAGGGTGCGCTGGTCCGCGTGGGCATCACGGAGTACGCCCAGGACCAGCTCGGCGACGTGGTGTTCGTCGACCTGCCCGAGGTCGGCAAGCACGTCGACGCGGGCGACGTCTTCGGCGAGGTGGAGTCCACCAAGAGCGTCTCGGAGCTGTTCGCGCCGGTCGACGGCGAGATCGTCGCGGTGAACGCCGCGGTCTCCGATTCGCCCGAGCTGATCAACTCCGACCCGTACGGCGAGGGCTGGCTCGTGGAGATCCGCCTCGACGACCCCGCGGGGCTCGACGCCCTGCTCGAAGCCGAGGCGTACCAGGCGCTCATCACCGGCTGAGGTGGGTTCGGCCTGGCCCGGGGGTTCCGCCCGCGCAAGGGGGAGCCCCGGGGTTCCGAACCGATCAGGCACGGTACGTTGGCAGCTACACGTTCTTGGTCATAGGCAACATTGTGTGTAGAGGAGAGCTCAGGTGAGCACGAACGACGGGCCCGGCGTTCCCCCGGAGCAGTCTCCGGAGCGGACCTCTGTCTTCCGGGCCGACTTCCTGGCCGATGTCGAAGGCCAGGAGTCCGCGCCGGCTGCCGAGGCACCGGTCCAGGGCGTCGACGCCCTGCCCCCGGGTTCCGCCCTCCTGGTCGTGAAGCGGGGCCCCAACGCGGGCTCGCGCTTCCTGCTGGACCGCGACACCACGAGCGCGGGCCGGCACCCCGACAGCGACATCTTCCTCGACGACGTCACCGTTTCCCGCCGGCACGCCGAGTTCCGGCGTGAGGGCGGGGAGTTCGTGGTGATCGACGTCGGCAGCCTGAACGGCACCTACGTCAACCGCGAGCCGGTCGACCAGGCCGTGCTGGCCGGCGGCGACGAGGTGCAGATCGGGAAGTTCCGCCTCGTCTTCCTGACGGGCCCGGGGCACGGGGGCCAGGGGGCACAGTGACGGCGGCCGGGCAGCCCGGTCGTTCGGAGGCCCGGCGCGACGGGTTGAGCATCGGGGCGGTCCTGGCGCAGCTGCGCGGCGACTTCCCCGATGTCACCATTTCCAAAATCCGGTTCCTCGAAGCGGAAGGCCTGGTCCGGCCGGGCCGCACGCCCTCGGGGTACCGGCAGTTCGCCCCGGCGGACGTGGAGCGGCTTCGCTTCGTGCTGTCCGCGCAGCGGGACCACTACCTCCCGCTCAAGGTCATCAAGGAACAGCTGGACGCGGCGGACTCCGGAGCGGAGCCCGCCGCGCCCGCTCCGCGCCTGCCCCGGAAGCTGGTGTCGCTCGACCCGGCCGACACCGGCGGGTTGCCCGACGCCGACGACTTCGAGACCGGTCCCGAGCTCCGGCTGACGCAGGAGGAGCTGCTGGCGCAAGCCGGCATCACCGCCGCGACGCTCACCGAGCTGCAGCAGTACGGGCTCGTGCGACCGGGCGCGGCGGGTTTCTTCGGCCCCGACGCGGTGCTGATCGCGCGCACGGTGAAGGCGATGACCGAATTCGGTATCGAGCCGAGACATCTGCGTGCCTTCCGCGCCGCGGCCGACCGCGAAGTCGGCCTGCTGGAGCAGATCGTGACCCCCGTGTATCGCCACCGTGACGCGGACGCGAAAGCGAGGGCCGACGAGGTGGTCCGGGAGCTGTCCGCGCTGTCCGTCACGCTCCATACGCTCCTCGTGAAAGCGGGGATTCGGGGAGTCACCGGTGGTTGAACCGGACGTAACGGGCTGAACACCGGTGTGCGTCACATGTCAATGACTGAATGTTCGGCACCGTATGCCGTACCGTGAGAGACGGTTTGCGGTGCAGCGAACCGAGAATGTCCACCACTAGCGAGCACAGCGCCCGGATGACGGGTAGCGTCGAACCCAACGGCGCGAGTACGTCGCAAGCGCTGCAGCCCGTGTGCACGAGAGGGAGGCGAAACCCGATGAGCGAGATGCGCGTCGTCGGTGTGCGGGTGGAGCTGCCCGCCAATCAGCCGATCTTGTTGCTGCGGGAAACCGAGGGCGAGCGCTACCTGCCGATCTGGATCGGCTCGGTCGAGGCCACCGCCATCGCTTTGGAGCAGCAGGGAGTACGACCCGCCCGGCCGCTGACCCACGACCTCCTCAAAGAGGTCATCGGGGCGCTCGGCCGCGAGCTGGAGCAGGTCGTGATCACGGACCTGAAGGAAGGCACCTTCTTCGCCGAGCTCGTCTTCGACGGGGACATCCGGGTGTCCGCGCGCCCCAGCGACTCGGTCGCCCTGGCGCTGCGGATCGGGGTCCCCATCCACGCCGTGGACGCGGTGCTGGAGGAGGCGGGCCTGATCATCCCGGACGAGCAGGAGGACGAGGTCGAGAAGTTCCGCGAGTTCCTCGACTCCGTGTCCCCCGAAGACTTCCGCGGCGCCGACACCTGAGCCGCCGGTGGCGGGAACGCGGTCGCGCACCACGTTCCCGCCCGGTTCACCGCTTCGGAGCAGTCGCCCTCTCGAAGAGGTCGGCGATTTCCCGTCCGTAGCGGTCGAGGTCGGTCGACGGGTCGGCCGCGTAGGCCGCCCCCACCCCGTCGATGGCCTGCGCGATCGACATCGCCATCACCTCCGGCGCGAACTCGCCGAACACCCCCTCGTCCTGCCCCTGCTTGAGCTGGCGCTGCACGCCGCCCACCCGCAGCTGGCCCACGAGCACCGAGGTCATCGCCCAGCCGTCCGCGTCGTCGGCGTTCGCCGAGAGCTCCGCGAGCACCCGGACGCATTCCGGGTAGTCGCGCAGGAACGCCACCGACGTCTCGATGTGGGCCCGCAGGTTGCCCGGCCGGTCGCCGGGGTCGAGGCCCTTGCTGCGCTCCTGCAGGAACATCGCCTTCGTCTCGGACACCGTGCTCGGCACGGCCTGCATGAGCCCGGCCTTGTTCGTGAAGTGGTAGGAGATCATGCGCGTGCTGCTCAGCCCCGCGCGTTCCTTGATCTTGGCGAACGTGGTGCGCGCGTAGCCGTGCTCGGCGATCGTGGCGATGGTCGCCGCGATGATCTGCGCCCGGGTTGTCGCCTCCGTGACGCTCAGCCCGAGCTCTGCTTGCGTGTCGAAGTTTACTCGCATGAGTAATAAATTACTCAGCTGAGTAAAAAGTGTCAAACCGTACGGCGAACGGACTAAAGCCTCAAGACCAGCTTGAGGTGCGCCGCGCGTCGCGTTGACCGGCTCGCGGCGCGGCCTTACCGTCGAAGGCGGTAAATCGCCACGATGTGATTCTCCGACCGGAGCACGATCGTGGCGGTTCTCCCCGGCCGATCCCGCTCCTGGGCTCGACCGGTGTCGTTCGCCGGCCGCCAGGTCGGGCGAAGGGAGGCTTGCGTGGTCGAGGCTGGTAGTCCGGAGAGGCCGCCCGTTCGTGCCGCCGATGGCGAGCAGGGTGAGCTGTTCCCCGACGCCTCCCTTCCGGATGAGCTCGTCGGCTACCGCGGCCCCGCCGCGTGCCAGATCGCGGGGATCACATACCGCCAGCTCGACTACTGGGCCCGGACGAAGCTGGTCGCGCCGAGCATCCGCACCGCGCACGGTTCGGGCTCGCAGCGGCTGTACTCGTTCAAGGACATCCTGGTCCTGAAGGTCGTGAAGCGGCTGCTGGACACCGGGGTCTCGCTGCACAACATCCGGGTCGCGGTGGAGCACCTGCGCGTGCGCGGCGTGCGCGACCTCGCGAAGGTCACCCTGTTCTCGGACGGCACCACGGTGTACGAGTGCACCTCGCCGGAGGAGATCGTGGATCTGCTCCAGGGCGGGCAGGGCGTGTTCGGCATCGCCGTGAGCGGTGCGATGCAGGAGATCAGCGGCACGATCCACGAGTTCCCCGCCGAACGCGCCGACGGCGGCGTGATCGAATCGGTCGTCCCGGACGAGCTCACCCAGCGCCGCAACTCCCGCCGCACCGGGTGATCACCGCCCGCGAGGACAAGGTATTCTGACTGCGCGGTCGACGAACCCGCGCGGGAGAGACCGAGCCGGCATCCACGAGCTCGGCGCCGAAGGAGCAAGTCCTCCCCGGAACCTCTCAGGCACCCTGGACCGCGCGGACGAGACGCCTCTGGAAAGTGGGCCCGCTGGACACCACCAGCCGGTTCCGCCGACGGTGCAAACCCGGGTATCCACGCGGGTGAAACTCTCAGGCGCCCCACGGGGTACGGACAGAGTGGGGAGGACCTCGGCCCCGGTGCTCACCGGGCCGGGGCCGGATGGTTCAGACCTCCGGAGCACGAGCTTTCCCGGCGGCCTTCGTAGTGGTCCGGACCTCGTGCGACCGCCGGATTTCCCGCCGCGGACACGCCGTTCCGGTGAGCGACGCCCCATCGGTCGTCCACTGTGGAGCAACGGCGGACCCGGTCGATCGCGAGCCCGCCGCACTCCCGCCCGCGACCTCAGCCCGGGATCTTGTCCAGGAACCCGTGCACCTTGGCGATCCGGCCGTCGGTCAGTTCGACGACGTCGAACCCGATGGCCAGCGGCTCGTCGGCGCCCGGCGCCGTGAGGTACCACTGGAACCGCGCCAGGTCGTGGTGGGCGTCGGGGGCCTTCGGCAGGCTGAAGGTCAGCCCGGCGAACTGCGCCTGCGCGCCGCCGATGAACCCGTCGATGCCGTCGTGGCCGGTCACCGAGCCCAGGGGATCGGTCATGGACGCGTCGGGGGTGAAAACCTCGGCGACGAGGGCGCGCCGGCGCTCGGCGTCGGTCTCGTTCCAGATCGCGATGTACTGCTCGACAGTGCTCGTCACGTCGGACACGGGGAAGCTCCCTTTGCTTGGCGGACAACGAGTTCGCCGTCCTGATGCCACCAAGACTGCTGCGCCGGGCGCGGTTCGTCGATTACGCCGGAGGTAACGGCCCCACCCGGCCCACGCCGCCTCCGGCGATTACCCGCGAGGTAATGGCCTGAGCGCGGCCGGCCCCGTAGCGTCGGGGGCGTGACGACTTCGGTGAAAGCCCCTGCGCGGCGCGCGGTCGGCGAGCTTCTGCGGGAGTGGCGCGACCGGCGCCGCATCAGCCAGCTCGACCTCGCGATCGCCGCGGACATCTCCACCCGGCACCTGAGCTTCGTCGAAACCGGCCGCTCGAAACCGAGCCGCGAGATGGTGCTGCGCCTCGGCGAGCACCTCGAAGTGCCGCTGCGCGAACGCAACCGCCTGCTGCTGGCCGCCGGCTACGCCCCCGCGTACGGCGAGACCGAGCTGGGCGCGCCGGAACTGACGGCCGTGCGCGACGCCGTCCGCCAGCTGCTCACCGGCCACGAGCCGTACCCCGCGGCCGTGGTCGACCGCGGCTGGAACCTCGTCGACGCCAACGCGAGCCTCGGCGTGCTGGTCGCGGGCGTGGCGCCGGACCTGCTGGCACCGCCCGCGAACGTCCTGCGCGCGACCCTGCACCCCGACGGCATGGCCCCGAACGTGCTGAATCTGGGGGAGTGGCGGGCCCACCTGCTGGGCCGCCTGCGCCGCCAGGTCGAGCAGACGGCCGACGCCGGGCTCGCCGAGCTGCTGGCCGAACTGCGGGAGTACCCGTGCGACCAGCCGGTGCCCGAGGTCGAGGTGCCCGGACCGGGCGACATCTTCGTCCCGCTGCGCTACCTCCACCGGGGCACGGAGCTCACGTTCTTCAGCACGGTCGCGACGTTCGGCACCCCGCTCGACGTCACGGTCGCCGAGCTGGTCATCGAGTCCTTCTACCCGGCGAACCCGGAAACGGCCGAGTACCTGCGGGCCCGGGCGAGTGCCTGACCCGATCGTGCGGCGGGGTGACGAGCCCAGGGGCCACGGGAGTGGAAGGATCGGGAGAGGTCACCCCAGGACACCGCAGTGAGGATCCGCCTTCATGGCCAACCCGCCCCTGCTCACCCTGAACAACTCCGTCACCGTCCCGCAGCTCGGCTTCGGCGTCTACCAGGTCCGCGCCGCGCAGGCCGGGAAGGTGATCGGCGCCGCGATCGAAGCGGGTTACCGCAGCATCGACACCGCCGCGATGTACGGCAACGAGGCCGAGGTCGGCGAAGCGATCCGCGCTTCGGGCCTGCCGCGGGACGAGTTCTTCGTGACCACGAAGCTGTGGAACGACCAGCACGGGTACGACAACGCGCTGCGCGCCTTCGACCACAGCGTTGCCGCGCTCGGGCTGGCGCAGATCGACCTGTTCCTCATCCACTGGCCGCAGCCGCGCCGCGACCGCTACGTGGAGACCTGGCGGGCGCTGGAGCAGCTCTACCGCGACGGGCGGGTGCGCGCCATCGGCGTGTCGAACTTCGGCATCACGCACCTGAGCCGGCTGCTCGACGAGACCGACGTGGTCCCGGCCGTGAACCAGGTCGAGCTGCACCCGTGGCTGCAGCAGCTGCCGCTGCGCACCTTCCACGCCGAGCACGGCATCGCCACGGAGGCCTGGAGCCCGCTCGCACGGGGCCGGCTGCTGGGCGACCGCGTGGTCACGGCGCTCGCGACCAAGTACGGCAAGACGCCCGCCCAGCTCGTGCTGCGTTGGCATCTGCAGATGGGCACGATCGCCATCCCGAAGTCGGCGACGCCGGCGCGGATCCGCGAGAACTTCGCCGTGTTCGACTTCGAGCTCGCCGACGACGACCTCGCGGCACTGGCCGAGCTCGACAACGGCACCCGCACGGGCGCCGATCCCGATACCTTCGGCTGAGCCGCGCCGCCTGGCGTACGGAAACGGCCGGCCCGGAAACTCTCGGGACCGGCCGTTTCGGTGTTTTCGGCTGACGCGGGTCACGCCGCCCGGATACCGGCGGCCGCGAAGTCGGCCAGCTGGGCGGGTTCCTTGAGGAACGCGCGGAAGCTCTGCGTGGCGCGCTGCTGGTTCTCGTCGGTGGCCGTGTCGCCGACGGACGCCGCCGCGAGGCCCACGAACGGGTAGTCGGCGGGCGGGCCGGAGCCGATCGGCATCGCCGGCGAGCCGATGAGCTCGGGCTTGGCGTTCGTCAGCTGCGTGACCCAGTACGACGACTCGGGGATCCAGCCGTCGGGCAGGCCGCCGATGGTCGAGAGGTCGGTCTTGCCGGTCAGCGCGTCGAGGACCACCGACGACGGCTTGGTCGTGACGTCGACCTGGAAGCAGGCACCGTGCACCGGGGTCAGATCGGCGTCCCAGCGGCTCGCGGCGGCCTCGACCGGCTTCGCGATCTGCGGGGTCACGACGAGCCTGACGGTGGTCCGGTTCCCGCCACAGCTGGCGGCCTGGGCCTCGGCGCGGTTGTTGAGCACGCTGTCGGCCCAGTTCCAGCCGAAGACGCCGAGCGCGACCAGGACGACGAGCCCGGCACAGGCGATGGGCCAACCAGCGATCCGGCGGCGCGGAGCCTTCGCGGCGACGATCCGGTGTGAGCCCGTCGTCTCGCTGCGGCCCTGCTGGCGCTTCGGCGGATCGAGAGGGTGCGGCACCGGCTCTTCGGCCAGTGTGTGTCGCCCCATCGTTGTCCTTTCGAGATGTGCGCGCACGCGCTGCTATGCAATCAAACCGTTATCACCCTAACAGGCCAGCGACCCTGGGTGAATATTGTGACTCAGAGTTGCACGGTCTGTACACAATTCACCAGGTTCCGCCGAGCAGGTGACGGCAGAGCGCGATGAGCCGAGCTCGCAGCGGCGCCGCCCGGCGCGCGAAGCCGCCTTGCGCGCGGGCGTACTCGGCCCGCCCTTCGGGCGTCTCGATGCGCACAGGAGAGTAGCCGTAGGCCAAAAGGTCGTACGGGCTGGCCCGCATGTCGAGCTCCCGGACGTCGGAGGCAAGCTCGAAGCAGTCGGCCACCAGCTCGGCCGGGACGAACGGGTCGAGCTTGTAGGCCCACTTGAAGAGGTCCATGTTCGCGTGGAGACAGCCCGGCTGCTCCAGCTCGACCTGGTTCTCGCGGACGGGCTCGAGGGTGTTGCGCGGCCGCGCCGGGTCGGTGAAGAACCGGAACGCGTCGTAGTGTCCGCAGCGGATCTCGAGCGACTCGACCACCGTGTCGGTGCCGGCCGAGCCGAGCCGCAGCGGCACCTGCGAGTGCCGCACGGAGTCCGCCGGCTCGCGGTAGACCATGGCCCACTCGTGCAGGCCGAAGCAGCTCAGCCGCGGGGAACGGCTCGCCGTGGCGTCGAGCAGCCGCAACACGAACTCAGCCGTCCGGACGCGGCGTTCGGTGAAGGCGGCCGGGTCGAGCGTCACGCCGGCGGCCGTCTCGACGAAGGCCGGCCGGTCGAGGAAGCGCCGCGCGGCCGGGCCCGCGAGAACCACACCCGGGCCCGGTTGCCAGCGTTCGAGGTGCCCGGGCCGGTACGAGTAGTACGTGAACAGGAAGTCGAGCACGGGGTGCTTCTCGCCCCGCGCCCGGCGTTCCTGGTGTGGCACCGTCCACGCCCGCATCCGCTCGACGTGCTCGGCCTGGCGTGCTTGCCAGTCCGGTTCCGCGAGGACGAGCGGGCCGGTCATGCCGTCACGTGCGTGCCGTCGCGCACGGTGCCCACGTACTCCTCGACGAGGTCCTCCAGCGCCACGACACCCACCGCCTTGCCCGCGGCGTCGAGCGCCCGCGCGAGGTGGCTGCCCTCCTTGCGCATGGCCGAGAGCGCCACGTCGAGCCGCGCGTCGGCGCGCAGCTCGGTGAGCGGCCGGGTCTTCGAGTCCGGCACGCTAGTGTTCGCGCTCTGGCCGACGAGGTCGAGCACGTCCTTCACGTGGATGTAGCCGGTGAGCATGCCGTCGTCGGTGCAGACCGGGAACCGCGAGAACCCGGTCGCGGACACCGCGCGTTCCACGTCGCCGAGCGTCGGTCCACAAGGGAGGGTGGTCAGCTGCGCGGTGGGCACGAGCACGTCGGACACGGTTTTCGCGACCGACGACAACGTCTGCGAAAGCCGTTGGTGCTCCGAGTGTTCGAGCAGCCCCTCGCGCCGCGACTCGCTGAGCAGCTCGGCCAGCTCGTCGGAGGTGTACGCCGTCTCCAGCTCGTCCTTCGGCTCCACCTTCACCAGGTGCAGGAACGCGTTGGCGACGAGGTTGAGGAACCAGATCACGGGGCTCGCGAGCTTCACCCACGCGACGTGCGCGGGCACCAGCCAGAGCGCGAGCCGTTCGGGCTCGGCGATGGCGAGGTTCTTCGGCACCATCTCGCCGATCAGCACGTGGAGCATCGTGATGAACGCCAGCGCGATCGCGAACGAGATCGGGTGCAGCAGCTGCTGGGGCAGGCCGAACAGGTCGAAGAACCCGGAAAGCCGGTGCGCCACGGCGGGTTCGCCCAGCCGGCCGAGCAGCAGCGAGCAGATGGTGATGCCCAGCTGCGCGCCCGCGAGCATCCGCGACACGTGCTTGCTGGCGTTGATCACGATCTTCGCGCGCGTCTTTCCCTGATCCAGCAACGCTTCCAGGCGGTCGCGGCGCGAGGAGATCAGCGTGAACTCGGCGCCGACGAAAAACGCGTTGGCGAGCAGCAGCACCACGACCAGGGCGATGTTCAGCCAGTCGTTCACGCGACCACCTCGCGTTCGGTGACCTGGTGTGGCGCGGCGGTCTTCTCCCGCGCGGCGCCCGGGTCCTGGTCGGCGTTCTGGCCCGGACCGGGTTCCACGGGCCGCACCTCGACCTCGGCGATGCGGTGGCGGTCCATGCTCGTGACGGTGAGCCGCCAGCCGTCGACGACGGTGGCGTCACCCTCGGCGGGGATGCGGCCGAGGCGTTCGAGGATCAGGCCGGCGATCGTCTCGTAGTCGCCGTCGGGCATGCGGAAGCCGGTGACCTCGCTGACCTCGTCGGCGCGCAGCTGGCCCGACACGAGCCAGCTGTCGGAGCCGACCTGCTGCGACGCCGGGGCTTCGCGGTCGTCGTGCTCGTCGCGAACGTCGCCGATGATCTCCTCGACCACGTCCTCCAGCGTCACCAGCCCGGCCGTGCCGCCGTACTCGTCGACGACGATGGCGAGCTGGTAGCGGGAGTCGCGCAGGCGGTTGAGCAGGTCGTCGCCCGAGAGCGACTCGGGCACGGTCGGCACGGGGCGCATGACCGAGCCGATGCGCACGGTGGCGCGATCGTCGCCGGGCACCGCGAAGGCCTGCTTCACGTGCACAGCGCCCTGCACGTCGTCGAGGTCCTCGCGGTAGACCGGAAAACGGGAGAACCCCGTGCGGCGCGAGATTTCGATGAGGTCGTTGATCGTGTCGTCCACGGTCAGGGACTCGACCTGCACGCGCGGGGTCATGAGCTCGTCGGCGGTGCGCTCGCCGAAACGCAGCGAGCGGTCCAGCAGCTCCGCCGTGGAAGTGTCGAGCTTCCCGCTCTCGGCGCTGGAGCGCACGATCGACCCGAGCTCCTGCGGCGAGCGCGCGGACCGCAGCTCTTCCTGCGGCTCGACGCCGAACTTGCGCACCACGAAGTTGGCGCTGTTGTTCATGAGCGTGATGAGCCAGCGGAACAGCGCGGAGAACCGAGAGTGGTAGCCGGTCACGGCGCGGGCGGTGCGCAGCGGGCGCGCGATCGCGATGTTCTTCGGCACCATCTCGCCGAGGATCATCGACAGGAACGTGGCCACCACCAGCGCGACGGCGATCGACGCGCCGGCCGCGACGGCCTCGGACACGCCCACCGCGTCGAAGATCGGCCGCACGAGCTCGCCGATGAGCGGCTCGGCGAGGTAACCGGTGATCAGCGTGGTGAGGGTGATCGCGACCTGGGCACCCGAGAGCTGGAAGCTCAGCGTGCGGTGCGCCTTCTGCACCGCGAGCGAGCGACGGTCGCCCACCTGGCGCACGTCGGCGTCGACGGTGCTGCGCTCGAGGGCGGTCAGCGAGAACTCGGCGGCGACGGCGAGGCCGGTGCCGATCGTGAGGAGGACGAAGACCAGCACACCGGCCACGGAGAGCAGGACGTGGGTCATGCCGCACCGTCCGGGACGGGGAAGTGGGCGGCTAGCGGGCAGCCGGGTTGTCGACCCGGCCCGGTACTGTCACCGGGCGATTGCGCGGCGCGCACGTGTGGAGTCACTCCTAGTCAGGGAATCGGCTTGTACTGCGACGATGCCGACAATCTTAACGTGCTCCGGACGCCGGACGGGTGAGAGCCGGGTGAAGCGGTGTGGCTCAGCGCGGCTGCCGGCCCAGGAGCGCCACGAGCCTCGTCGCCTCGTTCGCGGTCCGCCCGACGGCGACCGGCGGCTCGAACAGGCCGATGCCCTGCCAGTCGTCGACCCACGGCCGCACGACCTCGAGCAGGCGGGCCGCCAGGTCCGACGGGATGGGGTTCGGCTTGTCGAGTGCCATCGCGAGGTCCCAGGCGTGCACGGCGAAGTCGATGGACATCTGCCAGCCGTACTCCTCGGCCGGGATCAGCCCGAAGGAGACGTGGACGGTGCGCTGCGGCACGCCGGGCACCAGCCACGCTTCGCGCGCCGTGGCCGCCGACGTCTCCCAGGCGGCGACGGGGTCGTCTCCGAGCTGGTCGCCGTCGAAGCGGTCGCCGACGTCGTCGAGGGTGGCGCCGTCGAGCAGGGGCGGAACCCACAGCTGTTCGACGACGAGGTGGTTCACGAGGTCGCGCACGGACCAGTCGGCGCAGGGCGTGCCGCGAGCCCAGTCACCGGGTCCGATTTCGTGCACGGCCCGGTCGAAGAGGGCGAGGGCCTGTCCGTGCGCGTCGAGGATCTCCACGGCCACATTCAACACGAAAGTGACCGCGGCGCAGTGTGAGCGCCTATCGGGTGGTCCCGGGCCGGTGGCGCCGGACGGTCTCCTCGACCAGGTCGAGGACGGGGCCGAGGTCGTCGCCGGGCAGTCCCATCGCGAGGTGGGAGACCAGACCTTCGAGCACGAGCTCGAGGAACGCGGTGAGCACGTCCACGTCCACGTCGTCGCGCAGATTGCCTGCCCCGCGCTGGCGCATGAGCCGTTCGCGCGTCGCGGTGGTCAGCTGCTCGGAGCGCTCGGCCCAGCGGCCGCGGAACTCCGGGTCGGTGCGCAGCCGCCGGGACACCTCGAGCCGCGTACCGAGCCAGTCGGCGGGGTGCTCGCTGTCGCCGGAGAGCAGCTCGCGCATCACCTGCACCAGGCCCTGTTCGGCCACGACGTCGGCCATCCGCACGGCGTCGTCCTCGGCAAGCGCGAGGAACAGCGACTCCTTGTCGCGGAAGTGGTGGAAGATGGCTCCGCGGGACAGACCCGTCGCCTCCTCGAGGCGGCGGACTGTGGCACCCTCGTAGCCGTACCGGGCGAAGCACACGCGCGAACCGTCGAGGATCTGGCGCCGGCGTGCGTCGAGGTGATCCTGGCTGACCCGTGGCATCCTGGAATCCTGACATCTGGGACGGGGTTCTCGCAATCCGTACGTACGTACTGTGACGTGGAGTCGCCGGAACCGGGTCGCTTCTTTCTTCGTCTCACCTCGGCCACGTTCTGCTGACACAGACGTGGCCGGTGACTACGCTGTGCGCCATCACGGTGAGTGAGACTGGGGAGAGGAACGGGCCTTGATCATCGGCGAAGCGGGCCGCGCGGCCCAAACCGTCTTCGGCGACGTCTCCGGCCGTGGCCCCGTGTACGGCGGCGGGGGTGGGGCCGGAGGCACCTTCGAGATGGAGCCCGCCGAGCTCGATGCCGTGATCGGGCTGTGGGAAGACCAGCTCACGAAGATCACGGCCGACGGCCGCAAGATCGCGGACATCGTCACGGCGCTGAAAGCTCCCGGGAAGGACCCCGCCAGCAGTGATTACGCCACCACTGGTGGCGACTCGTTGCGCGCGCTGCAGGAGCAGAACGATTCGATGCGCCAGTACGTGCAGGGCTACCTCGCGAAGCTGAAGGCGGCCAAGGACAAGACCGTGGCGACCGACCAGGCGAACGCCGAGCTCGGCCAGGCACGATGAGGGGAACCAGCGCGAGGGCGGCGTGTGCCGCGCTCGTGGTCATGGCCGTCGGGGTGGCGGCCGGGTGTTCGACACCCACCGCGGGTACCGCGGAGCCGGCCCGAGCAGTGCCTCCGACTCCCGTGCGCCGAAGGTGACGGATCCGCTCGATCCGGCCGCGTACCTGGGCAAACCTTGTGCGCTCGTGCCGGAGAGTGTGCTGGCCCCGCTGCGTTATCCGGCGCAGGGCGAAGCGACCGTGACCGGGCCGTTCGCCGAGGCGGGGCCCGGTTGTGGCTGGCAGATCGGTGCCGAAGGGCTCAGCGTCCAGATCATCATCGGCACGGGGAACCGTGACCAGGGGATGGGTGGCCTCGCCGGCGTGTACCGCGCGAAGGACGCGGGACAACTCGGCTTCGTGGACCCCGCTCCCTCGGTGGCCGGTTACCCCGCGGTGTTCAGCGATCTCAGCGACCGCAGGGCCCGCGGAAACTGCAACCTCTGGGTCGGACTCGCCGACGACCTTGCGGTCACCGTGGCGGCTCAGGGCTATCAGGGCGAGCAGGATTCGTGCCAGGTCGCGGAAACCGTGGCGGGCGCCGTCGTCGGCACACTCAAGGGGGCTTAGGTGGACGGCAAGCAGATCTACGAGAACTTCAGAAACGGCAACACTTCGGGGCTGCGGACCGCGGCCACGCAGGTGCAGGAGCTGTCGTCGGCGTACCTGGAGCGGGCGCAGAGCATCAAGGACCTCCAGGACCGCATGGCGAAGTCCTGGACGGGCAACGGCGCCGATGCCGCCAACGCGGGCGCGGGGCCGTTGGAGAAGGCCTTCGCGGACACGGCGGACCCGCTCGACATGACCAACGCGTCGGTGGACCTGCAGGCGAGCAGCTTCGAGGACTCGAGCCACGCCGTGGTCGAGGTGCCACCGAAGCCGGACAAGCCGAGCCCGTGGACGACGGGGCTGAAGGCGGCGATCCCGATCGCGGGGCCGTTCATGGCGGCCCACGACCAGAACTCGTACCAGGACAAGCTGAACAAGTACAACGCCGCCAACGACACCAACGTGCGCGTGATGGACCAGTACAACGGCCTCACCACGAGCACGAAGTCGGTGCTGCCGACGCAGTACGGCACGCTGGAGTCCGACGGCGCGGCGATCCGGCTGTCCACGCCGGCGCCGCCGGGGCACGTGAGCATCCCGGGCTCGCTCGGGAGCACGACGACGGGCGGGGCGACGGGGACCGGGACGGGCGGGCACACCTCGGCCACCGGGTTCCACGGCACCGGCGATCAGGTCATCACGGGTGGCCACACCGGCACCGGCCACACGGGTGGCACGGGTGGCACCGGGGGAACCGGCGGCACGGGCGACTCCGGCGGTACGCACCACCCGCCGGACACGACCACGACGCAGAGCAGCACCGGCGGCACGAACACGGTGGTCCCGCCGGGCACCTCGACGCTGCCGGACCCGACCTCCACCCGGGGCGGCACGGCGTTTCTCCCGAACGACCCCGGCCAGACCCCGACGTCCGGCCCGGCCGGCCTCATCGGCGGCGATTCCGGAGGCACGGCGGGACGGGGCGCGTCCGGCGGCCGGTTCGGCGGCGGTACCGGCGGCGAAGCCGGCGCGGCTGAAGGCCGGGCGCTGCGGGGCGGTGCCGGTGCGCGGTCGGGCGTCGGTGGTCTCAACGCCATCGCGGCCGAAGAAGCCGCGGCCGCACGTGGTGCTTCGGCGAGCCGCGGGACGGCGATGGGACCCGCGGGTGCCGCCGGCCGCCGCGGGGAAGAGGAGGAGGACGCCGAGCACCGCCGTCCCGACTTCCTCGTCGAGCCCGATCCCGACGCCCTCTTCGGTACCGACCAGCGGACGATCCCGCCGGTCATCGGCGAGTGACGGCCGTGGCCGGACGGGTCGACGTGCCGCTGGAGGCACTCGCGGCGCTCGCCGAGCGCGAGCAGGTCGGCTCGTTGCACGTGACGCTGCGCCCCGAACCGGTGTGGCTGTCGGACCTCGAACGCGAGGAGGCCGCCAAGCGGGTCGACGAGGCGCTCGCCGTGGCGGGCCTCGTCGACCGGCGCGGGCGCGCCACCGTCGACTTCCTGGACTGGCTGCCGCTGCTGTCGCGGCCGGCCGAGGAGTACTACGGCTGGGTCGCCACGGGCGGGCGCACCTACGGCGTGCTCGTCGCCGCGAGCGGGCTGCAGGCGGTGCTCGCCGTGTCCGACGGCGAGCACGTGGGGGTGCAGGAAATCGACCGTCAGCGACTGGTCGAGACCCTCGTGGAGCAGCTGCCGGCCGTCGGCGCCGGCGGCGGAGTCCCGCGTTCGGTCCGCGTTTCCGACCTGGCCGACGCCGCGCGCCGCGGCGAGGACGCGTACCCGCTGGAGCCCGAGCTCGCCGACGTCCTCAGCCTCGTGCAGCGCCCGGTCCACGGCAGCGGCGAGCTGTACGTGGCCCGGCGCGACGATGTCGGTCGCCGCCTGTGCGTGGACGAACCCCTGCACTACGCCGACACCGACTGGGGCCGCTACCTCAGCCACACCGTCGGCACCGGCGCCGACGCGGTGATCCACCTCGGCCCCGCCACTCCCGCTCAGCTGTGCGGCGCGCTCCGGGAGCTGGCCGCGGCCCTGCTCTGACCTGCTCGAGGAACTGCCGGAAGGCTCCGTCGAAAAAGGACGTGCCGTGCCTGGACTTCACCCCGAGATCTCCCCGTACCGCACCGGAATGCTGGACGTCGGCGACGGCCATTCCGTGTACTGGGAGGAGTGCGGCAACCCCGTCGGGAAGCCCGCCCTCGTCGTGCACGGCGGCCCCGGCGGCGGCTGCCTGCCGGCGCACCGGCGGTTCTTCGACCCCGCCCGCTACCGCGTGGTGCTGTTCGACCAGCGCGGCTGCGGGCGCAGCACGCCGTACGCGGGCGAGCCCGTCGCCGACCTGTCGGCCAACACCACCCCGCACCTGCTCGCGGACATGGAGCTGCTGCGAACCACGCTCGGCATCGACACCTGGCTGCTGTTCGGCGGGTCCTGGGTTCGGCGCTCTCGCTGCTCTACGCCGAGCGGCACCCGGAGCGCGTGAGCGAGCTCGTGCTCCTCGGCTTGGCCACCGACCGGCAGGCCGAGCTGGACCTGCTCACGCGTGGTCTGGGCGCGGTTTTCCCAGCGGCGTTCGCGAAGTTTCGCGACGGCGTGCCGGCGGCCGAGCGCGGCGGCGATCTCGCCCGGGCTTACCACCGGCTGCTCATGGATCCCGACCCCGCCGTCCACGAAGCGGCCGCCCGCCGTTGGTGCGACTGGGAAGACGCGATGCTCTCCATCGAACCGGCGGCGTCGCGGTTCACCGACCCCGCCTACCGGCTGGCGTTCGCGCGGCTCGTCACGCACTACTTCGCCAACGGCTGCTTCAGTGAGGACGGCGCCATCCTGCGCGACGCCGACCGGCTCGCGGGGATCCCGGCGACGCTGGTCCAGGGCTCGCTCGACCTCGGCAACCTGGCCGGCACGCCGTGGCTGCTGGAACGGGCGCTGCCGGACGCGGAGCTCCTGCTCGTCGGCGACTCCGGGCACACGACGGCCACCGGCTCGATCAGCGAGGTCCTCGTCGGGGCCCTCGACCGGTTCGCCCGGTCGTCAGCTTCCTGAAGCGCTTGAACACCGGGAAGTTCCGCGCGGTGCCCCGCCCCGTCCCGGGGCACCGCGCGACCCCCGGTCCGGAGGGGCGGCGGCTTACGGGATGAGAAGGGCAGGCGCCCCCTGGTTCGCCTGCGCCTCGGCCGCCCGGGCGGCGCGAGTGGTCTCGGCCAACTGCAGGCCGGTCACGCGCGGCGGCACGCGGTCGAGGTGCCACTCCGCGAGCAGCAGCGCCACCTTCGCCTGCATCTCCGTGCGCAGCCGCAGGAACGAGTCGGCCGGGTCCGCGCCCACCTCGCCCAGCAGCAGCCACCACGCCCACGCGGCGGCACCCGCGTTCGCGACGAAGTCCGGGATCACGGCGACACCGCGCGCGGACAGCGAAGCCTCGGCTTCGGGTGTCGTCGCCGCGTTCGCGGCCTCCACCACGACCTTGGCTTTCACGAGGTTCTCGTTGTCCACGCGCAGCGCGTAGGAGATCGCGGCCGGCACGAGGATGTCGGCGTCGGTCGCCACGACCGCCTCACGCGGCAGCGTGCGGACGCCTTCGGGCAGCCGCGAGCGGTCCACCTCACCGAAGCGGTCGCGCAGGTCGAGCAGCGCCGGCACGTCGAGGCCCTCGGGGTCGTACAGCGTGCCCGCGGCATCGGCCACGGCGACGACCTTCACGCCGGCTTCGTGCAGGTACCACGCGGCGCCGCCGCCCATGGTGCCGATGCCCTGGATCGCGACGGTCGTCTCGGCCGCCTCCCAGCCCCACGCCGAGGCGGCGCCCAGGCAGGCCTGCGCCACGCCGTAGCCGCCGATCACGTCACCCAGCAGCAGGCCACCGGGCACGGGGGCGTTGAGCCCGGCCTGCACCCGCCGCAGCGTGCGCTCGGGATCGGCCGACCGGTGGATCGCGGCGTGGTACGACTGCTCCAGCCCGAGCTGCTCGAAGACGGAGTCGATGAGGTGCTGCGGCACGCCGAGGTCTTCGGCGGTAACCCAGCTGGCGTCGAGCCACGGCCGCAGGAACTCGCAGAACCGCGTGAGCACGCCGAAGGCCTGGGGGTCCTTGGGGTCGAAGTCGATGCCGCCCTTGGCGCCGCCGACGGGGAGGTTGAACGTGGCCGTCTTGTTCGCCATCCCGCGGGCGAGGTCCTCGACCTCGCCCATGGTGCAGCCCGCCCGCATCCGCGTGCCGCCCGTGGCGACGCCGGACACCAGGCTGTGCACGACCAGGTAGCCGTGCGCGCCGGTGACGGGGTCGGTCCACGTCAGCCTCATCAACGGTTCGGCGTTCTGCGGAAGCATCTGGCCACTCACCTCCAGGGGGGTCTGGACAGCCCGGGTCGGCCGTCGCTTTCGAGGGTGCGGTCGCAAGGCCCTTCGCGTCCAGTTAACGAAGCTGCACGAAGTTGTTTAGGGTTCGTGTATGGAGCTTTCGTTGCACCGCCTGCGGATGCTCCGGGAGCTGCGGCGCCGGGGGACGGTCACCGCTGCCGCGGTGTCGCTGCACTACACGGCTTCGGCCGTGTCGCAGCAGCTGGCGCAGCTCGAACGGGACGTGGGTGCGAAGTTGTTCGAACGACTCGGCCGGCGCGTCCAGCTCACCGAGCTGGGCGTGCTGCTCACCGAGCACGCCGAGGAGATCCTGGGCTCGGTCGAGCGCGCGACGCTCGCCCTCGAGGAGGCGCAGGGCTCGATGTCCGCGCGCCTGACCGCGGGGGTGTGGGCGTCGGTGGCGTCCGGGCTGCTGCCTTCGGCGCTGACCGCGCTCGCCGCCGAATACCCGGGGATCCAGCTGAAGACGCGCGAGCTGGCCCCCGAGGACACCGCCGAGGCGGTGCGCGACGGCACGCTCGACCTGTCGTTCGTGATCGACTACTCCGACGCGCCGACGCGGTGGGACAACGGGCTGGAACGCGCGGTGGTGGCCATCGAACGGCTGCACGCGGCCGTGCCCGCCGGCGCGTTCCCCGCCGGCTCGGTGTCGCTCGACGAGCTGGCCGAGCACCCGTGGATCCTCGCGAGCCCGAAGTCGCACTTCGGCCGGGCGATGCGTATGGCGTGCCACCGCCACGGCTTCTCCCCGAAGATCAACCACGAGGTCGAGGAGCAGTCCACGGCCATGGCCATGGTGGGCGCAGGCCTCGGGGTCACGCTCGTGTCGGACCTCGGGCTGCGGCTGCTGCGGCCGCCGGGCATCGACGTGGTCACGCTGACGACGCCGCTGCTGCGCACGGTGTCGATCGCCTACCGGCGCACGGAGATCCGGCGCCCGGCGTTGCACCTCGTGATCGGGGCCGTGCAGTCCGCGGCCGCGGAGCTCGGATTGGGCACCGAACCTGCCCTGCCGTGATCATCCGGACGGAGCAACGGGCGGGAACTTCAGGACAAACTCCCAGGTCAGGAGTCCTTACGAGAGTCTTGTGATTCTCGCCTGCGCTCGCGGGCACCTGATTTTGTCAGACCCTCCGTGTAGCGTCCGAAGCCGAGAGGTCCCACCCCGCGGACCTCCTTGACTCGGACGGCGAACGATGACTGCGGTGCACGATTTTCCGGAGAAGTCCGGAAGTGCGTCGAACCTGACCGCGCGGGTGCTTTCGGACCGCGCGGCCGGGGAGGCGTACGTCGCCTCGGTGTGTTTCAAGCACGGCCCACCGAGACTGCTGGGCGTGGAACTGGAGTTCACGGTGCACCACACCGAGGACCCGGCCCGCCCGCTCGATCCCGATGCCCTGGCCACGGCGCTCGGCCCGCACACCCCGCGGACACTGCGCCCCGACAGTCCGGCCACCCCGCTTCCGGCAGGCTCCCCCGTGAGTCTCGAGCCCGGGTGCCAGGTGGAGATCTCCGCTCTTCCTCAGGCCTCGCTGCCCGATCTGCACGCAGCCGTCTCGGCCGACCTCTCCCATCTCGTCAGCCTGCTGGCCCGGCACGGACTCGTGCTCGGCGAGTCGGGCATCGACGCCCACCGCCCGCCCCGGCGCGCCCTGCGCACTCCTCGCTACGCCGCGATGGAGCGCCGGTTCGAGCCGATCGGCGAAGGCGGGATCACCATGATGTGCAGCACCGCCGGGCTGCAGATCTGCGTGGACACGGGTGAAGCCGACCAGGTCGCGGCGCGCTGGGAGGCGGCCCACGTGATGGGTCCGCCGCTGCTGGCCGCGTTCGCCAACTCCCGGGTGCACGCCGGCCGCGACACCGGCCTCGAGTCCGCGCGCTGGCTCGCGGTGCTCGAGACCGAGCCGGTGCGGACCCGCTCGGCCGAGCCCGGTCCGGACCCCGCCGCCGACTGGGGCCGGCGGATGATGGACACGCCGTTGATGGTGCTGCCCCGCGGCGAGCGGCCGTGGGACGCGCCGGACGGGTTCACGTTCGCCGACTGGATCGAGGGCCGCGGTGCGGCCGGGGTGCTGCGCCGTCCGACGGCGGAGGACCTCGACTACCACCTCACCACGATGTTCACCCCGGTGCGGCCCCACGGGTACCTGGAGATCCGGTACCTCGACGCCCAGCCGCCCGGCGAGTGGCTGACCCCGGTCGCCCTCGTCTCGGCCCTGCTCGCCCGTCCGTCCACAGTGGACGAGGTGCGCCGCTTGTGCGCGCCGGTGGCGGACCGCTGGGTCGATGCCGCGACGCGGGGCCTGGCCGATGAGGCCATCGCCGCCGTCGCGCGCAAGCTCGTGGAGCTCGGCATCGCCGAGCTGTCCACCACGGGCCTGCCGGCCGCAACCATCACGGAGATCACCGAGAGCGTGCGCACACGCGTGAACGGATCGAGGAGTCAGGAGCGATGAGCGTTACCCCGGAGCACAACCCGCTACTGGAGCTGAGCCCGCAGAACCTGCGGGCCCACGCGGCCGAGGCCCTCACCCGGGCGCGGGCGCGCAGCGTCGTCCTCACCGACGCCGTCGACGACGAGGACCTGGTCCGCCAGCACTCGAAGCTCATGTCGCCGCTGGTCTGGGACCTCGCGCACATCGGCAGCCAGGAAGAGCTGTGGCTGGTCCGCGACGTGGGCGGGCGCGAGCCACTGCGCCCGGACATCGACGACCTCTACGACGCGTTCCAGCACGCGCGCGCCGACCGGCCGGCCCTGCCGCTGCTCGGCCCGGCCGAGGCCCGCGCGTACGTGCGCGAGGTCCGCGAGAAGGCGTTCGACGTGCTGGAGACCGCGCCGCTGGAGGGCAGCCGGCTCACCGAGAGCGCGTTCGCGTTCGGCATGATCACCCAGCACGAGCAGCAGCACGACGAGACCATGCTGGCCACCCACCAGCTGCGCAAGGGCGAGCCGGTGCTGCACGCGCCGGAGCCGCCGGCGTCGGCGGGCCGGCTGCCCGCCGAGGTCTTCGTGCCGGCCGGCCGCTTCACCATGGGGACCACGGCCGAGCCGTGGGCGCTGGACAACGAGCGCCCGGCCCACGAGATCGACGTGCCGGCGTACTTCCTCGACACCGGTGCGGTCACGTGCGGGGCCTACGTCGAGTTCCTCGAGTCCGGCGGCTACGACGAGCGGCGGTTCTGGAGCGAGCCCGGCTGGGCCTACCGCCACGACCACGGCATCACGGCGCCGCGCTTCTGGCACCGCGAGCCGAGCGGCTGGTGGCGCACGCGGTTCGGCGTCCACGAGCCGGTTCCGGTGAACGAGCCGGTGGTGCACGTGTCGTACTACGAGGCCGAGGCCTACGCCGCCTGGGCGGGCAAGCGGTTGCCCACCGAGGCGGAGTGGGAGAAGGCCGCGCGCCATGACCCGGCGACTGGCCGTTCGCGGCGTTTCCCCTGGGGCGACGAGGAACCGACGGCCGAGCACGCCAACCTCGGGCAGCGCCACCTGCGCGCGGCCGAGGCCGGCGCGTACCCGGCCGGGGCGTCGCCGCTGGGCGTGCACCAGCTGATCGGCGACGTGTGGGAGTGGACGAGCACCGATTTCCACGGCTACCCGGGGTTCGCGGCGTTCCCGTACCGGGAGTACTCGGAGGTGTTCTTCGGCCCGGATCACAAGGTGCTGCGCGGTGGTTCGTTCGGCACCGACTCGGCGGCGATCCGCGGCACGTTCCGCAACTGGGACTACCCGATCCGGCGGCAGATCTTCTCCGGCTTCCGCTGCGCCCGTGACCCCCGGCCCGGCGAGGTGAGCTGAACGGCATGTGCCGGCACCTCGCGTACCTCGGCGCGCCCATTTCGCCTGCCGAGCTGATGTTCGCCGCGCCCCACGCGCTGCTCGTACAGTCGTACGCACCGCTCGACATGCGCGGCGGCGGCTCGGTCAACGCCGACGGCTTCGGCCTCGGCTGGTACCCCGAGCTCGGTGGCGCGCCGCAGCGCTACCGGCGTCAGTCTCCACTGTGGACGGAACAGACGCTGCCCGCGCTGGCCGCCTCGGTCTCGACCACGGCGTTCGTCGCCGCGGTCCGCAACGGCACCACCGGGATGCCGGTGACCGAGGCGGCCGCGGCGCCGTTCACCGACGGGCGGTGGCTGTTCAGCCACAACGGCGTGGTCCGCGGCTGGCCCGGTTCGATGGCCGGGCTGGCGAAGTCCCTCGACGTCACCGAGCTGCTCACGCTCGAGGCGCCGACCGACGCGGCGCTGCTGTGGGCGCTGCTGCGCGCGCGGCTCCGGGACGGAGCCGACCCGCTGGCCGCCGTCACCGACCTGATCGCCGAGGTCGAGGCCGCGGCCCCGGGTTCCCGGCTGAACTTCCTGCTGACCGACGGCACCACGCTGATCGGCACCACGTGGACGCACGCGCTGTCGGTGCGGTCCGCGGCCGGTGGTGTGGTGCTGGCGTCCGAGCCGTGCGACCCGGACCCGGCCTGGACCCCCGTTCCCGACCATCACGCCGTGCGCGTCACCGCGGCCGGCGTCGAACTCCTTCCCCTGACCCTGGATCGGAGCACCAACTCATGACGGAAGTGGATCTCGAAAGCCATCGCCGCGACGTCGCGGGCGAGCTTCGCGCGGACGTGCGAGCGGGCCTGACGGCGGAGCAGAAGTGGTTGCCGCCCAAGTGGTTCTACGACGCCGAGGGCAGCGAGCTGTTCGAGAAGATCACCGAGCTGCCCGAGTACTACCCGACCCGCAGCGAGCGCGAGGTGCTCGCGGCGCGAGCCGGTGACGTCGCGCGGCTCACCGACGCGCACACGCTCGTCGAGTTGGGGTCCGGGTCGAGCGAGAAGACGCGGCTGCTGCTCGACGCGCTGACCGAGCACGGCACGCTCGAGTCGTTCGTGCCCCTGGACGTGTCGGAGTCGGCGCTGGCCGAAGCCGCCGAGGCGATCGCGGCGGACTATCCGAAGTTGGAGGTACGCGGTGTCGTCGGCGACTTCACCCAGCACCTGAACCTCCTGCCGGGCACCTCGCCGCGCGTCGTGGCGTTCCTCGGCGGGACGATCGGCAACTTCCTGCCCGGCGAGCGCGCCATGTTCCTGCACTCGGTGCGGGAGGTGCTCGACGAGGGCGAGTGGCTGCTGCTGGGCACCGACCTGGTGAAGGACCGCGAGACGCTGGAGCGCGCCTACGACGACGCGGCCGGCGTCACCGCCGCCTTCAACAGCAACGTGCTGCGGGTCATCAACTCCCAGCTGGGGGCGAACTTCGACCTCGACGCCTTCGAACACGTCTCGCACTGGAACGCCGAGGACGAGTGGATCGAGATGTGGCTGCGCGCCCGGCGCGAGGTCACCGTCGACATCCCGGGCGCCGACCTGCAGGTGCACTTCGCGGCGGGCGAGCACATCCGCACGGAGATCTCCGCGAAGTTCCGGCGCACCGGCGTCGAGGCGGAGCTGGCCGCCGCCGGGTTCGCCGTCGAGCGCTGGTGGACGGACTCGAAGGAGCGGTTCGGGGTGAGTTTGGCAAGATCTGTGCGTGCGTAACCCCCTCGAGCCCTTCGCTCGCAAGCTCGGCACCCGGCCCTTCGTGATGACGCTCTCGCGCGGCATCATCTGGACCGATCAGAAGCTGCACCGCTTCTTCGGCGGGCGGGTGAGCCTGGTCGGCATCGCGGGCCTGCCGTCGCTGCGGCTGACCACGACCGGGCGCAAGAGCGGGCTGCCACGCAGCACGAACCTGCTGTACTTCCCGCACGGCGACGACTTCGTGCTCACGGGCTCGAACTGGGGCCGGCCGAACAACCCGGCCTGGACCTACAACCTGCGCGCGGATCCCAAAGCGACAGTCGGGATCCGCGCGCAGGTCGTTGAGGTCAAGGCCCGCGAGCTCGAAGGCGCGGAGTACGACCGGATGTGGTCCGAGCTGCTCGCGTTCTGGCCAGGCTACGAGATGGAACGCGTCGCGGCCGGGCGGCCGTTGCCGGTCTTCGTCTTGTCCCGGCGGTAGGGCGACCGGCTTCGGGGGGACACGGCCACCGGAGTGTCCTTCCCTCCGAAAAGCGGGCATAACGGGACAACCCTCTTGTCAGGTGTGTGCGAATACGTGAAGGTGTTCGCCTGAAGTTCACCTGAGGGGAGTTGTCGGTGCGGCATCGGGGCGCCTGGCGCGGGGCGGCGTTGGCCGCTCTCGTTGTCCTCGCCGCCGGGATCGTGATCGCTGTCAGCCGCTCCGGAGCGCCGGCCGAGACCGGCCCGACGCTCCGGAGCGCCGGCCGAGACCGGCCCGATCACGGTGTCCCGGTCGGACTGCGGCGGGAGCTGGGTGGCGCCGGCTCCTGGGCCGCAGACGTTGCGGGTGCGCAACACCGCCGCGGTCACGATGGAGGTCGAGCTCGTCGATCCCGCCACGGGGACCGTGTTCGGGGAGCTGGAGGGAGTGGGATCCGGCACGACCCGGTCCCTGCCGGTGAGCCTGGCCGGCGGTGCCTACGCGCTGCGGTGCGCCCCGGAAGACGGCACGCCGTTCCTCGGGCCGGCCGTGCGGATCAGCGGCGGCGCACAGCGCCCGGGACCGGCGGTGGTGCCGGTGACCTACGCGGACCTGCTGGAGCCGTTGAGGAAGTACCACGCGTACGTGGCCGACGGGCTCACCGCACTCGCGGGACAGACCGCGCAGCTGACGCGGACCGTCCACAGTGGAGACCGGGCGGCGGCCGAGCGGGCGTGGCTCACGGCGCACCTGACCTACGAGCGGCTCGGCGCGGCCTACGACGCGTTCGGTGACGCCGACGGCGCGATCAACGGCACGACCGCGGGTCTGGCCGGCGGTGTTCCCGATCCAGGGTTCACCGGTTTTCACCGGCTCGAGAACGGCTTGTGGCACAACGAAATCCTGTCCGCGCTGGAGCCTGTGGCCACGCGGCTGGACGCGGACGTCCAGGACCTGCGCGCGGGGTTCGGCGACACGCAGATCGACCAGAACGACCTGGGCCTGCGCGCCCACGAGATCATGGAGAACACCCTGCAGTTCGAGCTCACCGGCCGCACCGACTACGGCAGCGGCAGCACGCTCGCGACGGCACAGGCCAACGTCACGGGCACCCGCGCCGTACTCGACGTGCTGCGCCCCTTGCTCACCACGAGATTTTCCGGGCTCGAAGATCTCGACGCCTGGCTCGACCGCACCGAGCGCGACCTGCGCGCGGGGCAGGGGAAAGCGCTGACCGCTCTCGACCGCGCGCGGCGCGAGAAGATCAACGCCGACGTCGCCGAGCTCACCGAGCGGCTCGCGCCCATCGCCGCGATCGCGGAGCCGAGGAGGATCTCGTGACCCTCGGGCGGCGGACGTTCCTGCGCGGCGCCGCGGCCGCCGGGGCGGGAGCCGGGCTCATGGGGCTCGCCGGCGGTGCGTCCACAGCGGAGCCCGGACCGGTGCCGTTCCACAGCCCGCGCCAGGCCGCGGTGCTCGCCGAACCGGTGCGGCACACGATTGTCGCGGCGTTCGACGTGGTCGCGCAGAACCGCCACGAGCTCACGGAGCTGCTGCGCGAGCTGACCGGTCGCGCCGCGTTCCTCACCGCCGGTGGCGCACTGGCCGCACTCGGCATCACCGGCCCGCCCGCCGACTCCGGAGTACTCGGACCCGAGGTGCCTGCGGGGGAGCTGTCGGTGCTCGTCGGCGTGGGTTCCTCGCTGTTCGACGACCGCTACGGCCTGGCCGCTCGCAAGCCGGCGAAGCTCAAGCCGATGCCGGTCTTCCCCGACGACGCCCTCGAAGACCGCTGGTGCCACGGCGACCTGAGCCTCGTGCTCGGCGCCTCGGAGCCCGACACGGTGCTGCACGCGCTGCGCGACATCACCCGTGCCACTCGTGGCGGCATGCAGGTGCGCTGGAAGATCGACGGGTTCACCTCGCCTCCGCGCCCGGCCGGCACGCCGCGCAACCTGCTGGGGTTCAAGGACGGCACGGCCAACCCGCAGCCGTCCGAACTGGACCGTCTGGTGTGGACCGACGACGGCGGTAGCTACCAGGTGGTGCGGCTCATCCGGATGCTCGTGGAGTTCTGGGACCGCGTGTCGCTCTCGGAGCAGGAGAGCATGATCGGCCGTCGCCGCGACACCGGCGCCCCGCTCGACGGCGGGCAGGAGCATGACGTGCCGCGCTACGCCGAGGACCCCGTGGGCACCGTGATCCCGCTGACGAGCCACATCCGCCTCGCCGACCCGCGCACGCCGCGCACCGACGGCGAGCGGATCCTGCGCCGCGCGGTGAACTACGACCTCGGCGTGGACACCAACGGCAACCTCGACATGGGCCTGGTGTTCACGTGTTATCAGCGCGAGCTCGAGCGGCAGTTCGAGGCGGTGCAGAAGCGGCTCGAAGGCGAGCCGCTCACGGACTACGTCTCGCCGTTCGGGGGCGGGTACTTCTACCTGCTCCCCGGCGTGACGGACCCGGCCGACCACTACGGCCGGGTGTTGCTGGGATGAGCGGGAAGGGGCAGGTCGTGGGCAGGAGCAGGAGCAGGACCACGCTCGCCGCGGGCGCGCTGGGCGCGGCGGCGCTGCTGGCGGCGGCGTGCGCGAGCAGTTCGGCGGCGCCGGCGGTACCGGAGGCAGCGGTGGACGCGGCGAGCTTCGCCACCGCGACGCCGATCAAGCACGTCGTGGTGATCTTCGGCGAGAACATCGCCTTCGATCACTACTTCGGCACCTACCCGAACGCCACCAACGAGAACGGCACGCCGTTCCACGCCGCGCCCCACACTCCGAATGTCAACGGGCTCGACCACAAGCTGCTCACCGACAACCCCAACGCCTACAACCCGAAGCGGCTCGACCCCGACCAGGCCCTCACGTGCGACCAGGCCCACGACTACAACAAGGAACAGGCCGCCTTCAACGGCGGGAAGATGGACAAGTTCGTCGAGAACACCGAGAAGGACAAGTGCACGGGCCAGCCCGTGCTGTTCGGTGAACCCGGCCTGGTCATGGACTACTTCGACGGCAACACCGTGACCGCGATGTGGAACTACGCCCAGCACTACGCGCTCAACGACAACTCGTTCGACGCGGTGTTCGGCCCGTCCAGCCCCGGGGCGATCAACCTGATCTCCGGCCAGACCCACGGCCTGCAGCCCGTGGACTCGGTCACGGGGGAGCCGAAGGTCGACCCGAACACGGCGGCTTCGCCCGACGAGCACGGTGTCGGCACGATGATCACCGACCCGGACCCGGCGTTCGACGACTGCTCCGACAAGAACCACACCGCGACCGACAACCTCGGTGCCTTCGAGGGGCGCAACGTCGGTGACTTGCTCAACGCCAAGCACGTGACGTGGGGTTGGTTCGAGGGTGGCTTCAAGCCCACGGGCTCGGCCGGCGGCTACGCGGTCTGCGGCACGCAGCACGCGAACGTCGGCGACCAGGCCGTGGTGGACTACAGCCCGCACCACGAGCCGTTCCAGTACTACGAGTCGACGGCGAACGCGAAGCACCTCCCGCCGAGCTCGCCGCATGCCGTCGGTCAGCCCGACCGGGCCAACCACCAGTACGACGTGAGCGACTTCGACGAAGCGTTGGGCGCCGGCACCATGCCCGCGGTGAGCTTCCTCAAGGCACCGTCCTACCAGGACGGACACGCCGGCTACTCCGACTCGCTCGACGAGCAGGCGTTCGTGGTCTCCGAGATCAACCGGATCCAGGCGTCGCCGCACTGGCGGGACACCGCGATCGTGCTCGCCTACGACGACTCCGACGGCTGGTACGACCACGTGCCCTCGAAGATCGTGAACGGCTCCCACGACTCCGCTCAGGACTCCGCGATCTGCACCTCGCATCCCGTGCGGCTCGGCGGGTACGCCGACCGCTGCGGTTACGGCCCGCGCCTGCCGCTGCTCGTGATCTCGCCCTACAGCCGCGTGAACCACGTGGACCACACGATGACCGACCAGACGTCGGTGCTTCGGTTCATCGAGGACAACTGGCACCTCGGCCGCATCGGCGACGGCTCCTTCGACGCCCTGGCGGCGCCGCTCACCGGTATGTTCGACTTCTCCCACCCGAAGGCGAAACCGCTGAAGCTCGATCCTGAGTCCGGCGCCGTCGTCCGGTAACCCGGTTCAACAACGGCGAAGGCCGCCCCGGAAACTCCGGAGCGGCCTTCGCGCGTGTTCTGGGCAGGTCAGGCGTTGGTCATCTTCCGCAGCACGTACTGCAGGATGCCGCCGTTGCGGTAGTAGTCCGCCTCGCCCGGGGTGTCGATGCGGACGTCGGCTTCGAACTCCACCTTGGTGCCGTCTTGCTTGGTGGCCGTGACGTGCACTGTGCGCGGGGTCTCACCGTCGTTGAGCTTGGTGATGCCGGAGATGTCGAACGTCTCCGTGCCGTCCAGCTTCAGCGACGCGGCCGACTCACCGGCCGGGAACTGCAGCGGGATGACCCCCATGCCGATGAGGTTCGAGCGGTGGATGCGCTCGAACGACTCGGTGATCACCGCGCGCACGCCCAGCAGCGAGGTGCCCTTGGCCGCCCAGTCACGCGACGAGCCCGAGCCGTACTCCTTTCCGCCCAGCACGACCAGCGGGATGTCCTGCGCGGCGTAGTTCTGCGCGGCGTCGTAGATGAACGCCTGCGGGGCGCCGTCCTGGGTGAAGTCGCGCGTGTAGCCGCCCTGCACGTCGTCCAGCAGCTGGTTGCGCAGCCGGATGTTGGCGAAGGTGCCGCGGATCATGACCTCGTGGTTGCCGCGGCGCGAGCCGTAGGAGTTGAAGTCCTTGCGCTCGATGCCGTGCTCGGTGAGGTACTTGCCGGCCGGGGTGTCGGCCTTGATCGCGCCGGCGGGGGAGATGTGGTCGGTGGTGACCGAGTCGCCCAGCTTCGCCAGTACCCGCGCGCCGGAGATGTCGGTGACCGGCGCCGGCTCGGCCTGCATGCCCTCGAAGTACGGGGGCTTGCGGACGTAGGTGGACTCGGAGTCCCACTCGAAGGTCTTGCCCTCCGGGGTGGGCAGCGCCTTCCAGCGCTCGCCGCCGTCGAAGACGTCGGCGTAGTCCTTGGTGAACATCTCCTGCGTGATCGAGGAGTCGATGGTCTCCTGGATCTCCTGCGGCGTCGGCCAGATGTCCTTCAAGAAGACGTCGGCGCCATCCTGATCGACGCCCAGCGGCTGGTGCTCGAAGTCGAAGTCCATCGTGCCGGCCAGCGCGTAGGCGATGACCAGCGGCGGCGACGCGAGGTAGTTCATCTTCACGTCGGGGTTGATGCGGCCTTCGAAGTTCCGGTTGCCCGAAAGCACCGAGACGGCGGTGAGGTCGTTCTCCTGGATCGCGGCCGAGATCTCGTCCGAGAGCGGGCCGGAGTTGCCGATGCAGGTGGTGCAGCCGTAGCCGACCAGGTGGTAGCCCAGCTTCTCCAGGTACGGCCACAGGCCGGCCTTGTTGTAGTAGTCGGTGACGACCTGCGAGCCCGGCGCCATCGACGTCTTGACCCACGGCTTGACCGCGAGGCCCTTGTCCACCGCGTTGCGCGCGAGCAGCGCCGCGCCCAGCATCACCGACGGGTTCGAGGTGTTGGTGCACGAGGTGATCGAGGCGATCACCACGGCGCCGTGGTCGAGCACGAACTCGCCGCGCTCGGCCGAGGTCACGGTGACCGGCTTCGACGGGCGGCCCGCCGCGCCGTTGGCGGCCGAATGGACCGGCTCGGCGTCCTCGTCGGCGAACGAGAGCGAAGCCGGGTCACTCGCCGGGAAGGACTCCTCGACAGCCTCGTCGACCTTGGTGTGCGGGGTGCGCTGGTCGTCGTCCACGTAGTCGTGGACCGACTTGCGGAAGGAGGACTTCGCGTCGGAGAGCTCGATGCGGTCCTGCGGGCGCTTCGGGCCGGCGATCGACGGGACGACCGTGGAGAGGTCCAGCTCGATGTACTCGGAGTAGACCGGCTCGTGGGCCGCGTCGTGCCAGAGACCCTGCTCCTTGGCGTAGGCCTCGACGAGCGCGACCTGCTCGGCCGAGCGGCCGGTGAGCTTGAGGTAGCGCATGGTCTCGTCGTCGATCGGGAAGATCGCCGCGGTGGAGCCGAACTCGGGGCTCATGTTGCCGATGGTGGCGCGATTGGCCAGCGGCACCGAGGCCACGCCCTCGCCGTAGAACTCGACGAACTTGCTGACCACCCCGTGCTTGCGCAGCATCTCGGTGATGGTGAGCACCACGTCGGTGGCGGTCACGCCGGTCGGGATCTCGCCGGTCAGCTTGAAGCCGACCACGCGCGGGATGAGCATCGACACCGGCTGGCCCAGCATGGCGGCCTCGGCCTCGATGCCGCCGACGCCCCAGCCCAGCACGCCCAGGCCGTTGACCATCGTGGTGTGCGAGTCGGTGCCGACGCAGGAGTCGGGGTAGGCCTGGCCGTTGCGGGACATCACCGTGCGCGCGAGGTGCTCGATGTTGACCTGGTGCACGATGCCGGTGCCCGGCGGGACGACCTTGAACTCGTCGAAGGCGCCCTGGCCCCAGCGCAGGAACTGGTAGCGCTCGCGGTTGCGCTCGTACTCGATCTCGACGTTGCGCTCGAACGCGTCGGCGCGGCCGAACACGTCGATGATCACGGAGTGGTCGATGACCAGCTCGGCCGGCGCCAGCGGGTTCACCTTGTCGGGGTCGCCACCGAGGTCGGTGACGGCCTCGCGCATGGTGGCGAGGTCCACGACGCAGGGAACGCCGGTGAAGTCCTGCATGATCACGCGCGCGGGCGTGAACTGGATCTCGATGGACGGGTCGGCGCTGGGGTCCCAGCTGCCGAGCGCGCGGATGTGGTCGGCGGTGATGTTCGCGCCGTCCTCGGTGCGCAGCAGGTTCTCGAGCAGGATCTTCAGGCTGTAGGGCAGGCGCTCGGCGCCTTCGACCTTGTTCAGGCGGAAGACCTCGTACGAGTTGTCTCCGACCTTCAGCGTGTCTTTGGCGCCGAAGCTGTCCTTGCTGGCAGGTGCAGTCACGTCTAACTCCAGTGGCGGGGACCCGCGCCGTCGCGGGTGCGGGCCCCGGGTCAGTTCGGTGTGTGTTTCGCGGTCCTCGGGAAGACCGCGACCGAGTCTTGCGCACCCCCACCGTAGGACCGGAATCGGGATGGCACACTTCGTCCGTCGCCCCAAACAGTACGCGTGTCCTGTATTCACTTCAAGACGGCACGCGGAGTGAGCTGGGCCATTCGGACACGCCGAACCTCGAGGGTCCCCCGATAAGGGGAATTGGTGTCTACGGTGTGTGAGTTCCGCCTGAGGCTTGTGATAGTGGTGTGACTGCAGTGGCACGCGGTGTGATCACTGCTGGCAGGCGCTGGTGAGCGGGAGGTGGCTGGTCGTGGTGGTCCGGCGTGGGCGGGTCTTGCGGCGTGGTCTCACTGTCGGCTCCTTCGCCCTCGTGGTCCTGTTCGGAGCAGCGGGCACGGGCCTGGCGGTGCCGCCGCCTCCGCCCAACCCGAGCGACTCCGAGCTGAACTCGTCGAAGGCCGCGGCCAACGAGAAGGCCGGCGAAGTCGGCAAGCTCACCAACCAGCTCGCACAGGCCGAGCAGAAGCTCAGCTCGCTGCAGGACGACGTCGAGCTGAAACAGGAACAGGCCATGAAGGCCCTGGTCGACCTGCAGTCGGCGCAGGACGCCGCGAGCCAGGCCGAGGACGCCGCGAAGTCCGCGCGCACGCAGGCCGACGCCGCGGCGGGCGCGATCGAGAAGGCGCGCCAGGACCTCAAGGAGTTCGCGGCGGCCAGCTTCGAGCAGGGCAGCACGGTCGGCTCCATCTCGGCGTACCTCACCTCCGACAGCCCCAAGGACCTGCTGGCCCGCGCCCAGATCCTCGACTCCATCGGTGGTTCGCGGCTCAACGCTCTCGACCGGCTCCAGCAGGCGCAGACGGACAAGTCCAACAAGGACGCCGCCGCACGCAAGGCCCTCGACGTCGCGCAGCAGAAGCAGGAAGCCGCGCGCCAGGCGAAGAGCGGCGCCGACGCCGCCCAGGCCGACGCCGTGCAGGCGCAGCAGGCCCAGACGTCGCAGAACCAGCAGCTGCAGGCGAGCAAGAGCTCGGTGGAGCAGCAGCTCTACGCGGCGCAGTCCAAGGTCAACGGCCTGCAGGGCCAGCGCCAGCGCTACCAGGACTGGGTCGCGCAGAAACAGCGTGAGGACGAGGCACGCGCCCGCCAGGCGGCACTGGCCTCCTCGGGCGGCGGCGGTCGTCCCTCCTCCGGTGGCGGTGGCCGGCCTTCACCCGGGGCGGGCTCGTCGATCGAGTCCGTGATCGCCCGGGCGCTGTCGCAGCTGGGCCGCCCGTACGCCTGGGGCGGCGGCAACGGCAGCGGCCCCACCCGCGGCATCCACGACGGCGGCGTCGCCGACATGTACGGCGACTACCGCAAGATCGGCTTCGACTGCTCCGGCCTGATGATCTACGCCTTCGCCGGCGTGCGCGCCCTGCCGCACTACAGCGGCTACCAGTACACCTCCGGCCGCCGTGTCCCCCTTTCCCAGATGCGCCGCGGCGACATGCTCTTCTGGGGCGGCTCGGGCGGCATCCACCACGTCGCCCTGTACCTCGGCGGCGGGCAGATGGTGGAGGCTCCGCAGTCCGGCTCGTACGTGCGGGTGACGGCGGTGCGCTACGGCGGGATCATGCCGTATGCGACTCGGTTGATCGGCTGAGGTCCTACGCTCGTCCCTCGTGACGTGGGACGGAGTCCGCGGCCGGCTGGCGAAGCGGCGGGACTCGCGCTCGGTGTTCGGCGCGAGCGCACACGGGTTCCGGCTGGCTCCACCGCTGCGCGAACCCGAGGCTGAGGGAGTCGAGGAGCAGTTCGGCACGTCGTTGCCCGAGCCGTACCGGAGCTTCCTCGTGGAGGTCGGCGCGAGTGGGGCGGGTCCGGGCTACGGGCTGCTGGGCTTCCGCCGGTCCGGCCGGCGCTGGGAGTTCGCCGTCGGCGACCGGCGTGGCGACGGCGTGGACTCGCGGGCGGAGTTCCCGCACCGAGAGCTCTTCCACCACGCCGAACGGCCGGACTTCACGACGATCCCGCGGGAGCGATGGCCCGAGCTGTCCCGCTCGCTCGATGCCAGCAACGAGGCCGGCACCCACGGCACCTTGCCGCTCTGCCACCGGGGCTGCGGCCACTACGACCTCCTCGTGGTGACCGGCCCCGACCGCGGCGCGCTGTGGTTCGACTGCGAGGCCTCCGACGGCGGAATCGGACCGCGGGCCGATGGCCGCGGCCGGATGACGTTCGACCCCTGGTACCTCGGCTGGCTCGCCGAGGTCGAGCTCCAGGCCGAGCGGGCCCGAGGGCACCAGGCCTCGTGGTGGTCACGGCGCTGAACCAGCGCCCGCCCTTCCGGAGCGGTATTCACCTCCTCGCCCCGTGCTTCGTCGTTGCGCCGTCGGTCCGGTGGTGGCAGGAAACCCGTGGCCGTGAAGTGCCGCACGTGGCCGGAAAGCTCTCGGCGTCCAGCGGGCGCGGGAAAACGCCGTGGATGGCGGCCGCGGTTCGGGTGGCGGTGGCGTCGCAGGTGAGCGGGTGTTGATCACCGGACCCCTATTGGCGACTCGATAAAAACGCATGGTGAAAAGAAAACGCGGGATTGTCGGGACGGAGAAAAACAAACCTCAACCGGGATTGCGTACATACGGCGTCGTCGTGGTCACCGCGGTGAAGCCGAGGCGCTCGAGAATCGGGCGGCTCGGCGGCAGCGCGTCGACCTGCAGGTACCGGACCCCGCGGCTGCGCGCGGCGGCCACCCGGTGTGCGACGAGGGCGCGGTAGAGCCCGCGGCCGCGGAACTCCGGCAGGGTCGCCCCGCCCCAGAGGCCCGCGAACGTGGTGCCCGGCACGAGCTCCAGGCGTGCGGCGGAGACGAGCCGCCCGTCGGATTCGGCCACGACGTGCACGGTCGTGCCGTGGTCCTCGCTCGCACGGGCGAGCAGCTCACGCGCCACGGCCTGCTCGTCGCCGCCGAACACGGCGGCCGTGAGCTCCGCGATCCGGCGCAGATCCCTTGCGCCGGTGGCTTCGCGGACCAGCGCGTCCGAGGATGGCGGCGCGGAGGCGGCGATCGCGGACAGCGGTGCGATGAGCACGGTCTCCGTCTCCTCCGCGGCGAACCCGGCGGCGAGCAGCCGATCGGGCAGCTCGGCGGGACGGTCGTGGGCGCGCGTCTTCCACTCGAACACCTCGCCGCGTGCGCCGAAGAACCGCACCTGCCGCTCGATGAGCACCGCCAGCGCCGCCCCGGTCACGCCGAGGTCGGGCAAGCCCACGACCTGGCCGCGCCGCGCGCCGACGATCCGGGCCACGGGTCCGTCGCGCAGCAGGGTCGTGCCCGGCTCGGCGGTCGTGAGCTCGGCTGCGCGGACCTCGGTGTCGTAGGCGGCCAGCAGGGGATCGTCCATGCGCAGACGCTAGCGCGAGCGGGTGGTGTGCGTGGGGAGTTCGTGCTCGCCGGCCCGGCGACTGTCCGGTGTGGACCAACGGGAGCCCGGCGGGATATCCACAGTGGACCGCCGGCTCGGCGCGGCCGGTGCGCCGATGGTGCCGTATTCGTCGAGCCCGGCGGGGGACGGGCTGCGCGGCGTGTGGCACACCCAGGCCCCGCCGGGATCGCCGAATCGGGCGAAAGCGACGACTTCGACACGCCGCGCGACCTGCGCCGGCACCGCTGACACGGTCTTCACAGCTGTCACACCGCTGATGCGCTTGGCTACCGTGACGGGCCAGCGTGCCGCGCGGACTACGACCACCGGGAAGCAGTACGGTCGCGGGCGAGCCCGGAGAAAGCAGAACCACAGGAGGCAGAGTGACCGAGCCCGGCTACGCCGAGGGCGGGAACGGGCAGCAGCCCGGCACGCCGGCGCGGGACGCCCAGTTGCTGGAACGCACCGTGTTCGAGGTCAAGCGCATCATCGTCGGCCAGGACCGGCTGGTGGAGCGCATGCTCGTCGGGCTGCTGGCGAAGGGGCACCTGCTGCTGGAAGGCGTGCCCGGTGTCGCGAAGACGCTGGCCGTGGAGACCTTCGCGCGGGTGGTCGGCGGGTCGTTCTCCCGGGTGCAGTTCACGCCCGACCTCGTGCCGGCCGACATCCTCGGCACGCGCATCTACCGCCAGGGCGCCGAGCGCTTCGACGTGGAGCTCGGCCCGGTCGTGGCCAACTTCGTCCTCGCCGACGAGATCAACCGCGCGCCGGCGAAGGTGCAGTCGGCGATGCTGGAGGTGATGGCCGAGCGGCACGTGTCGATCGGTGGCCAGACCTTCCCGATGCCCGACCCGTTCCTCGTGCTCGCCACGCAGAACCCGATCGAGAACGAGGG